>NZ_LMMK01000001.1:285825-285914 GCF_001422795.1 Methylobacterium sp. Leaf88 | reverse complement strand
GGACTCGAACCCGCGACCTCCGGCGTGACAGGCCGGCACTCTAACCGACTGAGCTACGCCCGCATCCAATATTCGGGGAAGAAGTGACG
>NZ_LMMK01000001.1:191622-285732 GCF_001422795.1 Methylobacterium sp. Leaf88 | reverse complement strand
GGACTCGAACCCGCGACCTCCGGCGTGACAGGCCGGCACTCTAACCGACTGAGCTACGCCCGCTTGACGTCCCGCCCCGTTTCCGGCGGTGTCGGGGGTGTAGGTTCAGCGCCCGGGGCTGTCAAGCAATCCCCGAGCGCATTCGGCCGGGAATTTCCGGTCCCGCCTCGGTCGCGCGATGGAGCCCCGAGAGGCGGCATTGAAACCGCGTCGCTTTTCTGTCATAGCCCCCTCGCGTTGAACCGCCCGGCCGATCGGGCTGCCGTGGCGGTTCGTGCTGCTCCATCAGAAGCATCAACCGAGCGCATCTCTTCGATCCAGCCGGATCGGAGCCGCTGCGCGTTCAGGAGAGCCAAATGCCCAAGCTGAAAACCAAGTCGGGCGCGAAGAAGCGCTTCAAGATCACCGGCACCGGCAAGGTCATGTATGCCCAGGCCGGCAAGCGCCACGGGATGATCAAGCGGACGACGAAGCAGATCCGCAACCTGCGCGGCACCACCACCCTGTTCGAGGGCGATGCTGCCAACGTGAAGAAGTACTTCCTGCCCAACAGCCGGTAAGCCTTCACGACGCCGACACTGCTTTTTTCGTAATCCAGGAGAACTCCCATGGCCCGCGTCAAGCGCGGCGTGACCAGTCACGCGAAGCACAAGAAAGTCCTCAAGGCCGCCCGTGGTTATTACGGCCGCCGCAAGAACACGATCCGGATCGCCAAGCAGGCGGTCGAGAAGGGCATGCAGTATGCCTACCGCGATCGGAAGAACAAGAAGCGCACGTTCCGCGCCCTCTGGATCCAGCGCCTCAACGCCGCGGTCCGTGAGCATGGCCTGACCTATTCGCGCTTTATCAACGGCCTGTCGAAGTCCGGCATCGAGGTGGACCGCAAGGCCCTCTCGGAGCTCGCCATCCACGAGCCCGCCTCCTTCGCCGCCGTGGTCGAGCTGGCCAAGGCCGCCCTCCCGGCAGCCAAGGCCGCTTGAGTTAAGGCCGCCTGAGGCGAGCCCGGCTCGCCCAAGCCGGGCGCTCTTCTTCACGAAAGGCGCGGCGCCCCCGGGGAGCCGCGCCTTTCGTCTTTGTGCCCGACGATCCGGGGTTTTTGGCCCCCGGCCGCTTGCGTTGCGGCCGGGGACCGGGAAAACCCTCGCCCCGATGCCGATCGAGCCCGCCCGGTCCCGCGAGGGGCGGCGCCGCAGCCGGTGAGTGGAACCGATGACTGATCTCGACACCCTCGAAGGCGACCTGCACCGTCAGGTCGCGGACGCCGTCGACGAGGCCGCCCTCGACGCCGTGCGCGTTGCGGCGCTCGGCAAGAAGGGGTCGGTCTCCGAACTCCTGAAGACCCTCGGGGCGATGACCCCCGACGAGCGTAAGGCGCGCGGCCCCCTCATCAATGGCCTGCGCGACCGGGTGCAGGGCGCGCTCATGGCCCGGCGGGACGCCCTGGCGGAAGCGGCCCTCGCCGCCCGCCTCGCGGCCGAGCGCATCGACGTGACCCTGCCGGTGCGCGAGGCGCCGGAGGTGCGCGGCCGCGTCCACCCGATCAGCCAGGTCATGGACGAGATCACGGCGATCTTCGCCGACATGGGCTTCTCGGTGGCGGAAGGGCCCGACATCGAGACCGACGACTACAACTTCACCGCCCTCAACTTTCCGCCCGGCCACCCGGCGCGAGAGATGCACGACACCTTCTTCCTGGCCCCCGACCGCAACGGCCAGCGCAAGGTGCTGCGCACCCACACCTCGCCGGTGCAGATCCGGACCATGCGGTCGCAGCAGCCGCCGATCCGGGTGATCTGCCCGGGCCGGACCTATCGGCACGATTCCGACCAGACCCACACGCCGATGTTCCATCAGGTCGAGGGGCTGGTGATCGACAAGGCGGCCAACATCGCCAACCTGAAATGGGTGCTGGAGGAGTTCTGCCGCACCTTCTTCGAGGTCGAGGCGGTGAAGATGCGCTTCCGCCCGTCGTTCTTCCCCTTCACCGAGCCCTCCGCGGAGGTGGACATCCAGTGCTCGCGCAAGGGCGGCGAGATCCGTTTCGGCGAGGGCACGGACTGGCTCGAGATCCTCGGCTGCGGCATGGTCCACCCCAACGTGCTGCGCAATTGCGGCCTCGATCCCGACAGCGTCCAGGGCTTCGCCTTCGGCGTCGGCATCGACCGGATCGCGATGCTGAAGTACGGGATGCCGGACCTGCGCCCCTTCTTCGAGGCGGACGTGCGCTGGCTCGACCATTACGGCTTCCGGCCCCTCGACATCCCGAGCCTGGTGGCCGGGCTGACGGGCTGATCCCCGGCTTTCGCGCGCCGGCCCCGGCCGGACGAGACCTTTTCTTTCCTGTTCGGCGCCGGCATCCCGCCCACCTGGGAGCCTCGGACGCCAGGGGATTCAAGCGATGAAACTCACCCTCTCCTGGCTCAAGGATCACCTCGACACCGAGGCGTCCCTCGACACCGTGGCCGAGACCCTGACGCGGATCGGGCTCGAGGTCGAAGGCATCGAGGACAAGGCCGCCAGCCTGAAGCCTTTCGTGATCGCCCGCGTGCTCACCGCCGAGCCGCACCCGAACGCGGACCGCCTGCGCGTCTGCACGGTGGACGCCGGCACCGGACAGCCCGTGCAGGTGGTGTGCGGCGCGCCCAACGCCCGCGCCGGGATGAAGACGGTGTTCGCCCCCCCGGGCACCTACGTGCCCGGCCTCGACAAGACCCTGGCGGTGGGCACCATCCGGGGCGTCGAGAGCCTCGGCATGCTGTGCTCGGGCGCCGAGCTCGGCCTCGGCGACGAGGCCAGCGGCATCCTCGACCTGCCCGCGGATGCGCCCACGGGCCAGCCCTACGCCCTTTACGCCAAGCTCGACGACCCGGTGGTGGAGATCAACCTCACCCCGAACCGGCCCGACTGCACCGCCATCCACGGCATCGCCCGCGACCTCGCGGCGACCGGCCTCGGCGATCTCAAGCGCCCGCCCCAGCCGCCGGTGCGCGGGGAGGGCGCCTGCCCGGTGCCCGTCACCCTCGATTTCGCGGCGCCCGACGCGGGCCTCTGCCCCTACTTCACCCTGCGCCTCGTGCGCGGCGTCAAGAACGGCCCCTCGCCGGACTGGATGCAGGCGCGCCTGCGAGCGCTCGGCCTGCGCCCGATCAACGCGCTCGTGGACATCACGAACTACCTGACCTTCGACCGCGGCCGGCCCCTCCACGTCTTCGACGCCGCCAAGGTGGCGGGCGGCCTCGTGGTCCGCCGCGCCCGCGACGGCGAGACCCTGAAGGCCCTCGACGGCAAGACCTACGCGCTGACCGGCGACACCGTCGTCATCGCCGACGACAAGGGCGTCGAGTCCATCGGCGGCATCATCGGCGGCGAGGCCTCGGGCTGCGACGACGGGACCACCGACGTGCTCATCGAATCGGCCCTGTGGGACCCGGTGAACATCGCCCAGTCCGGCCGCCGCCTCGGAATCATCACCGACGCCCGCTACCGCTTCGAGCGCGGCGTCGATCCGGCCTTCACCCTGCCGGGCCTCGACCTCGCCACCCGCCTGGTCCTGGAGATCTGCGACGGCAGCCCGAGCCAGCCCGTGATCATGGGCGAGCCGCCCCAGACCGAGCGCGTCATCGACTTCCCCTGGACCGAGACCCGGCGTCTCGCCGGGATCGAGCTCTCCCGAGCCGAGATGAAGGTCACGCTGGAGGCCCTCGGCTTCCACGTCGCTGGCTCGGGCGACCGGGTGAAGGTGCTCACCCCCTCCTGGCGGCCGGACGTCGAGGGCAAGGCCGATCTCGTCGAGGAGATCATCCGCATCGCCGGCCTCGACCGCATCGAGCCCAAGCCCCTGCCGCGCATCGAGGCGGCGGTGGGCAAGCCGGTGCTGACCGTGTTGCAGAAGCGCACGCGCCTCGCCAAGCGGGCGCTGGCCAGCCGCGGCCTCGTCGAGGCCGTGACCTGGTCGTTCATTCCGCACGACGACGCGATCCTGTTCGGCGGCGGGGGCGCCGACCTCGCCCTGGCCAACCCGATCGCGGCCGATCTCTCCGACATGCGCCCGAGCCTCGTGCCCGGCCTGTTGCGCGCCGCCCAGCGCAACGCCGACCGCGGCAGCCCGGACGTCGCCCTGTTCGAGGTCGGCCAGTGCTTCGCCACCGATCAGCCGGAGGGGCAGACCATCCGGGCCGCCGCCATCCGCCGCGGCACCGCCACCCAGGCGGGCGCGGGCCGGCACTGGGACGGACGCACCGACGGCGTCGATGCCTTCGACGCCAAGGCCGACGCCCTGGCCCTGCTCGCCGCCTTCGGCATTCCCACCGGCGGCCTGCAGGTCGTGGCCGGCGGCCCGGACTGGCTGCATCCCGGCCGTTCCGGCACCCTGCAGTTCGGCCCCAAGAACCCGGTCGGGTTCTTTGGCGAGGTCCATCCCCGCGTGATGAAGGCCCTCGACCTCAAGGGCCAGCTCGTCGCCTTCGAGATCACCCTCGACGCGGTGCCCCTGCCGAAATACCGTCCCACCAAGGTCAAGCCGGCGCTGGCCCTGTCGGACTTCCAGCCGATCTCCCGCGACTTCGCCTTCGTGGTCGGCCGCGACGTGGCGGCCGGGGACGTGGTCAAGGCCGCGCAGGCCGCCGAGCGCAAGCTCATCGCCGGCATCGACGTGTTCGACCTCTACGAGGGCGTCGGCATTCCGGAGGGCGCGAAGTCGGTGGCGATCGCGGTCCGCCTTCAGCCGGTGGACCGAACCCTCACCGATGCGGAGATCGAGGCCGTCAGCGCCCGGATCGTCGCCGAGGTCGCGCGCAAGACCGGGGCGACCCTTCGCTCCTGACAGGAGAGACCACCCATGCTCGATGCGGACCTCGTCGCCGCCCTCTCGGCCGCCAAGTACCTCCCGGCGCCCGAGATGCGCGCGGCCCTGGCGGAGCCGGATCGCATCGCCGACGCGGTGCTCGCGGTCCTCGATCGGGCCGCCCGGGAGCCGGACCTGGAGGAGGCCGAGGCCGACCTCCTGTTCTGGGGCCTGCACGTCCTCGCCGCGGCCCGGGACAGCCGGGTCTACCGGCCGCTGATCCGGCTGCTCGCCCTGGACGGCGAGACCCTCGACATCCTCCTCGGCGATGCGGTGACGACGACCCTGACCCGGATCCTCGTCAGCGTCTTCGACGGGGACGCGGCTCCCCTCGGCGCCCTGCTGGTCGACAGCACCGTCGACGACGCCGTGCGGAACGAGGCCTTCGCCGCCCTGGCCTACCTGACTCAGACCGGCCGCATCCCGCCGCAGGAGACCCACGACCTCCTGGTCCGCTTCGACGACAAGCGGGCCGCCGTCGAGGGCGACCTCGCCTGGGCCGGCTGGGAGGAGGCGATCGCCCTCCTGGGCCTGCGCGACCTGGGGGGGCGCGTCCTCGCCGCCCGCCGGGACGGGCGGCTCACCGAGTCGAACAGCGACCCGACCTGGTTCCCCAGGGCCCTGCGCGAGGCGGAGGCGGAGGGCGACGACCTCGGCCGCTTCGATCCCCTGCGCTTCGGCCCCCTCGAAGACCCCCTGGCGGACCTCGCCTGGACGGCGGAGGGCTTTGGCCAGCCGGTGCGCAATCCCCTGAAGCACGTCGGCCGCAACGACCCGTGCCCCTGCGGCAGCGGCAAGAAGTTCAAGAAATGCTGCCTCGATAAGGCCGTCGCCTGACGGGGGCTCGCGGAGCGGATGGCGCCGCTCCGCCGGGTGCCCCGCGACCACGCGGGCGCGCCGCTGCGGTCCGGTCCGGTGCAAGAACGGAACCCGGAAATCCACCTTGGTTAATCCCGGGCCCGCGCAATGCTCGCATGGTCAGGCCCCTTTTTAATCCCTGCCGGATCGAACAAAATACCAGCATAGCCCGGTGCGATTCCGGCGTTTCAGCCTGGGCCGGCCCTTGTGCGGGGCAGCGTGACCGAACATATTTCGCCCTGAGGCGTCGCTTGGCGCCAAGAGGTCCTGTGCGTGAGCCTCATTCCGAAATCACACGCTGAGAGAGCTTCCAAGGGAAACTCCCATGGCATTCGATAACAGCCCCTTCCGGTATGGCGCCCAGCCGACCGGGTACGCCGGCAGCCAGGTCGAGATCGACCAGGGCCTGCGGACCTTCATGCTCGGCGTCTACAACAACATGGTCATCGGCCTCGGGATCTCCGGTCTCGTGGCGCTCGGCCTCAACATGGCCGCCGTCGCGCAGACGGCGACCGGCCGCGTCGCCCTGACGCCGTTCGGCCAGTTGCTCTACACCAGCCCGCTGAAGTGGGTCGTCATGCTGGCGCCGCTCGCCTTCATCTTCATCTTCTCGATGCGGATGGAACGGATGTCCGCGGCCTCGGCGCGCCTGACCTTCTTCGCCTTCGCGGCGGTGATGGGCGCCTCGATGTCCTCGCTCCTGCTCGTCTTCACGGGCGCGAGCGTGGTGCGGGTGTTCTTCATCACGGCGGCGACCTTCGGCGGTCTCAGCCTCTACGGCTACAGCACCAAGCGCAGCCTGTCGGGCATGGGCTCGTTCCTGATCATGGGCCTGATTGGCCTCATCATCGCCTCGCTGGTGAACATCTTCCTCGCCTCTTCGGCGCTTCAGTTCGCGATCTCGGTGATCGGCGTGCTGATCTTCGCGGGCCTCACCGCCTACGACACGCAGAAGCTCAAGGAGATGTTCCTCTACAGCGGCGCCGATGCCGAGGGTGCGGCCAAGTTGTCGGTGAACGGTGCCCTGACCCTGTACCTGGACTTCATCAACATGTTCCAGATGCTGCTCTCGCTCCTCGGCGACCGTCGCTGAGCGAACCCGGTCTCTCGGAGGCGTGACGAAAAGGCCCCGGCGGGACACCGCCGGGGCCTTTTTCATGGGCTAAGTGCCGGGGCCCGGTCGCCACGCGGGCGCGATCACACCGCCCGCAGCGGTGGCTCCAGGACGGCCAGGACGCGGGCGAGGTCGGTGCCGCGCTTCATCACGAGGCCGGAGGCCGCCACCACGGCGTAGGCGCCCTGGCGCCGGGCGAGCTTGGGGTCTTTCTCGACTCGGTAGAGGGGCATCTCGGAGCTGCGCCGGTAGATCGAAAACACCGCCTTGTCGCGCCGGAAATCGAGGGCGTAGTCGCGCCACTCGCCCTGCGACACCATCCGCCCGTAGAGGTTGAAGAGAACGCGCAGCTCCGCGCGGTCGAAGGCGATCTGGGGCTGCACCGGCGCGGTCGGGAAGGGGATGACCCGGGCGGCGGCCTCGGGCGATCGCGAATCGGCACCGGTTCTCTCGCTCATCGTCACTCCTGTCCCGGACTGGTCCCTCATGATGGTGCTGGGCTCTCCTCGCGGCAAGGGCGGCAGCTCCCGCTCGGCACGGACACACATCACCACGATTTCGCCGCCATGAGGCCCAGCGTCGGCCTTGATGGAGAGTGACACCTGTGGCCGAAACTTCGTCGATCCCGTTCCGGCGCGGCGTCCGATCTCCACGGCTCCCCAGCTCTTCGGACGGCGCCCGATTCGGCGGGACCGGCACTCTAGAGGTTTCGAGACCCAAGGACTTCAGGCCGCCTCTTCGGAGCGCGGCCCTTTTTTTGGCCCGCGCCCGCGGAACGGATGCCGGCGCGGGCCCGTCCCTCGGTGATCTACCCGACAGAACCCGCGATCCTGCGAGGCACTTCTCCACAAATTAGCCGAGGCGAGGACAGCGAGGCACCCGAGTGGCGCGCTATTATTTCGACATTCACGACGGCCGCGCGTTCGTCCCGGATCCGATCGGCCAGGATTGCGTCGACGCCGACCATGTCCGCCGCGAAGCGATGCGTGCCTTGCCGGAGATCGCGCGGGACGCGATCCCCCAGCGCGGGGCCGATGCCCAGGCCTTCAAGGTCGTCGTTCGCAACACGGACAGCGCGGCGGTCTACACCGCGACCCTGACCTTCTCGGGCTCGTGGGTGAGCCCCGGGGAGCGGCCGGACGAGCCTACGCCGTGAGGGCCGGATGCCGGCCGGCGGCGGCTTCGTCGCCCTGGCGCCGGTGCCGAGGAGGCGGCCGGAGCGTCGGATCCCGGCAGGTCTCGTGCGGCAGGTTTCGTGCGGCAGGTCTCGTGTGGCAGGTCTCGTGTGGCAGGTCTCGCCCGACAGATCTTGCGTGACAGAACTTGCGCGAAAACTCTGCCGCGCGGAGAAACTCCGTCTATGAAGGGGTGAATTTACCGCCGGGGACGGGTCGTGGTCAGCTTCGATGCCGAGTTTCGCCAGACGCTCGCGACCCTGTTCGCCTGGCGCCGCGACGTGCGCCGGTTCCGGACCGATCCGGTGGACGAGGCGCTGCTGCGCGGCTGCCTCGATCTCGCGTGCTTCAGTCCGTCCGTCGGCAACAGCCAGCCCTGGCGCTTCGTGCGGGTCGCGGAGCCGGCGCGCCGGGCCCGGGTGCTCGCCAGCTTCGAGCGCTGCAACGCCGCCGCCGCCGAGGCCTACGCGGCCGAGCAGCGGGAGGCCTATGTCCGCCTGAAGCTCGCCGGCCTGCGCGAGGCCCCGGTCCATCTCGCGGTGTTCTGCGACGAGGCCACCGCCACCGGGCACGGCCTTGGGCGCGCGACCATGCCGGAGATGCTGCGCTACTCCGTGGTTACAGCCGTCCAGACCTTCTGGCTCGCCGCCCGGGCCCATGGCCTCGGCGTGGGCTGGGTCTCCATTCTCGAGCCCGGCACGGTCTGCGAGATCCTGGAGGTGCCCTGCACCTGGAGCCTCGTCGCCTATCTCTGCGTCGGCTTTCCCGTGGAGGAACACGAGGACCCGGAACTCGTACGCCATGGCTGGCAGCAGCGCCTGGGCACCGGAATGCCCCTGATCGAGCGCTGACCCTCCGGGACCTGACAGAGTCAAGGAAGTCCGAAGGCGAAGCGCGAGCTTTGTTGGGATTTCGCGGGCCGTGCTTTACCGCGCTGCCGGAATCCTGCGTATTGTCCGCGCTCCTCTGCTTCGTTTTACCGGAACGAGAACCTGCCTGCGCGCTTGATGCTCGGGCAAACGGTCACGCTTTCGGAGAGACAGGTCATGGTTCGGCACGGCACGGTTCACCCTCGCGCAGGGGCTGCGGCGGTCCTTGGCGCTGCCCTCGGGGCGTCTCTCCTGGGGGCACCCGCCCAGGCCCGGGAGGTCGTGGCCTTCCACGACGGCGTGATGCCGGGCTCGATCATCGTGCGCACCACCGAGCGCCGGCTCTACCTCGTCAACGGCGACGGCACCGCGATCCGCTACCCCGTCGCGGTCGGCAAGCCCGGCAAGCAGTGGAGCGGCGCCACCCAGATCGACGGCAAGTATGTGGAGCCGGCCTGGTCGCCGCCGCGGGAGGTCAAGCGCGACAACCCCCGTCTGCCCGCCGTCATCGCCGGCGGCTCGCCCTCCAACCCGATGGGCGTCGCGGCGATGACCCTGGCCGGCGGCGAGTACGCCATTCACGGCACCAACCGGCCGAGCTCGATCGGCACCTACGCGTCCTACGGCTGCATCCGGATGTACAACCAGGACATCGCCGACCTCTACGAACGCGTCTCGGTGGGCACGCAGGTCTACGTCACCCGCTAGCGTTCGTTGGGAATCGGGGGAAACCGGTTATCCCGAAAAGAAAAACGGCAAGACAGGGCTCTCGGACCGGACACCCGCGCGACCTCGACACGACCGCGCGGGTCTTCCATGGGGTTGTTAGCGCGCCGGCGGCGCTGTCGCTTCGACGGCCGTGAAGGCCTCGAGGATACGGTAGGTATGCTCGGCGCCCTCCGGCACCAGCCAGGAATCGCCGGGCTCGAGCAGCACCGTCTCGCCCTCGACGATCAGCTCCGCCCGGCCGGCGATCACGTAGCCGACCGTCTCGTAGGGGCGCTTGGCCATGGGCTTGTCGGCGCTGGGTGCTTCGTCGCGCCACATCCGCATCGCGACCACCTGCCCGCGGGCCAGTGCGACCTCGCCGTGCGGACCCGCGCCCGCAGTCTTGCTCGAAACCTTGATCGCCATCGTCGTGCTCCTTGGCGTGTGTCCGTGGCCGGAACAACGGGAGGGGATCGCCGCCGTTCCGGCGACGAAACGCCCTCGGAGTTTGTCAGGGATCAGTGGAAACCGGTGATCCCTGAACGACGAACGACGAGAAGGGCTTCGCGGGTCCGTCAGGTTCGGGATGAACCCGACAGAGTCTAGAAGTCGACGGCGATGCCCTTGATCTCCCAGTCGTCGTAGCGCACCGGCTCCAGGCCGCCCCGGCCCTGTCGCTCCCGCTTCGCCGCGATCGCGGCGGCATGGGCATCGATCGCCGCCCGCCGCTCCGCCGCCTCCGCCAGTGCCCGCGCCGCCTCCGGCGTCAGGGCCCGGCCCTCGGCCGGAGCCTCATCCGCAGCGTTTTCCGTCGGTTCCGGGCTGGTCATGGCTTGCATCTCGGTGTCACGGGTGGAAGGGCATCGCAGGGAGGCCCGCCGTGCGCGGGCTCATGCTTCAGGAAGTGGCACTCATGGCGACACGCCGCAACACGGATGCGCCGACGGCGCCGATCGATCGCGGCGTCGCCGGGCTGGCCGCCCGTCAGGTCGCGCACAGCGCGGTGGCCGACCTCATCGGCAAGACCCGCGGCTTCGCCCTCGAGGATGCCCTGGCGCAGGCCAGCCGGAACGCAGGCCTCGACGCCGCCGATGCGGGCCTCGCCCGCGCCATAGCCACCGCGACCTTCCGGCGCCTCGGCTTCCTCCGCCGGGTGCTCGCCGCCCGCATGTCGCAGGGGCTACCCGAGGACCAGCCACGCCTCGTGGCGCTCCTGGCCACCGGCGCCGTGCAGATCCTCGATCTGAACGTCCCCGACCACGCCGCCGTCGACCTCGGCGTGCGCCTCGCCAAGGCCGATCCGCAACTCCAGCACCTGTCCGGCCTCGTGAATGCGGTCCTGCGCCGGATCGTGCGCGAGCGGTCCGAGATCGTGGCCGATCCCGGCGATCCCCTGGCCGACAACACCCCGGACTGGCTCGCCCGGCGCTGGCGCGCCGCCTACGGCGAGGAGACGGCCCGCGCCATCGCGGCGGCGCATCTCCAGGGCGCGGCCCTCGACATCACGGTGCGGGGCTCGGCGGCCGAATGGGCGGAACGCCTCGGCGGCGTGGCCCTGCCGACCGGCAGCGTGCGCCTGCACGACGTCCACGCCGCCGTCGCGGACCTGCCGGGCTATGCCGAGGGCCAGTGGTGGGTGCAGGACGCCGCCGCGGCCCTGCCGGCCCGGCTCCTCGCCGTCCGCCCCGGCGAGCGGGTCGCCGATCTCTGTGCCGCCCCCGGCGGCAAGACCGCACAGCTCGCCGCTGCGGGGGCGTCCGTGCTCGCCGTGGACCGGTCGAGCCCTCGTTTGGAGCGCCTGTCGCAGAATTTCGCCCGGCTCGGATTGGAGGCGGAGATCCGGGTCGGCGATGCCCTGGCGCTGACCGACGACGGGGCCTTCGATGCCGTTCTCCTGGATGCGCCCTGCTCGGCCACCGGTACCCTGCGGCGGCACCCCGACGTGGCCTGGACCAAGACCGAGAGCGACATCAGTCGCCTGATCGGCCTGCAGAAACGCCTGTTCGACAAGGCCGCCGCCCTGGTGCGCCCCGGCGGACGCCTCGTCTACTGCACCTGCTCCCTGGAGCGGGAGGAGGGGGAGTATCAGGTCGCGACCTTCCTGACCCGCAACCCGGATTTTGAGCGGGTCCCCGTCGAGGCCTCCGAACTCGGTGGCCTGTCGGAGCCGATCGATGCCGCCGGAGACCTGCGGACCCTGCCCGCCCACCTCCACGGCACCACACCGGATCGAAGCGGCGGTCTCGACGGCTTCTTCGCAAGCCGGCTGCGCCGAAAGACCTGAGCGATGGGCTCGCTCCGGCTCGGCGGCGCCCGTCACGGAGCGGCACCGGTCCTGTTCCTGCTGGGATCGCTCGCCGTCGGGGCCATGCCCGCCCGGGCGCAGGTGGATCTCCGCATCCTGCCGCCGAAGCCGGCCTACGTGCGCAATCCCACCTGTGCGCCGGTGGCGACCAGCATCCCCTTCGCGGAGCACGAGGGGACACGCGATGTCGGATTGTCGCCATCGCCGCGTGAGATGCCGCTGAATCAGGGCGAGAGCGCGATCTGCTTCGCCTACGCCACCGCCGACATGATTTCGCATCGGCTGGGGCGCCAGATCGCCCCCCTCGATGTCGCCACGAAATACTACTTCGTAGATCCCGAGCGCCTGACGGCCATCCCGGCCCTGCGCCGACACCTGAAGGCACACCCGAACTGGCGCGCCGACATCGCCTGGAGCCGCAACGCCGCCGAAATGTCGCCGGCCGGCAACCCGAAGCTGCTGCCCTACTTCGACAAGATCGAGGGCGGCGAGGAGGATACGGCCGCGCTCCTCTACAACATCGGCGGCTTCTGCGAGGATCGCGATCTGCCCTCCAACGACGGCTATCGCTACGCGGCGTCGACCCTGCATCGCCTGCGCTATCGCAGCCGCCTGGCGCCCCGGCCGATGAGCTTCCGCAGCCTCGCCGGCACGGTCCCCCATCTTCGCCACCCTCAGACCGATACCTTCAATGCGGGCTGGATCGCGCATGTGGACGCACGCTGCCGACGGGTCGGCCTGCCCGTGCCTCTGCTTCCGGTGTCTTATCGGCTGGCAGCCAATCAGGCCGAGTTCGTGGAGATGCGGGATTCGGGGACGCCCCCGAGCCCGCGGGCGATCAGCCGGATCCTGGCGATGATCGATTACGCCCTGGACCACGGTCGCGTGCCCACCATCGGCTACAGCTGGTACCTGCTAGAGGATCGCGATCCCAAGGACCCGGATCTCCACGCGGATCACGCCAGTCCGGTCATCGGGCGGCGAAACGTCGGCGGTCGCTGCCAATATCGGGTGCAGGACAACACCGGCGAATACTGCGCCCGTATGCGACCCGGCATGCGCGAGGCCTGCGAGAACGGCCGCGTCTGGGTCGACGAGGAGGCCCTGCGCCGGACCCTCTACAGTGTCACGTACCTGCGCTGAGCCGCGACGCGAGTCCGTCACCGGCAAGGAAACCAACGACAGGCTGGGCCGTTACTTCGTTAACCACGAGGGAGCCGATCATGTCGTCACGCTGGATGACCCTGCAGGACATCGCCGATTCGCGCAGCATCAGTCTCGACCAGGCGCGTGTCTGGGTGGATGCCGTGCATTGCCCGCGGGTCTTCCGCGCCGACGCCACGCTCTACCTCGTCTAGGTCCAGCCGAGACGTCAGAGGCGCCGGTCGAGCCTCAGGATGCAGCAGGGCTCCCCGGCCCTGGCAGCCGGGGCATGGGGCGCGCGGATCAGCAGCGCTTCGGCCGCTCCCAGGACGAAGAGCATCGAGGAATCCTGGCGGTTCTCGGGGTAGACCACCGGGAGCCGGTCGGGTGCCGTCTCGATCCGCGACCGGAGATAATCCTGGCGCAGGTCGTTGTCAGACAGGTCGCAGCCCAGGATCGCCGGCTCGGACAGGTCCGCCGACGCCCGCGGATCGCCCAGCAATGCGCGGATCGCCGGAACCACGAACAGCAATCCGCACACCACCGAAGCCACGGGGTTGCCCGGAAGGCCGAGAACGGCCATCCGGCCGAGGCGCCCGTGCATCAGGGGTTTTCCGGGCCGGAGCGCAACCCGCCAGAATCCGAGTTCCAGGCCGCGGGTCCGCAGGGCCGATTGCACGAGGTCGTGGTCGCCGACCGAGGCCCCGCCCAGCGTGATCAGGAGATCCGCGTCGGCCGAAACCGCCCGGAGGATCGCATCGTCCAGGTCCGCGAGGGTGTCGCCGGCGATTCCGAGATCGATGGCCTCCGCGCCCGCCTCCCGAACCAGGGCCGCGACGGCCAGCCCGTTCGAGGCGACGATCTGGTCCCATCGCGCCGGTTGCCCGGGGGCCACCAACTCGTCCCCCGTGGCGAGGATGGCCACCCGTGGGCGCCGCCGGACGCAGAGTTGGCCGTGGCCTCCGGCGGCCGCGAGGGCGATGCGGCGCGGATCTAGCGCGTCTCCGGCGGCGAGCAGGCGATCGTCCACGCGGAAATCGAGACCGCTCGGGCGGATGAAGCGGCCCGCGGGCACGGAGTCCCGCCCGGTCACGCCGTCGGATGTCGCCTCGGCGTTCTCCTGGATCAGGATCGCGTCGGCCCCCTCCGGCACCGGCGCACCGGTGAAGATCCGCACGGCCTCACCGGGTCCCACCACACCGGCGAAACCGTGCCCGGCGGCACTGGTCCCGATGAGCCGCAGGGTGGCGGGCGCGTCCGCGAGGTCGGCGCTGCGGACCGCGTAACCGTCCATGGCCGAGGCGGGGAAAGGCGGTTGCGTCCGGGTGGCCCGCACCTCCGCCGCCAGCGTACGCCCGGCGGCCTGCCCGATCGCGACGGTCTCCGTCTCGACCGGACCCGGAATGCCTTCGAGAACCCGCGAGAGCGCCTCGGCGACCGGGATCATGCCCGCGGACCCCGTCCGTTTCGGAGGCCCGCCGCTCAAGCGCGATCCTCGGCGCGGTAGGCCCCGGAGCGACCGCCATCCTTGGCGAGCAGCCGGATGCCCTCGATCCGCATGCCGCGATCGGCCGCCTTCACCATGTCGTAGATGGTCAGACAGGCCACCGAGACCGCGGTCAGCGCCTCCATCTCGACGCCGGTCGGCCCCAGCACCTTCACCTCCGCCGTCACCCGAAGGCCCGGAAGGCCGTCGTCGGGCTCGCAATCGACGCGCACCTTCGAGAGCAGGAGGGGATGGCAGAGGGGGATGAGCTCGTGGGTGCGCTTCGCGGCCATGATGCCGGCGAGCCGCGCCGTGCCGATGACGTCGCCCTTCTTGGCGTCGCCCTCGCGGATCAGCCGCAGGGTTTCGGGCAGCATGACCACGAGCCCGGTCGCGCGGGCGGTGCGGGTGGTCGCGTCCTTCTCGGACACGTCGACCATGTTGGCCGCGCCGGACGCGTCGAGGTGAGTGAGTTCGGCCATCGTCGCGTCCTCAGGCCTGGGCGTCGCCGAACAGCAGGCGCCGGGTGGCCGCCGTCACGTCGGCCTCGCGCATCAGGCTCTCGCCGACCAGGATGGTGTCGAGGCCGGCCGCCGCGAGCCGGACCACGTCGGCATGGCCCGCGATGCCGCTCTCGGCCACGGCGATCCGGTCGGCCGGCACGCCCGCGGCGAGGCGGATCGCGGTCTCGAACGAGACCTCGAAGGTCTTCAGGTTGCGGTTGTTGATGCCCACCAGCCGGGTGCCGAGGGGCAGGGCCCGCGCCAACTCCTCGGTGTCGTGGACCTCGACCAGCACGTCCATGCCGAGGTCGTGCGCGGTCTCCACCAGGGCGGCGGCCTCGTCGTCCTCGAGGCAGGCCATGATGACCAGGATGCAGTCGGCGCCCCAGGCCCGCGCCTCGAACACCTGGTAGGGCTCGAACAGGAAGTCCTTGCGCAGGACTGGAAGGGCGCAGGCGGCGCGCGCCTCGGTGAGGTATTCGGGCCTGCCCTGGAACGAGGGCGTGTCGGTGAGCACCGAGAGGCAGGTGGCGCCGCCGGCCTCGTAGGCGGCGGCGAGGACGGCCGGGTCGAAGTCCGCGCGGATCAGGCCCTTGGAGGGCGAGGCCTTCTTCACCTCGGCGATCAGGGCCGGGCGCTTCTGCGCGATATGCGCCGCGATGGCCTCGGCGAAGCCTCGCGGCGGCGTGACGTCGGCGATGCGCTTCTCGAGCTTGGTCTGCGGCACCCGCAGCTTCGCCTCGGCGATCTCACGCCGCTTGTAGGTCTCGATGCGGGCCAGCACGTCCTTGCGCTCGGTGGACGCGGTCTCGGGGACGGACCCGGATTTGGGCTCGGACATGACGGGCTTTCAGGCGTTCGAGCGACGGTTCGAGAGACGGACCAGCGTCCGGAGTGTGGCACGCGCGGCGCCGCTGTCGAGGGCCTGGCCGGCCCGGACGACACCCTCCGCCAGGGTGCCGGCGGCCTCCGCCACCACCAGGGCGGCCCCCGCGTTGAGGACGGCGATGTCGCGATAGGCGTTGCGCGCCCCATCCAGCACCCCGGCCAGGGCGGCGGCGTTGTGCTCCGGGTCGCCGCCCCGCAGGGCTTCCAGCCCATGGAGCGGCAGGCCGACCTCGCGCGGATCGATGGTGAAGCGCGAGATCCGGCCGTCCGTCAGCGCCACCACGGCGGTGGGGCCGGTCACGGTGATCTCGTCGAGGCCGTCGCTGCCGTGCACGGTCCAGACCCGGTCGCTGCCGAGTTCCGCCAGGACGCCGGTCAGCGGCTCGGCCCAGGCCGGCGACGAGACGCCGAAGAGCTGGCGCCGCACGCCGGCCGGGTTCGCCAGCGGGCCCAGCATGTTGAAGATCGTCCGCATCGGAAGTTCGGCCCGCACCGGGGCCACGTGGCGCATGGCGGCGTGGTGGGTCTGGGCGAACATGAAGCACAGGCCCGCCTCGGCGAGGCACAGGCTCAGTTCGTCCGGCGCGAGGCCGATGCGCACGCCGAGGGCCGTGAGCACGTCGGCGGCGCCGGAGCGCGAGGTGGCGGCCCGGTTGCCGTGCTTGGCCACCGGCACGCCGCAGGCGGCGGTGATGATCGCCGCCAGGGTCGAGACGTTGTAGCTGCCCGAATGGTCGCCGCCGGTGCCGACCACGTCGACGGCGTCCGCGACGCCGGGCACCGGCAGCATCCGCGCCCGCATGGCCTCGACGGCACCGACGATCTCCTCCGGGGCCTCGCCGCGGACCTTCAGCGCCGTCAGGAAGGCGCTGGCCTGAACCGGCGTGACCTCGCCCGAGAGCAGATCGTCGAAGGCCTGCCGCGCCTCGGCACGGTCCAGGCCCGCGCCGGTGGCGACCTTGGCGAGGAGGGGCTTGAAGGATTCCATGTGGCTCGGGCGTGACGGTCCGGCACGGAGAACCGGATTGATTCCAGACAGGCGACGTAACCCGTCAATGCACGCCGTCGCGGCCCTTGTCACGCGCCGCATTCCACGTGGCCGCGATGTCCAGGAAATTCCGCAGGATCTGCGATCCGTGATGCGACAGGATGCTTTCGGGGTGGAACTGCACGCCGTGGACGGGCCGATGGGCATGCTGAAGGCCCATGATCAGGCCGTCGGCCTCGGCCGTGACGGTGAGATCGGTCGGGCAGCCGCCCCGCTCCACCACCAGGGAATGGTAGCGGGTGGCGTCGAACGGCCCGTTCAGCCCCCGGAAGATGCCCGACGCCCGATGCTGGATGCTGGAGACCTTGCCGTGCATCGGCGTCGGCGCCCGCACCACGTCGCCGCCGAAGGCCTGCCCGATGGCCTGGAGCCCGAGGCAGACGCCGAAGATCGGGATCTCGGTCGAGAGGTCCTTGACCACGTCGAGGCAGATGCCGGCCTCGTTCGGCGAACAGGGTCCCGGCGACAGCACCACGGCGTCGGGCCGGCGCGCGCGGATCTCCTGCGTGGTGATGGCGTCGTTGCGCACCACGTCGATCGAACCGCAGAGGGGGCCGATCAGGTGGACGAGATTCCAGGTGAAGGAATCGTAATTGTCGATGACGAGGACGTCGGACATTGGAGCTTCGCGCGCAGGCATGACGGCGGTGTGGCGCGAGTCCGGCGACCCGTCAACCGGGCGCTACTGTCCCCGCCGGGCCCGGCTCGCGAACACCACCGCATCCTCGGCCGCGCGGAACAGGGCCTTGGCCTTGTTGACGCATTCCTGCTGTTCGGAGGCCGGATCGGAATCGTAGACGATGCCGGCACCGGCCTGGACGTGCATGCGGCCGTCCTTCACCAGGGCGGTGCGCAGCACGATGCAGGTGTCCATCTCGCCGCGCGCGCCGAAATAGCCGATGCAGCCGCCGTAGGGACCGCGCTTCTCGCGCTCGAGTTCGTCGATGATCTCCATGGCCCGCACCTTCGGGGCACCGGAGACGGTTCCGGCCGGAAAGCCGGCGGCGAGGGCCGCGAGGGCATCGTGCTTGGGGTCGAGGTCGCCCTCGACGTTCGAGACGATGTGCATGACCTGGCTGTAGAACTCGAGGAAGAACGAACCCGTGACCGTGACGCTGCCGATGCGCGCGACGCGGCCGACATCGTTGCGGCCGAGGTCGAGCAGCATGAGGTGCTCGGAGCGCTCCTTGGGATCGGCCAGCAGTTCCTCGGCCAGCGCCTTGTCCTCGGCCGGTGTCGCGCCGCGCCGGCGCGTCCCGGCGATCGGCCGGATGGTAACGCGCCCGTCACGGACCCGCACCAGGATCTCGGGCGACGAGCAGACGAGCTGGAAATCCTCGAAGTCGAGGTAGCACAGGAACGGGGCCGGGTTGGTCCGGCGCAGCGAGCGGTAGAGGGCGAGGGCCGGCAGGGTGAAGGGCGCCTCGAAGCGCTGCGAGAGCACGACCTGGAAGACGTCGCCGGCGACGATGTACTCCTTGGCCCGGGCGACCATTCCCAGGTACGCTTCGGGTGTCGTGTTCGAGACCGGCTCGGGATGCGCGATCGCGTGCGGGTCGATACGGGCCTCGACGGGGAGGGGGCCTTCGAGGATCTCGGCCACCCGCTCCAGCCGACCCAACGTCGCCTCGTAGGCGGCGCGTGCGCCGATTCCGGCGGTCGGGCGCACCGGGCCGACCACGGTGATCAGGTCGCGCACCGAGTCGAAGACCACCATCACGCGCGGTCGCACGAGGATCGCGTCCGGCACCCCGAGCGGATCGGGGTTCGGGCGTCCGAGGGTTTCCATGGCCCGGACCATGTCGTAGCCGAGGTAGCCGAACAGGCCCGCCGCCATCGGCGGCAGCACATCCGTGTCGCTCTCCGCGCCGATCGCGCTCTCGGCGATCAGGGCCCGCAGGCTCGCCAGGGGCGCAGCCGCCTCGGGCGTGAACACCGACAGGTCGGGACCGCGCGCGATCTCCGCCCGGCCGTCGCGGCAGCGCCAGGCCAGGTCGGGGTCGAGCCCGATCATCGAGTAGCGTCCGCGCACGACGCCCCCCTCGACGGATTCGAGCAGGAAGGCGGTGCCGGGGTGCTCGGCCCGCAGCTTCAGGAAGGCGGCGACGGGCGTCTCGAGATCCGCCACCAGGGTGAGGTTCAGGAGGGCGGGACGGCCCGCCTCGTAGGCGTCGACGAAGGCCGTGAAGGCGGGGTCCTCGGACATCGTCGGCTCAGTACTCGCCGCCGCCGATCGCCCGGCGGAAGGCCGCCTGGTTGATGGTCACGCCCACCGAGGTCTGCACGTCGCCGATGTACTGACCCAGGACATCGTCGGCGATGGTGGGCTGGAAACGCTTGCCGATCGCCTCGTCCTCCGGCGAGCCGGGAACGAAGGCCGGCATCGTCGCGGCCGTGACCTTGAACAGGGCGCGGCTCTCGCCGGCCTCTGCGGAAGCCGACTTGTCGACGGCCGTCGCGAAGACGCGGTTGACAACCTCGGCCGTCAGATCGCCCTGGGCCTGGTTGCGGGCCAGGTCGGTCAGGCTCTGGACGGTCAGGCCCGCTTCCGCGGCGACGGCCTCGACGGTCTCGCCCTTGTCGAGGCGCGCCGACAGCGCCTTGGCCTTCGCCAGCAGCCGGCTCTGGACTTCGGCGGCGCGCCAGCGGGCGACGACCTCGTCGCGCACCTCATCCAGCGGCTTGTCGTGGGCGCGGTCGACCCCAGTCACGTCGTACCAGATGTATCCCCCGGTCTTGGTGCGCAGGGGCTCGTTGTCGCCACCCATCTCGGCCCGGAACAGGGCGGTCAGGGTGGTGTCGCGATCCGGGATGCCCTCGACGGTCCTGCCGGCGGGATCGAGGCCCTGCGCGGTGACGGCCGGAATGGTCTGGAGCGGCAGGTCGCGCTCCTTGGCGATGTCGGCCAGGGGCTTCGAATTGGCGCGCTGGTCCTCGATCGCGTCGTGGGCCGCGTCGATGCCGCTGTTGGCGCGCTCCAGGGCGATGGTCTTGGCGATGTCCGCGGAGACCTCGGCCAGCGGTTTCACCGTTCCCGGCTCGATGGCGGTGACGCGCAGGAGGACGGTGCCGAAGCGGCCCTTCACCGGTGCGCTGACCGTGTTCAGGGGCAGGGCGAAGGCGGCGTCCGCCACGGCGGGATCGAACAGCTCCGCCTTGGAGAGCGTCCCGAGGGAGAGGTTCTTGGCATCGGCGCCGGTCTCGGCGGCGGCCGCCTCGAACGGTTTGTCGCCGGCTTCGATCGCCGTCCGGGCCGCCTCGGCGGCAGCCTGATCGGGATACACGATCTGCTGGATCGTGCGACGCTCCGGCGTCCCGTACCGCGCCTTCTCGGAATCGTAGCGCTTGGCGATGTCCTCGGCGGTCACGGCCTCGGGCTTGGCCATCGCCTGCGGGTCGAGGACCAGCAGGGTGACGGCGCGGGCTTCCGGCGCGCGGAAGGCGAACTTGTTGTCCTCGTAATACGCCTTGACCGCATCCTCGGAGGGCGCCGGGATCTCACCGGCCACGGAGGGCGGCAGCATCATCAGAGCGACCGAACGGCGCTCGGTGGTGTAGCGGTGCACCGCCTCGCGCAGGGCCTCGGGGACATGCAGGTCGGCCGCGACCGCCTCGGCGAGCTGCAGGCGGGCGGCGACCGAGCGCTGCTCGCGCACAAAGGTGGCCTCGTTGATGCCGGCGCGCTGAAGCGTCTGGTAGAAGAGGGCGGGATCGAACTTGCCGTCGGCGCCCTGGAAGCTCTTCTCCTCCTGGATCGCGCGCAGCACGGCCGCGTCGGGGATGCTCAGGCCGAGGGCGGCGGTCTGCTGGTCGAGGGAGGCTTCGCTGACGAGCTGCGCAAGCACCTGGCGGTCGATGCCGAGGGCCCGGGCCTGATCGGGCGTCAGGGTGCGGCGGGTCTGGCTCTGGTAGCGCTGGAGCTGATTCTGATAGGCGCTGCGCACCGTTTCGGCGGAGATCTGCGCCCGGCCCACGGTGGCCACGCTGGTGGACGAGCCCGCGCGGAAGAATTCCTCGACGCCGAAGATCGCCACGCCGGCGATCAGGAAGGTGAAGACCACCGTGAGGATGATCTTGCCGAGCCAGTGCTGGCTGGCCTTGCGCATGTTCTGCAGCATCGAACGTCCGGGCACCTGTCGCGTGGGCGCCGGAAGCGCCCGTCATTCCTGGGAAGGTCGCCCGCGATAGACCATCCGTGCTGTCACCGCAAAGGGCGTTCGCGGTTTGCGCCCATCCTGAGGCTCTGTTAGGGCCGGCGCGACCGCGAAGCGAAGCCTTAGCAGCGAGGGACGGGATGACGAAGTCGGGGCGACGGCCGCTGGTTGCCGGCAACTGGAAGATGAACGGCCTGCGCAGCTCGGTCGCCGTCGTGGAAGCCGTCCGCAACGGCCTGACCGCCGCCCTGCTCGACACGGTCGACGTGCTCATCTGCCCGCCCTCCACGCTGATCGCCTCCTGCGTGGCCGCCGCCTACGGCTCGCGGATCGCCATCGGCGGCCAGAATCTCCACGCCAAGCCGAACGGCGCCTTCACCGGCAGCATCTCGGCGGAGATGCTGGCCGATCTCGGAGCCTCCTACGTCATCGTCGGCCATTCCGAGCGCCGGGCCTACCACCACGAGACCGACGATGGCGTGCACGCCAAGGCGCTGGCCGCCCGCCGCGCGGGCCTCTGCGGCATCATCTGCGTCGGCGAGACGAAGGAGGAGCGCGAGGAGGGCCGGACCCTCGACATCGTGCGCGCGCAGCTCGCGATCGGCGTGCCGAAGGGAGCCACCGCCAAGGACACGGTCATCGCCTACGAGCCGGTCTGGGCGATCGGCACCGGCCTGACGCCGACCCCGGCCGACATCGCCGAGGTCCATGCCTCGCTGCGCGAGATGCTCGGCCAACTCATCGGCGCCGAGGCCCAGGCGGTGCGCATCCTCTATGGCGGCTCGGTCAAGCCGAGCAACGCCCGCGAGCTGATGGCGGTGGACAACGTCGACGGCGCGCTGGTCGGCGGCGCCAGCCTGGTCGCCGACGACTTCCTCGGCATCGCCCGCGCCTACCTGCGCTAGGGATCGAGCCGAAAAATCCCATTTCGTTCGGATTCGGTCCCGGGGTTTCGGCGGGAGTGACCCATGGTTCGTCGGCGGACATGATCCGGCAATCGGACGCGGATCGGGCCTGGGCCGTCGAGGAGGCCTGCCGCAACGCCCGGCCGTCGCCGCTGGAGATCGGCCTCGGCGGCTGGATCCTGCGGGCCTCGGGCGGTCCGACCCGTCGGACGAACTCCCTCAATCCCCTGCGCGGCTGGCGCGACGATCCCGCCCGCATCGTCGCGGAGGCCGAGAGCCTCTACCGGAACCTCGGTCGCCCGCTGATCGTCCGGGTCCCGGATCTCGCGCCCGAGATGGATGTCCTGCTCGACGGTCTCGGCTATCGGTCCGAGGGCGAGGCCTGCACGCTCTTCGCCGAGCTTCCGCCGGACGACCGCGACGGGGCGGAGGGCGTCGCCCTCGACAATGCCCCGGACGCGGCGTGGCTGGCGGCGCGGGCCGCCTGCGAGGGCGTGGTGTCCGAGGTCGCCCTGCGGACCTACCACGACTCGATCGCGTGTCTGATCCTGCCCCGGATGTTCGCGCGGCGGATCGAGGCGGACCGGACGGTGGCCGTCGCCTACGGCGTCCTGCATCGCGGGATCCTCGTGTTCGAATCCGTCGCGACGCACCCGTCCCATCGCCGGGCGGGCCATGCGCGCAGCCTGATCCTGGCCCTGATGGCCTGGGCCCGGCGGGAGGGGGCGACCGGGGCCTGCCTGCAGGTGGTCGCCGAGAATGCGCCGGCGCGCGCCCTCTATGCCGGGCTCGGGTTCTCGCGCAGCCTCTACGGCTATCGCTACCGCCGCCGGGACTAGGGCTGCCTCCGCGATAACTCCGGGGTTCGAAGGACTGCCGCGCCGGCCGACGCGGTGCCGAAGCATCGGTCCGGTTGGCGCGCGGGGCCATCTGGTGTATGGCCCCGCGGATATGTCGGCGGCGCCAGGACTCACCGGCCCGTAACGCATTCGTGCCCGGGTCTCTCCTCGGAACCGGCGCGCGGATGATGAAGCTTCCGGAAACCCGATGCAGACCGTTCTGATCTCGATCCATCTCATCGTCGTCCTCGGCCTCATCGCCGTGGTCCTTCTCCAGCGCTCCGAGGGCGGTCTCGGTCTCGGCGGCGGCGGGAGCGGCGGCGTGGCGGGTTTCATGACGGGGCGCGGACAGGCCAACGCCTTGACCCGCGCGACGGCCATCCTCGCCGCCCTGTTCTTCACCACCAGCATGGCGCTCGCGATCCTGTCGCATCGGAGTGCGGCCCCGCGCTCGATCCTGGAAGGAACCGGGACCAGCCAGCCCGCGACCCAGCCGAATGCCGGCAACCTGCTCGACACCCTGCGGGGTCAGAGCGGCACCCAGCCCGGGACTCCGGCGAGTGGGACTTCGGCGCCCGGCACCCCGGCGCAGGTGCCCGAGACCGCGCCGGCCCAGCCGGCCGTGCCGCAGGCCCCGCAGTCGCGCTGATCGGCCGGTCGATGTCCCGACGGAGGGGGCCTTCGACCGAGACGTGACCGCGGCGAGGTCGCCGGGCCCGGTCGGGTCGAGGTGAACCGCGGGGTTATCCAGACACCCGGCGTCCAAGTGCTCGGACAAGTGCTCGGACGCCGCTCCTCGTTGCAACGCCGATCGAACGACGTCCTCGCCGCGCATGCGCAGGTATCGCGGGGGATAGGCGTTTTTGTTGTTTGGCGAATCGTTCTCCCTTGTTTATGGACCGAGGCCCATGACGCGGTACGTATTCATCACCGGCGGCGTGGTTTCCTCGCTGGGCAAGGGTCTCGCATCGGCGGCGCTCGCGGCCCTGCTGCAGGCCCGGGGCTACAAGGTCCGCCTGCGCAAGCTCGACCCTTACTTGAACGTCGATCCGGGCACGATGAGCCCGACGCAGCACGGCGAGGTGTTCGTCACCGACGACGGCGCCGAGACCGACCTCGACCTCGGGCATTACGAGCGCTTCACCGGCCTCGCCGCGACGCGGGCCGACAACATCACCACCGGGCGGATCTACCTCGACATCATCACCAAGGAGCGGCGCGGCGATTACCTCGGCGCGACGATCCAGGTGATCCCGCACGTGACCAACGCGATCAAGGACTTCGTCCTCGAGGGGAACGAGGCCTTCGACTTCGTGCTGGTCGAGATCGGCGGCACGGTCGGCGACATCGAGGGCCTGCCGTTCTTCGAGGCGATCCGGCAGCTCGGGCAGGAGCTGCCCCGCGGCGCCACCGCCTTCGTGCACCTGACCCTGCTGCCCTACATCCCCTCCGCCGGGGAGCTGAAGACCAAGCCGACCCAGCACTCGGTGAAGGAGCTGCGCTCCATCGGCATCCAGCCCGACATGCTGCTCTGCCGCTGCGACCGGCCGATCCCGACGGACGAGCGGCGCAAGCTCGGCCTGTTCTGCAACGTCCGCGAGACCGCCGTGATCGAGGCCCGCGACGTCGCCTCGATCTACGACGTGCCGCTCTCCTACCGCGAGGCCGGTCTCGACCGGGAGGTGCTGGCGCATTTCGGCCTGCCCTCGCAGGACGAGCCGGACCTGTCGCGCTGGCGCACGATCTCGGAGCGGGTGAAGAACCCCGAGGGCGAGGTCTCCATCGCCATCGTGGGCAAGTACACGGGCCTCAAGGACGCCTACAAGTCGCTCACCGAGGCGCTGACCCACGGTGGCATCGCGCATCGGGTCAAGGTCAACCTCGAGTGGATCGAAGCCGAGGTGTTCGAGCGCGAGGATCCCGCACCGTTCCTCGAGGGCATCCACGGCATCCTCGTCCCGGGCGGCTTCGGCCAGCGCGGCGCGGAGGGCAAGATCCGCGCGGCGCGTTATGCCCGCGAGCGCAAGATCCCGTATTTCGGCATCTGCTTCGGCATGCAGATGGCGGTTATCGAAGCGGCCCGGGCGCTCGCCGGCGTCGCGGAGGCCAACTCGACAGAGTTCGGCGAGACCCGCGAGCCGGTGGTCGGGCTCCTGACCGAATGGCTGAAGGGCAATGAGCTCGAGCGCCGCGCCGCGGCCGGCGACCTCGGCGGCACCATGCGCCTCGGCGCCTATCAGGCGAGCCTGCGGCCGGATTCGAAGATCGCCGAGATCTACGGCACCACCGACATCTCCGAGCGCCACCGTCACCGCTACGAGGTCAACATGGCCTATCGCGAGTGCCTGGAGGCGAAGGGCCTGCGCTTCTCGGGCCTCTCGCCGGACGGACTCCTGCCGGAGACCGTCGAGCATGTCGGGCATCCCTGGTTCATCGGCGTGCAGTTCCATCCGGAACTGAAGTCCCGCCCGTTCGAGCCGCATCCGCTCTTCAAGAGCTTCATCGGCGCTGCCATCGTCCAGAGCCGTCTGGTTTAGCCAGGTATCGGAACGGCCGTGCACCGACCGTCTTCGCCGGCCTGCGGCCTGACGCGTCGTTCCCGGCTTGCGGGAGCGACGGTCGGGCCGACGGACGGCTGTTCCGGCCGGGCTCAGACCCATGCCTCCGGGGCATCGCCCGGGCGGGTACGGCGGCGCCCGGCTCCTGGGGAACGTCGCCCCCGTTGCTCCATTGACTGTTCACACGGGGTCGCTGCCCCACAGGGAGTCATGGAATGCCGCCGATCTTCACCGCCGATTTCGAAACCCGCCGCGATGCCGAGATGAGCGTGGAACACCTCGTTCAGGAGCGCGGCATCGACCGGAACGCGATCACGGTTGTGGCGGCGGGCGATCGCAACAGCGCCGGTACGGAACAGGCGGGGGGCGATCTGGAGGACGGCCGGAGCAAGGGCGAGACCGAGGGGGAGCCTGCGCTGACGGGGGCGATCCAGGTTCGGGTCGACGCCGAGGCCGCGCAGAAAGGCGTCATCGACGAGTCGTTCTCGACCTTCGGTGGGCGGACCGTTCAGCGCTGACGCGCGCGGCTCACGCCGCCAGCGCGATGACATCGGTGTCGGGCCGCGCCGTCTCGCGCGGTCCGAACAGGTGCTGATGCAGGGCGTTCGGGCAGTGGACGCGTCCCGAGGCGTCGGTGATCCGCACCTCGGTCATCCCCGCGATCATCAGCGACCAGCCCTGCTCCACGGCGCCCAGGACGGAGCTGTGGCGGAAACTGAAGCACCGCTCCAGGACGCGCGCGCTGACGGTGAAGCTCACGGGATGAGATCCTTGGCTGGTCGCTCGGCACCCGGCTTCGGGCATCCGGCGAGATCGGGAGATGGGAGCCGTGCGGCGCCTGTGGCTGCGCCGACGGGTTGCGTGTGCACCGCAATAATGGCTTCCGGTTGACAAACGCTGAGCGAAAACGTGCGGCGCGCGAATTCGATCAACCCTGCGCGGGATCGTGACCGGCGATGGCACGGACGGCGTTCACGACGGCCCCGGGATGCTGGTGGTGCAGCATGTGACCGGTCCTCGTCAGGAGGGTGAACGCCGCCTCCGGGATGAGCCGCGAGGCCCAAGAGCCGTGTCGCGGCGTACTGACGACAAGATCTGAATCGCCGCCGAGAATCCGGACGGGTACCCGGCAGGCCGGATACGCCAGCGCGCTTCGAATCAGGCCGGCCATCAGGCCGGCCGCGTCCTCGCCTTCGGCCACCAGCTGGTCTGCGGTGCCGGCCAGCCCGAACGGATTGGCGGCGGCGTAGTCCGGCGGCATCGTGGCCGGCAAAAACATCGCGTTCCACAGGAGCGGCAGCAGCGCAGGGTCCATCGTGCGCCCGAGGAGGTCGGACGCGAAACGCCCACCCGGCACCGCCCGAGGGCCGAACAGCAGGTGTTCCAGGCGCGGCTCGGGAAAGCAGATCGGCGCCAGGGCGACGACACCGGCGATCTCGTCGGGAAACCGAAGGCCGTACGCCAGCGCCAGCGCGCCACCGAAGGAATGCCCGACGATGATCGGCCGCTCCAGGCCGAGCGCCCGAACGCCCTCCCGGATCAGGGCGGCCTGCCGCCAGAGTTCGGCGTCGGCCGCGCCCCGGCGCCGGCTGAAACCATGGCCCGGACGGTCGACGGCGATGACCCGGAACCGCTCGGCGAGGTGAGGCACCAGGCCGAGCCACATGTCTTCCAGGGACATCAGCGTCCCGTGTATGAGCACGACGGGCGATCCGGTCCCGGCTTCGGCGTAGGCGAGCGTACGCCCCTCGTGCAGGTCGATGGTCGATCGCGGCACGAGGCGCTCGGACACCGCGGGCGAGATCCTCCCGACCGGGCCGGCGATGGGTGCGATCTCCATCAGGACGAACGCCGGTTCCGCCCGGCGGGGGATGCGGACGCGGCGAACCCCCGTCCGCTCGAGGCGCCCGTCATCACCCCGCGCCGATCGTTCGGCGCATGTCCGTGTGGCATGGTGGTCCTTCCCCCGACGGTTCCGGCAGATCGCCTGCCGCGTCCTCGAACGGTGACGCGCGGAAGGGCCGCCGGTTCTGTTCCGTGCCCGCACCTGCGCGGTTTTCACGCGTGGATTCGCGCGCCGCAAGAGGCGCGGCGCGCGGCCATGCGGCTGGCTTTGGCGCAGCGTCGGACTACCTTGCAGCCTGTGACCGAGATCCTGTTCTATCACCTCCAGAACCAGCCCCTCGAAAAGGTGCTCCCGAACCTGCTGGAGCGCTCTCTGGAGCGCCAGTGGCGTGCGGCCATCCAGGCGGCCAGCGAGGAGCGGCTCCAGGCCCTGGACGACCAGCTCTGGACCTACAGCGACGACAGCTTCCTGCCGCATGGGACCGATCGCGACGTCGACGCGGCCAGCCAGCCCGTCGTGCTGACTCTGAAGGATGCGAACCCGAACGCCGCGTCGATCCGCTTCCTGGTGGAGGGCGCCGACCTGCCGCCCGATGCCGCCGACTATGCACGCATCTGCGTGCTGTTCGACGGCACCGACCAGGAGTCCCTGCTGCGCGCCCGTGCGCAGTGGAAGGAGGCGAAGGCCGCCGGACACACGATCGCCTATTGGCAGCAGGACGACGACGGCCGTTGGCAGAAGAAGGCCTGACGTCGCTGCCGCATTCCGACCATCGCCGAGAGGATCCGCCATGAGACGTCTCGCCTTCGGCCTCGCGGCCCTGCTGATCGCGACCTCGCCGCTGCAGGCGCAGCCCGCCCCGCAGCCCGCCCCGCAGGCGGAGCGTCCGGCCGAGGCGCGAAAAGCGCCCGAGCCGCGCGCCACCCAGGGCGGCAAGCTCCCCGCGGACGCCGTCACCGAGCACAGCGTCACCCTGCCGGATGGGCGCACGCTCGCCTTCACCGCCCGTGCCGGCAGCCTGCCGCTGGTGGACGAGGCCGGCAAGCTCCAGGCGGAGATCGCGTTCATCGCCTACACGCTGGCCGGCCAGGGCGCTGGGAAGACGCGCGATCCGGCGCGCCCCGTGACCTTCGCGGTGAATGGCGGGCCGGGCGCCGCCTCCGCCTACCTCAACATCGGTGCGATCGGGCCTTGGCGCCTGCCGGTGGAGGGCGCCAGCATCAGCCCGTCGGCGCCGATCGGCCTCGTGCCGAACGACGGAACCTGGCTCGACTTCACCGACCTCGTGTTCCTCGACCCCGTCGGCACCGGCTACAGCCGCGCGGCCGACGGAGATGCCAAGCGCTACTGGAGCATCGACCCCGATGCGTCCGTGCTGGCCTCGGCCATCGCCCGCTGGCTCCGCACCAACGACCGCATGGGGGCGCCGAAATTCTACGTCGGCGAGAGCTATGGCGGCTTCCGCGGGCCGTTGATCGCCGCGAAGCTCCAGGAGGAGATCGGCATCGGCCTGTCGGGCATGGTTCTGCTCTCGCCGGTGCTCGATTTCGCCTGGCTGCAGGCACCGCGCACGACCCCCTGGGGCCACGTGATCAAGCTGCCGTCCTTCGCCGCCGCCGCCATCGAGCGGGCGGGCGGCATCCCGACGCGCGAGACCATGGCCGACGCAGAGGCCTACGCCACCGGACCCTACCTCGCCGATCTCCTGAAGGGGCCGTCCGACAGCGCCGCCGTGGCACGACTCGGCGACCGGGTCGGCGCCCTGACCGGGCTCGACCCGAGCTTCGTGCGGCGCCAGGCCGGGCGTCTCTCCGGCCAGAGCGTCCAGCGCGAGATCGGCCGCGACACCGGCCGGGTCGCCAGCGCCTACGATACGGGCGTGACCGGATGGGACCCGGACCCGAATGCCGCCCATTCGGGCTTCGAGGACCCCCTGCTCACCGCGCTCCAGGCGCCGCTGACCAGCGCGATGATCGCGCTCTACACCGACACCCTGAACTACCGGGTGCCGGATCTGCGCTACGAACTCCTCAACGGGGCGGTGAACCGGGGCTGGACCTGGGGCGGCGGTCGCTCGGCGCCCGAATCCCTCGGCGCCCTGCGCGGCGTGCTGTCCCTCGACGGCAACATGCGGGTGCTGGTCGCCCACGGGTATACCGACCTGGTCACGCCGTATTTCGCGTCGAAGCTCCTGATCGACCAGATGCCGGCCTATGGCGGCGGGCGTCTCGATCTCGCCGTGTACCCGGGCGGGCACATGTTCTATTCCCGACCGGATTCGCGCGCCGCGTTTCATCGGGACGCGGCGGCTCTCTACGCGGCCGCGCTCAGCGCGCGGGGCCCCGCGCAGCGCTGAGGACCCCGTCGTGCCTGCTTCCACCGACCCGCGCCTGCTGATCCTGGCCGTGCTCGCGGCCTGCGGCCTGTCCGCCT
Source organism: Methylobacterium sp. Leaf88 (assembly GCF_001422795.1). Taxonomy (NCBI): domain Bacteria; kingdom Pseudomonadati; phylum Pseudomonadota; class Alphaproteobacteria; order Hyphomicrobiales; family Methylobacteriaceae; genus Methylobacterium; species Methylobacterium sp. Leaf88. The sequence continues at coordinate 256,057 of NZ_LMMK01000001.1, read as the reverse complement.
GCACCAGCACCGAGACCCGGCGCACGGAGACTCCGGCACCCGAGCCGCTCCCCGTCGCCGTGCCGAAGCCCGCACCGGCCCCGACCTTCCAGGGACCCGTCCTGACGGGGGACGGCACCTGCACGGCGCCCGCGCCGGCGAGCGCCGCCGCGATCGAGATCGGCATCGGCGAGTGCGACCTCGTCCGCCTGAAGGGCAAGCCCCCGACCGACGTGCTGGTGGGGGAGGGGCGCGCCGGCCGCGAGGTGCAGGTGCTCTACAACGAGCCCGGCGCGAAGGAGCTGTACTTCTTCGTCAACAACCGGCTCGACCGCATCGTCAAGTGAGCGACCGGCTCAGCGCTCCGTGAGCTTCATCTCGATGCGCCGGTTGCGGGCATAGGCCTCCTCGGTGGTCCCGGCCTCAAGGGGCTGAAACTCGCCGAAGGCGGCGGCCAGGAGGTGCTGGGGCGGGATGCCCTTTGCGACCATGGCCTGCACGACCGCGATGGCGCGGGCCGCCGACAGGGCCCAGTTCGAGGGAAACTGGGCGCTGGCGATGGGCCGCGCATCGGTGTGGCCGTCGATGCGCAGCACCCAGGGAATGTCGGCTGGGATCTGCTTGGCGAGGTCGAGGATCGCGCCGGCGATGCGGTCGAGTTCGGGGCCGGCCTCCGCCTTGAGGCTGGCGGAGCCCGCCGGGAACAGCACCTCGGATTGCAGGACGAAGCGGTCGCCGACGATGCGGATGTCCGGGCGGTTGCCGAGGATCTGGCGAAGGCGGCCGAAGAAGTCCGAGCGATAGCGCGCGAGTTCCTGCACCTTCTGGGCCAGGGCCACGTTGAGGCGGCTGCCGAGGTCGGCGATGCGGGCCTGGCTCTCGCGGTCGCGGTTCTCGGAGGCCGCGAGCGCATCCTCGAGGGCGGCGAGCTGGCGCCGCATCGCCGCGATCTGCTCGTTCAGGAGATCGATCTGCGCGGCGGCGCGGGCGGTGTTGGCGCGCTCGGCCGCCAGTTGCTTGTCGACCTCGCCCTGGCGCCCGGCCGAGCCCTGCGACGCTTCGGCCTGCGCCCTGAGGCGATCGCGGTCGGCCTGCGCTCCGAGGAGGGTGTTGCGCAGGGACGAGGCCTGCTCCTCCTGCGTCTTCCGGGTCGAGCGCTCCAGGGCCAGCAGGTCCGTCAGGTCGGCGATCTGGCGATTGAGCCGGGTCAGCACCGAGTCCCGGCCGCTGATCTCCTGGGAGAGGAAGAACTGGCCGACCACGAAGATCGTGAGCAGGAACACGACCGCCAGCAGCAGCGTCGCCAGGGCGTCGACGTAGCCCGGCCAGACGTTGAGGCTCCGGTCGCGGCGACCGCGCGTGGAGGCCATGTCAGCTCCGCTCGCGGCCCAGGCGCTCCAGCACCTGCTTCAGCTCGCGCTCGCGGGTCGCCTGGGCCTCGACCCAGTCGCGGATCATCTGCTGCTCGGCCCGCATGTGCTGCACGAGCCCCTGGATGCCTTCCGCGAGATTCGTCATGGCCTGGGTGGCGACGCGCCCATTGGCGCCCTCCGCCACCACGGCGGTCAGGCGGTCCACCGCCTCCTTCAGTTCGCGGGCGCTGGCGGGATCCTGTACCGGGAGTGGCGCGGGTTGCGCCTTCGTCGGGGCCGCGACCTCGACACGACCCTGCGGTATTTCGCCGGAGAGGAGCCAGTCCTCCAATTCGTTGTGGAAGCGCGCATGCGCTTGCCCGGCCTGCAGGTCGAGGAAGCCGATGATCAGCGAACTCGCGAGGCCGAACAGGGAGGCCGAGAAGGCGAGGCCGATGCCGGAGAGCGGAACCGCGAGGCCGTTCTTCAGCTCGTCGAACATCGCCGCGGCCTCGCCGCCGCCCCGCATGGTCTTGATCACCGACCCGACCGCGCTCAGCGTGTCGATCAGGCCCCAGAACGTTCCGAGAAGGCCGAGCAGGATCAGGAGGCCCGAGACGTAGCGCAGGATTTCCCGGCCCTCGTCGAGGCGCGCAGCCGCCGTGTCGAGGAAGGCGCGGCTGGTGGGCAGGGTGATCCCGTCCGGCCGGGCGGCGATGGCGGGGGCCAGGGGCGCCATCAGGGGCGGCGGCCGGCTCGGGCTCTCCCCCGCCGCCACGGCGTTCACGTAGCTCACCTCCCGATAGAGCCGCACCACCTGACCGAAGGCCAGCAGAACCGCGATGAGCAGGACCCCGAGGATGAGCCCGTTGAGGCCCGGATTGGCGAGGAAGGCCGGGGTGATCTGCCGGAACAGGACGAAGGCGAGGAAGCCGACCAGGATCAGGAAGACCAGCATCCGGACGAGGTAGATGCCCGGCTTGGCGATCGTCGCGGGTGCGGGGGGGGTCGCCATCGGCTCGGGCACACTCTCAACGCGGAACTGTCGGCCCGCGGGGAGCGAGCGGGGCGAACGCGCCGGCACATTGCAGGGTGGTTCGGCGCCGATCAAGTCGCGCGTGGTCTGGTTCCGTGGATGGGCGCTCCGTTGCGCCGGCTAATCCCACGCCCGCGGCCAGGTCTCCTCCAGATGGGGTCCGAGGCGCACCGCGGCCACGCTCTTGGCGAGGCCCGTCGCATCGTCGGTCTCCACCGCGATGCCGCAAAGCGTCCCTTCGCCCTGGGCCGCCTCCAGGCGGGTACCGGGCGTCTTCTGCAGGAACCGGCGCAGAGGCTCGTCCTTCTGCATGCCGAGGATCGAATCGTAGTCGCCGCACATGCCGGCATCCGAGAGATAGGCGGTGCCGCCGGGCAGGATCCTGTGATCCGAGGTCGGGGTGTGGGTGTGGGTGCCCACGACCAGGCTGGCCCGGCCGTCGAGGAAATGACCGAAGGCCTGTTTCTCGCTCGTGGCCTCGGCATGCACGTCGACGATGACGGCATCCGCCACGGCGCCCAAGGGACAGACGGAGAGCTCCCGCTCGGCCGAGGCGAAGGGATCGTCCAGGGCATCCATATAGAGCCGACCCATGACGTTCAGGATGAGCACGCGGGCGCCCTTGCGGGTCTCGACCACGGTGGCCCCGCGGCCCGGCGTGCCCGGCGGATAGTTGGCCGGACGGACCAGACGGGTCTGCCGCTGGATGAAGACGAGGGCCTCGCGCTGGTCGAAGGAATGGTTGCCGAGCGTCACCGCGTCGGCCCCCGCCTGGAGGAGCTCGTCGCAGATCGCTTCCGTCAGGCCGAATCCGCCGGCGGCGTTCTCGCCGTTGATAACCACGCAGTCGAGGCGCCAGCGCTCACGAAGGGCCGGCAGGCGGTCCGAGATGACGGTCCGGCCGGGGCGACCCACCACGTCGCCGAGGAAGAGAATGCGCATCGCGGGACGTCAGGTCCGTATCAGCGGGACCGGCCCCGCTTCGGTGACGAGATGATCGAGGGGCTGGTCGTGCGGCTCGGAAGGAACCGTGTCCACGGCCTGGACCGAGAAGGCGATCCCGATGGTGAGCACGGGACCGTTTCGCGAAAGGCGCTCAATGGCTTGGTCGTAGTAGCCGCGTCCATAGCCGATGCGATGACCACGCCGGTCATAGGCCGCCAGCGGCACGAGGAGCGCGGTGGGATCGAGGGGCGGCAGATCGTCGTGCGGTTCGCTGAGCCCGAAGCGACCGGCGACGAGAGCCTCACCCTCGCGCCATTCCCGGAACACCAATCCGTTGGGCGTGACCTTCGGCAGGGCGATGCGCTGGCCACGCGCGAACAGGAGGCGGGCGAGGGGGCGTGGATCGACCTCACTGCGGATGGGCCAGAAGGCCCCGACGATCTCGACCTTGGCGAGGGCCTCGATGGTCATGACCGTCTCGGCAATCTGCAGCGAACCGATGCGGCGATCCTCCTTTCGGAGAGCGTCGCGGCGGGCCAGAGCCTCGTTGCGCAGGGCCGCCTTGCGGGCGGGAACGGATGTTTCGGAGGGAGAAAGATCTGAGTGCGGAGCCACGTGAGCCGTTGGAGTGTCGATCCCGGGAAACCTACAATGTAGGTGGGCGCCGTGTTGGCCAAGTCCAGGGACAAGGCCAGGGACAGCTCCCTGGGGAGTCGATAAGGCCCCGGGGAAAAGTTCTCCTGACGGACCCGGCAGCCCCGCCATTCCCATGTAGCGTCGGCCTGCGGCCCGCGCCAGGGGGGCGCTGGTTCGACTCGCAGAATTCATGGGCGAGATCAGCGCTGACACGAGCCGCCGCCCAACATTCCGGCGCTCGAGATCGTTAGCCGGCCGAAATGACGTGCGCTAGGCGCTCGACCCGCTCGGCACAGCGGACGAGCTCCTCGGCAAGCCGCTCTTCCTCGGCCGCCCGGACCGCTTCGGCCGATTCCACTGTCTCCCTGAGAGCGGCAGCTTCCTGCTCCAGCGCGGCGAGACGTCCCTGTACCTCCTGCAATTCATCTGCCTGCATCAAGGCTGCCATCACGTGGAGGCGCATGTCGCCGATCTCGCCGAAGGTCCGGCGCATTTCGCTGATCCGTCCATCGAGCCCTTCCGCGAGGGCGGTCAGGTGCGCCTCCTCGCCGTCGGCACACGCCATCCGGTAATTCTTGCTGTCGATGGTGACGTTGATCTGGGGCATCGGGCGTCGGGTCACTGGAGCGTTGCGATTTCAAACTTAGCGGAGGGCGCGGGCCGGTGTCAGCATGCCCTCGACGGCGTCGATCGCTCGTCCGAGGCGATGGTCGACATCGGCCGAAGTCGCCTCGACCTCCGCGAGGCGCGCGCTGGCCGCATCGAGTTCGGCGGCGAGCCTCGCCCGGTCCTCGCCCATGATCGCGAGCTCGGTTTCCAGGTCGCTGGGGTCACGCTCGGCCTCGAAACGTTGCGCGACCGCGCCCTCCAGCCGTGAGAGCACGGCTTCAAGACGCTGCAGCGCCAGATCGATGGTCTGGCTCACGGAGGAATGCCCTTCTCTTCTACCTGCTGCTATCGGACGAAGTCGTTCGCGCCATGCCCGGACACCTGTACGGTATCCACCGGGAAACGGTTATCCACCCCCTGCGCCGCGCCATGTAACCTTTGCCTCGATTTGTCACCATGTTAGAGACCGGCCGCTCGCAGACCGGCTATACGGCAGCACGCGACGCACTCAGGCGAGAGGGCAGGGACCTGTCAGCCACCCTGGGTTCGTCTTGCCGCGCGCTACCTCGGTCTTCGGCTGCGATCGCGCGCCCGAGCCTGCGCGGCAGTTCATCTGTCGTTCAATCGGGACTCGCACAGAGCGGGCGACGGATCGAGGCCTGCCGTTCGGGCGAGCCGCGACGATCAAATGGCTGGAGGGTGCTGCGTGGCCGGCGCCCGATTATGGGAAGGACTCACGCCGTGTCGGTGAAGGTTGCCATCAACGGGTTCGGACGCATCGGCCGCAACGTTCTGCGCGCCATCCATGAGGCCGGCCGCCAGGACATCGAGGTGGTGGCGATCAACGATCTCGGCCCCGTCGAGACCAATGCCCACCTGCTTCGCTTCGATTCGATTCACGGCCGGTTCACCGCCAAGGTCGAGGTTGACGGCGACTTCATCGTCGTCGACGGCAAACGCATCAAGGTCACCGCCGTGCGTAACCCGGCCGAGCTGCCACACCGCGAGCTCGGCGTCGATATCGCCCTCGAGTGCACGGGCATCTTCACCTCGAAGGATAAGGCAAAGGCGCACCTCGATGCCGGAGCCAAGCGCGTTATCGTCTCGGCGCCCGCCGACGGCGCCGACCTGACCGTGGTTTACGGCGTCAACCACGACAAGCTGACCGCCGACCATCTCGTCATCTCGAATGCGTCCTGCACCACCAACTGTCTCGTCCCGGTGGCCAAGGTGCTCAATGATCTCGTTGGGATCGAGCGCGGCTTCATGACGACGATCCACTCGTATACGAACGACCAGCCGTCGTTGGATCAGATGCACAAGGACCTCTACCGGGCCCGGGCCGCGGCGCTCTCGATGATCCCGACCTCGACCGGCGCCGCGAAGGCTGTCGGCCTCGTGCTGCCGGAACTTAAGGGCAAGCTCGACGGCACCTCGATCCGCGTGCCGACCCCGAACGTCTCGGCCGTCGACCTCGTGTTCACCGCAAAGCGCCAGACCACGGTCGAAGAGATCAACACCGCGATCCGAGGCGCTGCGGACGGCCCGCTGAAGGGCGTGCTGGCCTACACCGACCAGCCAAACGTCTCGATCGACTTCAATCACGATCCTCACTCGTCGACCTTCCACCTCGATCAGACCAAGGTCATGGACGGCACTTTCGTGCGCATCCTGTCCTGGTACGACAACGAATGGGGCTTCTCGAACCGGATGGCCGACACGGCCGTGGCCATGGGCAAGCTTCTCTGAGCCGCATCGCCGTATCCTGACGGATCGAACGTTCCCGAGGACGAAGCGAGACCAGCATGGTGTGCTTGACATGACAGAGACCTCCCCCTCCGAACGCGGCTTCATTCCAGGCACCTCAGCGCTCCCGCCCCCGGCGTCCGCGCCGGCGGCAACCCCGGCCGCTCCGACCACCGCACCCTCCGTGGTGGTCGGGAAGGCGGAGCCCCTGCCGTCGTTCGGCAGTACTCCGGGAAGCGATCAGCTCGCCCGGATCGAGGACAAGTGCTCACGGATCGAGGACAAGTACGCCCGCTCCGAGGCGTTGCTGTCGCGCGTGGAGGAGAAGGTCGAGGGCGCCGCCGGCCGCATGAACGAGGCGGCCCGCCAAAGTGATCTCTCCGCTCTGCGAAGCGAGGTCCGTGCCATCGCGGACCGCACACGCGGCCTGCCCGGCTCCGGCGCACTCGTGCTCACCGCCATCATCACCGCCGTTCTCACGGTCGCGCTGACCATCGCGGCTCAGCGCTTCCACCTGGATGCGTTGCTGCCCCCGCGCTGATCGCCCCGTCCCGCCCGTCTAATGTCAAGGCTCCGATGACCGCTTTTCGCACCCTCGACGATGCCGGCCCGCTCCAGGGCAAGCGCGTGCTCCTGCGTGTGGACCTAAACGTGCCGATGGAGGGTGGGCGTGTCACCGACGCCACCCGCATCGAGCGGATCGTGCCGACCATCAACGAGATCGCCGGCAAGGGCGGTCGCGTCGTGCTGCTGGCCCATTTCGGACGCCCGAAGGGCAAGCCCGTCGCCGCAGAATCGCTGAAGCCCGTAGTCGAAACCTTGAGCCGAAAGCTCGGCCGTCCCGTCGCCTTCGCGGAGGATTGCGTGGGCTCGGCGGCGGCGGACGCTGTCGCGCGCCTGCAGGACGGGGACGTCGCCCTCCTCGAAAACACCCGCTTCCATGCCGGAGAGGAACAGAACGACCGGGCCTTCGCCGAGCAGCTCGCTACCAATGGCGACCTCTACGTCAACGAGGCCTTCTCGGCCGCGCATCGCGCACACGCCTCCACCGAGGGCTTGGCCCATCTGCTGCCGGCCTATGCGGGTCGCCTGATGCAGGCGGAGCTCGACGCTCTGACCAAGGGGCTCGAAGCCCCGACCCGCCCGGTCATCGCCCTCGTCGGCGGTGCCAAGGTCTCCTCCAAGATCGACCTTCTCCAGAACCTCGTGGCGAAAGTCGACATGCTTGTTATCGGCGGCGGTATGGCCAACACCTTCTTGCACGCGCAGGGTAAGGCAGTCGGCAAGTCGCTTTGCGAGAAGGATCTCGCCGACACCGCCCTGCGCATCGTCGAGGCGGCCCAGGCGGCCAAGTGCCGTATCATCCTGCCGGTCGACGCGGTCTCGGCCTCCGAGTTCAAGGCCAACGCTGCGCACGAGACGGTCCCAGTCGACGCCGTGCCGGAGACCGGCATGATCCTCGATGCCGGTCCCGCCTCAGTGGCTGAGATCAACGCGGCCATCGACGAGGCTGCCACCCTGGTCTGGAACGGCCCGCTGGGGGCCTTCGAGCTGACCCCGTTCGATGCCGCCACCGTAGCGACCGCCCGGCACGCGGCCGAGCGGACCCAGGCCGGCAAACTCGTCTCGGTGGCCGGCGGCGGCGACACGGTCGCGGCGCTCAACCATGCGGGCGTGGGCGAGACTTTTTCCTACGTGTCTACCGCGGGCGGCGCCTTCCTCGAGTGGCTCGAGGGCAAGGAACTGCCCGGTGTCGAGGCCCTGCGGGCCAAGGGCTGATCGCATCCGCGACGCGGTCTTTTGCGGGATGACAGTCTCCGTCACGCAACGCGGCGTCCCCGGAATGCTGTCCTGCGAGAGTTGCAACGGATCCGCAAAGGTCCGAAATGACGAACGAATTCGGAAGGCTCGCGTTTTCTGGCGCGACGATTGGCGGATCGCCTCGGCGGCGATCGTATCTGAGGAGAAACCCATGGCCCGCATCACCCTGAGGCAACTCCTGGACCATGCCGCCGAGCATGAATACGGCGTGCCGGCGTTTAATCTCAACAACATGGAGCAGGGCCTCGCCATCATGGCGGCGGCGGATGCGACTGACTCCCCGGTAATCCTGCAGGCGAGCAAGGGCGCGCGCGCCTATGCCAACGACATCGTGTTGGCCAAGCTTATCGACGGCCTCGTAGAGATCTATCCCCATATTCCCGTCTGCATGCACCTCGACCACGGCAGTGACGAGGCCACCTGCGCCACGGCGATCCAGTACGGCTTCACCTCGGTCATGATGGACGGGTCGCTGAAGGCCGACGGCAAGACCCCGGGCGACTACAACTACAATGTCGAGATCACCCGCAACGTCACCAAGATGGCCCACTGGGCCGGCGTCTCGGTCGAGGGCGAGCTCGGCGTGCTCGGCTCCCTGGAAAGCGGCCGGGGCGAGGCCGAGGACGGCCACGGCGCTGAGGGCGTGCTCAGCCACGACCAACTCCTCACCGATCCCGACGAGGCCGTGAAGTTCGTGGAGGCCACCAAAGTCGACGCGCTCGCGGTCGCCATGGGCACCTCGCACGGCGCCTACAAGTTTACCCGCAAGCCCGACGGCGACGTCTTGGCGATGAACGTCATCGAGGAGATCCACCGCCGCCTGCCCACGACCCACCTCGTGATGCATGGATCCTCATCGGTGCCGCAGGACCTTCAGGACATCATCAACCAGTATGGCGGCGAGATGAAGCCGACCTGGGGCGTGCCGGTCGAGGAGATCCAGCGCGGCATCAAGCATGGCGTTCGCAAGATCAACATCGACACGGACAACCGGATGGCGATGACGGGCCAGATTCGGAAGATTCTGGCCGAGAACAAGGCAGAGTTCGATCCTCGTAAGTACTTGAAGCCTGCCATGGAGGCGATGACCAAACTGTGCAGGCAGCGCTTCGAGGAGTTCGGTACCGCCGGCCAGGGTTCCAAGATTCGCCCGGTTTCCGTGGCCACCATGGCCAAGCGTTATGCCAACGGCTCCCTCGATCCGAAGATCGGCGCATTGAGCTGAGGCGCCGGAAGGACCCTGTATGTCGGAACCCCGCACCCGCCTCGCCCTGCTCAGCCCCCACCGGGTCGAGGCCGGTGATGCCGACGCGCTCGGCGCGGCGATCACGGCCGCCTGTGCGGCCGGCGACGTCGCGGCCGTCATCCTGAGGCTGGCCCCGGTCGACGAGCGCAGCCTGGTCAATCTGGTCAAGCGCCTGGCCCCGGCCGCGCACGAGGCCGGCGCGGCCGTGGTCGTCGCCTGCGCGCATTTCGACGGCGACCTCGTCAGCGTCTCCGCCCGCGGCGGTGCCGATGGTGTTCACCTCGACAAGGCTCGGGATGGCGACCTGCGCGACCTGCGCGAGCGCTTGGCCGACGGACGAATCCTGGGGGCCGGCGGTCACGAGCAGAAGCACGCCGCGATGGAGGCCGGCGAGGCCGGCGTCGACTACGTCATGTTCGGTGGCCTCTACCCGGATGGGATGTCTCCCGACTCCGAGACGGTCTTAGATCGCGCCGGTTGGTGGACCGAGATCTTCGAGACGCCCTGCATCGCCGTTGCAGACGCTGTCGACCAGATCGATCCACTTCTGGCGACCGGCGTGGAGTTCCTCGGCCTGGAGAGTGGCCTCTGGATCGGCGAGCACGCCGACGTAGCCGGAATCCAAGCACGGGTTGCCGCCGCCGGGGAGACGGCCGCGTGAGGGTGGCGTTCAGCCTGTTGGCTCTGATGCTCGGCCTGTCCGAGGTCCGGGCCGCGTCGTCTCTCTCGCCGGAAGCGGCCAAGCCTGCGACACGCGAGGTCTTTTCCGCCCCGCTAAAGGAATTGCCGACTCCCTATTCGCCTAATGCCATGCGGGCGGTCCCCTTCACGGCAAAGCCCAGCGACAAGGCAGCCGATACAGCCTTTGGCGCCTACCAGCGCGGGCAATACACCACCGCGTTTCGTGAGGCGACGAAGCGGATCGCGGCTGACCCGAAGGATGCGGCGGCGATGACGCTGCTGGGTGAGCTTTACAATCAGGGCCTCGGCATCAAGCAGGATCCGGTCAAGGCGGCGGAGTGGTACCGACTCGCGGCGGCCCAGGGCGACGTGCACGCAATGGCGTCGCTGGGCCTGATGTCGATCGACGGGCGGGGCGGCGCCAAGGACATGAAGGCCGGCCGCCAATGGCTCGAGAAGGCCGCCGGGAACGGTGACACGACGGCAGCCTACAATCTCGCCTTGATTCTCCTCGGGACGGGCTCCGAGCCGGATCAGGCCCGGGCCGCCACCCTGTTCCGCAAGGCGGCGGACGGGGAGATCGGCGCGGCCCAGCACGATCTCGGCGTCCTCTACCTGCAGGGGCGCGGTGTGATGAAGGATCCGACCCAGGCCGCCGAATGGTTTCGGCGTGCGGCGGATAACGGTGATCTGGCCGGCGAGGTCGAATTCGCCATCCTTCTCTTCAACGGGACGGGCCTCCCGAAGGACGAGACCCGTGCGGCGCGCTACTTCCAGCATGCCGCTGCCCGCGGCAATGCCATCGCGCAGAACCGGATCGCGCGGCTGTTCGTGGTCGGGCGCGGCGTTCAGAAGAATCTGGTCGAGGCGGCAGCCTGGAATCTCGCGGCATCCGCACAGGGTTTGTCCGACGGCTGGCTCGACGAGAACCTGAAGGGCCTGGAGCCAGCCGAGCGACAGCGCGCCGAAGCGCTGGCCGCGGATCGCGCGAAGGTCAATTAGCTGCGTCCCGTGGGGCAGACCCGCTTTCGATAGGGGTGAGCCGGCGCGCAAACGTGCTATGGCCGCGCCGAATGTTACGTGAATCGACGTTCTTTGAATCGGCCTGGACCTGAAGATCGATGATTAGCTCACCTCTCATGACCGTCATGGTCGACGCCGTGCGCAAGGCGGCCCGCGGTCTCAAGCGCGACTACGGCGAGATCGAAAATTTACAGGTCTCTCGCAAAGGCCCCGGAAACTTCGTCTCAGCGGCCGACCGCAAGGCCGAGGAAGTCTTGAAGGATGCCCTGATGAAGGCACGTCCGGGCTATGGGCTCATCTTGGAAGAATCCGGCAACGTTGAGGGCGCAGACAAGAGCCACACTTGGCACGTCGACCCCCTCGACGGGACTACGAACTTTCTTCATGGCATCCCGCACTTCGCGATTTCCGTCGGGCTGGAGCGTGAGGGGCAGATCGTCGCCGGCGTGATCTACGATCCGGCCAAGGATGAACTGTTCGTGGCCGAGCGCGGCAAGGGTGCCTATCTCAACAACCGTCGCCTGCGCGTCTCCGGGCGCACCGACATGGCCGATGCCCTGGTCGCCTACGGATCACCCTATCTCGGCCGCGGCGATCATCCGAAGCTCCTGCGGGAAGTCGCCGCCGTGATGGCCGTGACCGGGGGCGCCCGCCGCTTTGGCTCCGCCGCCCTGGATCTTGCCTACGTCGCCTGCGGCCGCTCGGACCTGTACTGGGAGCGCGATCTGCAAACCTGGGATATCGCCGCGGGGATCATTCTTGTGCGCGAGGCCGGCGGCTTCGTCACCAGCGCCGATGGGGGTGCCGAGCCCCTGGCAGCCCGCTCGGTCGCCTGCGGCAATGAGATTCTGCACAGTGAGCTCGTGAAGCTCCTGCGCCGCGCCAACGCCTGAGGGGCGCCCCCGCGCGCTTCCTCGCCTCCACTCTCCTCGACAAGGGCTCCCCCATGGAAACCCGCCGCCACATCGCGTTGAAGGACTCGATCCGGTCCATCCCGGATTACCCGAAGCCCGGCATCGTGTTTCGCGACATCACCACGCTTCTCAGCGACCCGCGCGCGTTCCGCCGGGCGGTCGACGCGCTGGTACATCCGTACGCGGGGGGACGCATCGATCAGGTGGCAGGCATTGAGGCGCGTGGATTCATCCTAGGCGGCGCGGTGGCACACCAGCTCTCGTCCGGCTTCGTTCCAATCCGCAAGAAGGGCAAGCTTCCGCACACGACGGTATCGATCGCCTACGCCCTAGAGTACGGCACGGACGAAATGGAAATCCACGTTGATGCCATCAAGCCGGGCGACCGGGTGCTTCTGGTGGATGACCTGATCGCCACCGGGGGGACGGCCTGTGCCGCGGTGAACCTGCTGCGTCGGATCGGCGCCGAAGTGGTGGCAGCTTGCTTCGTCATCGATCTGCCGGAAATCGGCGGCGCGCAGAAGCTGCGCGACCTCGATGTACCGGTCCGGACCTTGATGGAATTCGACGGCCACTGACCTTCGCCCCTTCGGGGACACGCGCGGGGCAGGTGGGTGAGGGTACGGGACCTATCCTGACCCCTCACCCACCTCGACCCAGCGTCAGCCGTCGGCGGGCAGCCTCTCTCCGGAGAAGAAAAAGGCGCGCGGAGGCTACGCCGCTGCCAAGCTCGTGAACAGGCCGCGCCCGTCGGTCCCGCCGACGAGATCCTCTACGAAATTCTCCGGGTGCGGCATCAGGCCGAGCACGTTGAGTTTCTCGGAGTAGATGCCCGCGATGGAATTCAGCGAGCCGTTGCGATTGGCGTCCACGGTGAGGTTGCCAGCCGCGTCCGAGTAGCGGAACGCCACCCGGCCATCACCTTCGAGACGCGCAATGGTATCCGGGTCTGCGAAGTAATTGCCCTCGCCGTGAGCCACGCAGACGTCGATGACCTGATTCTCGGCATAGGCCGAGGTGAAACGGGTGTCGGCACGCTCCACCCGGAGCAGCTGGCGATGGCAGATAAAGCGCCGGTCCACGTTCCGCATCAGGACGCCCGGCAGAAGGCCGGACTCGCACAGGATCTGGAAGCCGTTGCAGATGCCGAGCACCAAGCCGCCCCGCGCGGCGTGCGCACGGACGGCATCCATCGCGGCTGCGCGGCCGGCGATGGCGCCGCAGCGTAGGTAATCGCCGTACGAAAATCCCCCCGGCAGCACGGCCAGATCGGTGCCGGCCGGTAGCGCGGTATCCGCGTGCCAAACCTTCACGACCTCCGCACCCGATTGGGTCAAGGCTCGGGCCACGTCCGCATCGCGGTTGGAGCCTGGAAAAACGATGATGGCAGCGCGCATCAGGCGATCTCGATGGCGTAGTTCTCGACGACCGTGTTCGCGAGCAGCTTCTCGCAGGCGCTCTTCAGCGTCGCCTCTGCAGCCGCGCGGTCCTCTCCCACGATCTCGACGTCGAAAACCTTCCCCTGGCGGACGCTGTCGATACCGGACAGGCCGAACGACGTCAGGGCTGCCTCAATCGCCTTGCCCTGCGGGTCCAGCACGCCGGTCTTCAGGGTGACGATGATGCGTGCTTTCATGGGTTCGAACTCGTCTGGTGTCGGGGCACCCTGCCGATAATCGGGAAATGCCAGGCAAGCAACGCGAAACGGCCCAAGAGCGGCCGCGCATAAACGTCGAAGCTGTGTGTTCCGATCAGCGTGTGGTGGGATCTGGCCCCCGCAGAGGCTCAATGCTCGTCGCGCGCCGCCAGAGTTGCAGCATCACCCAAGCTGCGAAGAGGCTGAACAGCGCCATCAGCACATGCCCCACCGTGTCGCCGAGGTCGAAGAGGCCGGCGAGAGCCCAGCCCGCCGCGATGGCGACGGCGAACACCTCTGTGCCGACGAGAACCATCATGCTCAGGATGGTGATGAGATTGCGCGTGTTCACTGAAGCGTCGCCCCGTTACCGGCTTCACGCGCGGGAGACCCGGCGCAAACATGATCGAGGGCGACGTAGCGCGAACCGGACGGGTCGCGCAATGTCGCCCTCGTTTCGACCCCGACCTTCAGCGTGGGGCGCGCTTGGCCAGGATACGCTGAAGCGTCCGGCGGTGCATGTTCAGGCGACGCGCCGTCTCGGAAACGTTTCGTCCGCACAGTTCGTAGACACGCTGGATGTGCTCCCAGCGCACCCGGTCCGCTGACATCGGGTTCTCCGGCGGGTCAGCCCGCTCGCCCGGCTGCGCCATCAGCGTCCCATGGATCTCGTCGGCGTCGGCTGGTTTGGCTAGATAGTCGAACGCACCGAGTTTCACGGCCGTGACCGCCGTCGCGATATTGCCGTAGCCGGTGAGAATAACCCCCCGTGCGTCCGGGCGGCGCTCCTTCAGGCGAGCGATCACGTCGAGCCCATTGCCGTCGCCGAGTCGCATGTCGATGACCGCGAAGGCCGGCGGACGGACGTCGACCATCGAGACGCCTTCGGCGACGCTTTCGGCAACTTGCACCTCGTAGCCGCGCATCTCCATGGCACGGGCCAGCCGGGTCGAGAACGGCTTATCGTCATCGACGATCAGCAGAGTGCGATCCTGGAAAGCGGCCAGGGGGTCATTGTCGGCGAGCTGAGCGATCTCAGCACTCGGCGCCGTGGTTCCAGTCTGCGTCAGCATCCGACGCTCCTCCGTAGTTCACGAACCATCTTCAATAGGGTTCTGCTGTGATCCTCATATAGGTGTCGCACCCGTTTCCGTCAGGGGTTGCCCACTACTCAATTGCGCATGATCGACCGTCGAGGCGCCTCGCTCAAAGATGTGACGCGCCCAGCTGACACGAACCACGGCGCCGGTCGCCTCATGTTGCGAGACGTTCGACAACGTCAGCTGCGCGCCGGAACGTTCGATCAGGGTCTTGGCGATGAAAAGTCCGAGGCCCAGACCGGCGCCGGTGCTGTCTGGGCTGCGGGACCGATCTGGGCTCCGGGTCGTCACGTAGGGCTCGCCGGCCCGGAGCAGGACTTCGCTCGAGAAACCCGGTCCGTCGTCCCGGATCTCCAGCCAAACCCGCTCGAGGGTCCAGCGCGCCTCGATGATGACCCGCTCGGTGGCAAAGTCGACTGCGTTATCCACGATGTTGGCCAAGCCGAACATCACGCCCGGATTGCGCCGGCAAACCGGCTCCGGACCCTCTCCCTGGTTGGAGACGTCGAGGATGATGCCCATGGCACGCTGCGGCTCGACGAGCTCCTCCACGAGGTGGCTGAGACTGACCGTCTGCAGGAAGCCGGCCTCGTCGCTGTCGAGCGACGTCAGCTTCGAGAGGATACCACGGCAGCGATCGACCTGGTCGCGCAGGAGCGCAAGGTCCTCCCGCACCGAAGGGCTGGCGGTCGTCGCCAATTGACGGGTCAACTCCTTGGTGACCACCATGATGGTGCCGAGCGGCGTACCGAGTTCGTGAGCGGCTGCGGCCGCGAGCCCGTCGAGCTGTGACAGGTGCTGTTCGCGGGCCAGCACCAGTTCCGTGGCGGCCAAGGCCTGCGCCAGTTGGCGCGTCTCCTCCGCGACCTTCCAGGCATAGACGCCCGTGAAGGCGGTTCCGAGCAGGATCGCGGTCCAAATGCCCGAGATGTACAGGAAAGGCAGTTCCAACCGCCCGTCGGCAAACCAGGGCAGGGGGCGGTGCACGAGGGCGAGCAGGGTCGCGAGGCCGATTGCCAAGAGACCGAGCGCCAGGGTCCGTTCGGGCGGCAGGGCGGTTGCCGAGATCAGCACAGGCGCGAGGAACAGCAGCGAGAACGGGTTCTGCAGTCCGCCGGTCAGAAACAGCAGGGCGGCGAGCTGGATGATGTCGAAGGCGAGCAGCAGGGCCGCGGAATCGTCGCTCAAGCGGTAGCTCGCGGGAAAGCGGATGCGCAGCGCGAGGTTCAGCCAGGACGATGTGGCGATGACGAGGAAGCACCAGCCGAAAGGCAACGGAAGGCCCAATCCGAATTGCGCCCCGACCACCGCCGCACTTTGCCCGGTGATCGCGAGCCATCGCAGGCGCACGAAGGTGTCGAGACGCAGATGCCGTGCGTCGCGGACGAAGCCGTTGGTGCTCATGTCGATCATGTCAGTGGAACGATAGGGCCCGGCTGTCTCGCGTCTATCCCTCCGGGTTCGGACATCCGCTCTTGTCGACATCGCTTTTGCGCTAAACCGAGGGGAGCGAATCCGCAGAGGTCGATGTGGAGCGCCGAGCCGACGGCGCATTTCTCAGGCAGCTCGGGGAAGCGACGCCCGTGAAATGGGGAATGGTCCGTGAACTTGTCCTACCTCTGGTACGAGGCCGCCCGACTGATGACGACGCCGGCGCGACTTGTCGTCGACGTCGCCAAGCACGGCCTGCAGAACCCCGCCAATCCGCTCGCCTACTCGCCCTATGCCCGCTCGTTGGCGGCCGCCTGCGAGATGTTCGAGCGGGTCACGCGGCGCTACGGCAAGCCGTCCTTCGGCTTCACCAGCGTCACCGTCGACGGAACGAGCGTTCCGGTCAGCGAGCGAGTGGTGTGGGAGCGTCCCTTCTGCCGGGTGATCACCTTCGATCGAAGCTTCTTAGGCGGCCCCACGGCGCCACAGCCGAAGCTTCTGATCGTCGCGCCGATGTCGGGCCACTACGCCACGCTCCTGCGCGGCACCGTGGAGGCCATGCTACCCGACCATCAGGTCTTCGTCACCGATTGGGCCGATGCGCGCATGGTGCCGATCGGAGCCGGGCGGTTCGATCTGGATTCCTACATCGACTACCTCATCGACATGTTTCGCGACCTCGGACCGGAGCTTCACGTCATGGCCGTGTGTCAGCCGGCCGTGCCGGTCCTGGCGGCGGTCGCCGTGATGGAGGCGCAGGGCTACGCACCGGTGCCGCGCTCGATCACGCTGATGGGTGGTCCCATCGACACGCGGCGTTCACCGACCGCCGTGAACTGTGTGGCTCAGGAGCGCGGGACGGCCTGGTTCGAGCGCAACTGCATCACCACCGTGCCCGCCGGCTATCCCGGCGTCTGGCGCAGCGTCTATCCGGGCTTCTTCCAGCTCTCCGGATTCATGGCGATGAATTTCGACCGTCACGTTAACGCCCACGCCGAGATGTTCGACCATCTCGTGACGGGGGATGGCGATTCGGCTGAGAAGCACCGCGAGTTCTACGACGAGTATCTCGCCGTGATGGATCTGACGGCCGAGTTCTACCTGCAGACGGTGAAGACGGTCTTCGTCGATCACGCCCTTCCGAGGGGATCGATGATCCATCGTGGCGCCCGCGTCGACCTCGGCGCGATCCGTAGCTGTGCCATTCTCGCCATTGAGGGCGAGAACGACGACATCTCCGGCGTCGGCCAGACCCAAGCTGCCCTGGACCTCACGCCGAACCTTCCTCCGCAGCGAAAAGCCTATCATTTTCAGCAAGCTGTCGGACATTACGGGGTGTTCAACGGGTCGCGCTACCGCACCATCATCGCGCCCCGTATCGCCGCCTTCATTCGCCAGATGGGGGTTTCCGAGGGGGGAGGAGTGGCAATCAGCCATCGGCCGGAACCCGACCTGTCGGGGGCGCCTGCCTGAGGATGGGGGCGCTCGGGTCGATGGCGAAGGGGCGCGACAGCGGCTAAGCTGGCGAGATGCGATTGGCGTTGCTGCGCGGGGCGGACCCGGATCACCTCGACATCCTGCACGAGGGCGAGACCCTCCGCGTCCTGCTGCGTCGCCGGCCGACAGCACGTCGTCTGACCCTGCGCGTCTCGAGTGCTACCGGCGAAGTGGTCATGACGCTTCCGACGCGCACCTCGGTCGGTGTCGCCCGAACCTTTGCCATCAGCCACGGGGGATGGATCGCGGCTCGGCTGGCGCGCATGCCCGAGCGGGTGCTGTTCGCGGCGGACGCTGTTCTGCCGATCCGAGGCGTGCCGCACAGGGTCCTGCATCGCGACCGTCGAAGCGGGCTCACCCGGCTCGAGACGCTTGCCGAGGAGCCCGTCCTCTCGGTTGCCTGCGACGCGCCGCACATCGCGCGAAGAGTCACCGATTTCCTGCAGCGGGAAGCCCGGCGTGATCTGACCGAGGCGGTGGCGCGCTACACCGAGAAGCTGGGGCAGGGGCCGACGCGCATCACCTTACGCGACACGCGAAGCCGCTGGGGCTCCTGCACGGTGCGTGGCGAGCTGAACTTCTCCTGGCGGCTGATCTTCGCGCCACCGATGGTGCTCGATTATCTGGTGGCGCACGAGATGGGGCATCTCCGCGAGATGAACCACTCGGCACGATTCTGGACCCTGGTGGGGTCGCTCTGCCCGCATGTGGACGAAGCCGAGCGCTGGCTGAAGCGCAACGGCGCCACCCTGCACCGCTACGGCTGAGGTCGGCTCAACCGCGGACGCGGAGTGCTCGGCCGCGTACGACTTGCTCGGCCGGCCAGGTCGGGCGGGGATCGACATCGCCCGGGTTCAGGGTGCGCGGCGCGACGCTGTCGCAGACTTCCCGCTGGCGCAGGATCACCGGCCGGCCGAACTCGTCCCGACGGCGGATGATGCCGCCGTCGCGGCAGAAGCCCGCGATCTCGGCCGAGCTTCCGCCGCGCCGGCCGCCGGGCGTGCGTGCCACCGGGCGATGCTCGATCACGAGGGGACCATCCCGGTTGAGGGAGCGCTCGACATAGGTCGTCTCGCCCACGGGGAGCGGCTCCGCGAGGGCTGGACCGGCGAGGGCGAGGGTGGCGAGGAGGAGGGGGGCGCGCAGTCGCATGGATCTGTCCGTTGTCGGGCAAGCGTGGCTGTCAGCACTAGAGGCTGTACGCGCGGCGCGATAGTCGGTTCCCGCAGGCCGGCCTTCGCTTGACATTCGATGGCCCAGCATGGTCGGAACACCCGTGTTTTCCGTTAACGGTTCGCGGGGCGGCGGGCCATGCGAAAGGGTCGACGCGTGGGGTTTCGAGGAATGGTGCAGCTTGCACGCGGCCTGGTCGCCCGGGGCGTCGCGGTGGGCCTGCTCGGTGCAGGGATCCTGCTCGCCGGCTTCGGGCCCGAGGGCGCAGCCGCCCAGGGGATGGTTCGCAACACGTTCGGCGATTGGCAACTGCGGTGCGAGACCCCGGCGGGCGCCAAGGCCGAGCAATGCGCCCTGGTGCAATACCTGGCCGCCGAGGACCGGCCGAACCTCACGCTGGTCGTCATCGTCCTGAAGACGGCCGACAACCGCGGCTATCTCCTGCGGGTGGTCGCGCCGCTCGGTGTCCTGCTGCCGTCCGGCCTCGGCCTGAAGATCGACAAGACCGATGTGGGCCGCGCCGGCTTCGTGCGGTGTCTGACGACGGGCTGTGTCGCCGAGGTCGTGATGGATGACGGCTTGATCAAGCAGTTCAGCGGGGGGGCGCAGGCCACCTTCATCGTGTTCCAGACACCGGAGGAGGGCGTCGGCATTCCTCTGTCGATGAAGGGATTCGCCCAGGGCTTCGATAGCCTCAAGTGATGGGCTTCGCGGCGTGCGGGTGAGACGGTTGGTGCGAAGAATGCGGGATCTCGGCATGAATCTCAGCAGGGTGAAGGGCCGGCAGCGTTTGGGGCTCCTCCTGGCAGCGACCCTCGCGGCGAGTGGCGTCGGGGTCGGCCCCACCTCCGCGGAGGAGGGCAACGTCTTCATGAACATGCTGAAATTCGGCGGGACCACGGTGCCGCCGTCCCAGCCGGACGACACCGATCCGCCCTATTGCCCCACGGTGGCGGTGCCGGAAGGCGGCGCAGCGATCCAGAGCTATGCGGGCCGGGCCGGAGACGGCACCAGCCTCCGGCACCAGGTCACGATCGGTCGCCTGGCCCGGGAATGCGCCAAGCTTCAGGACGGATCCGTGTCGGTGAAGGTCGGCGTCGAGGGGCAGGTTCTGCTGGGACCCGTCGGTAAGCCGGGTCGCTTCGAAGCTCCGGTCTCGATCAGCATCAAGGCCGGCGACAAGGTCGTGCTGTCCCGGGTCCGCCGGGTGCCGGTGACGGTGCCCGCGGGGGCGGCGCAGGGACTGTTCTCCTTCGTCGAGGACAATCTCGTCGTCCCGGCGGCGATGGCCCGCGACTACGACATCGAGGTTCGTCTCGGGGCTGCGCCGCAGAAGACGGCGCCGCGGAAAAAGAAGAAGCCCGCGGTCTCCGCCACGTCGGAGGATCGCGTGGCGGCGCCCGCCACGGATGCGGCCGAGTGAGCGGTGGGTCTGCGCAGGTGATGTCCTGACCGCATCCGGACGCCCCGTCGCCTTCTCGCTCGACGCCACGGATGATCCCCTCTTCGGTCACCGGCTTCGCCTCGCCGAGAATGGGCGCGGTCGCTGGATCGTGTTGATGTATCGAGCAAATCCGGTCGTGCGTCCGCTGCGGCCGCTCCTGCGCCTGACCCGCGACGACGGCCGGCGCGAACTTTTCGTCCTGCCCGGGGCGGGGCAGGGGGCGGCCTGCTGGCTCGGCTTCCTGCCGGCGGATGCCGCGGCGATCGACCTCGCCATCGACGAACGCAGCGGCTTCGTGTTGGAACGGGTCGGCCTGCGTTCGGAGGCGAGCGTGTTCGCCGAATGCCTGCGCGTACGTCCGCTCCGGGCGATTTCCGCTTGTTATCAGAGGCTTAGGCGCAACGAGCGCCGCACCCGCGACATCCTCCGGGGGAGCTGCGGGGTAACGCCGGTCGCGGATTTCGCGGATTGGGCGCGCCAGCGGACCCGCGCCGATGCGGCTCCGGTGCCGGCCGGGCCGGCGGTTCGGCTGGTGATGCCGGCCGGGCCGGCGGACGCGGAGCGGGTCGCCGCCACGATCGCGAGCCTGAAGGCCCAGCGTTACGGGGTCTGGCGCCTCGTCGTGGGCTGGTCGGAGGCGGGGATCGCCATCCCCACGGACGATGCGCGGATCGCGCAACGCGTCTGGCCGGCCTCGGCCTGCCTCTGTGATTTGCTGAATGGTGACAGCGCTTTGGCGCTGCTTGCCCCGGGCGACACCCTCGATCCGGACGCCCTGGCGATCCTGGTCCGCGCCCTGGCGGAGCCGGACCGTCCGCAGATGGTCTATGCGGATGCCCAGGGCGAGGGCCCGGACCCGACGCCGGCGCTCAAGCCGGACTGGAGCCCGGACCTGGCGCTGACCACGGCCTATCCCGGCACCCCGACCCTCTATGCCGGGGGCCTGCTCGAACGCCTCAAGGCCATCCCGCTCGGCGCGCCGGACGCGTTCGCGGTTCGCCTCGGGCTCGCCGCGGTATACCACGCGGGTCGCGACGAGGTCGCGCATGTCCCGCGCGTTCTCGCGCGCGTGGCGCCTCCGCCGCCGGATTCAGCCGAGCGTCACGCGGCGATTCTTCAAACGCACCTCACCGAGACCCACCGTCCGGCGCGGGTCGAGGCACATCCGACGGGGTTCGACCTGCTCTGGGCGTTGCCGGAGCCGCCGCCGCTCGCCAGCGTCGTCATCCCGTCCCGGGATCGCCTGGACCTGATCCGGGTCGCCGCCGACGGGGTGCTCAACGGGACGGACTACCCGGCGATCGAGCTCGTCATCGTCGACAACGGCTCTACCGATCCGGCGGTGCTCGCCCATTACGAGACGTTGCGGCGGGATCCGCGGGTCCGCCTCCTGTCCTGTCCGGGGCCGTTCAATTTCTCCGCGATGATCAATGCCGGCGTGGCCGCGTCGCGGGGCGACGTGGTGGTCCTCCTCAACAACGACGTCGCGGTGCTGCGCGAGGACTGGCTCAGCGCCCTGGTGCGCCAAGCTTGCCGGCCGGAGATCGGCGCGGTGGGGGCGAAGCTCCTCTATGCGGACGGGACCCTGCAGCATGCCGGCGTGGTGGTGGGGCTCGGAGGCCGGGCCGGGCACATCCTGCGCCGGCGGCCGGCCGACACCCCCGGCATGCTCGGCCGGATGCGGGTCGCCCACGAGGTCTCGGCCGTCACCGCGGCCTGCCTCGCGGTCGGGCGGGCCAAGTTCGACGCGGTCGGCGGCCTCGACGCGGACAATTTCGCCGTCGACTTCAACGACGTCGATTTCTGCCTACGTCTCGCGGCGGCCGGCTACCGGACGCTCTGGACGCCGCGGGCCGTGATGGCCCACCTCGAATCGACCAGCCGCGGACCGGCGGTCGGGCCGGCGCGGGCGCGCTTCGAGGCGGAGGCCGACCGCTTCGTGGCGCGCTGGCGCGACACCATCCGGCACGATCCCTACTACCATCCGGACCTGTCGCTGACGACGTTCGGGGAAGATCTGGAATAGGGAAGATCTTGACGAGGCAGGACCGTGAATAGGAGGCCCGACCCGGCGCTCGCCTTCGCGGGCGTGGCCCGGAGCCCGGTCTGGCGGCGCTGGGCGCTGGCCGCTGGGCACCTGCTCCGCCACCGGGGGGAGGGGATGGCGATCCTGCGGGCGCGGATGGCGGGCAAGCGCGTCCGCGCCGGCCAGGCCGCGGCCGCTCTGTTCGGCCTCGACCATGCGGGACTCCTCTGCAGCCCTGCGGCGCAAGGCCGGCTCCTGCGGGCAACCACGACCACGACCACGACCACGACCGCGGGCGCGGCGCGTCCGCGCGAGACCGTCGCGGTCCTGTCCGTCGCGGATCTGGGGAGCGAACCGCCCTCCGGCGCCGACCTCCTCGTCCTCGCGGCGCCGGGTCATGCCCTGCTGCCGGGCGCCACCGCCCTTCTCGCCGCGGCGTTCGCGCGGTCCCCGGCGCACCAGCTCGCCTACGGCGATGCGCTGCTGGGGCCCGAGACCGGGCCGGCGATGCCGCTACTGCGTCCCGCCTTCGACCCCGACTACGCCCGGGCGGTGCCGTATCTCGGCCCCGTGCTGGCGGTCCGGGCCTCGGCCCTCGCCGCCATCACCGAGACGGAGGGGCCGGTCACGGATGCCCTCGACCTCACCGAGCGGGTGGCGGAGCGGTTCGGGCGCGGGGCGATCGGGCACCTGCCGCGCCTCCTCTCGCGCAGCGAGGCGGCGGCGGACGGGGCGCAGGACCCGGCGGCGAGCGCCGCCACCCTGCGCCGGGCCCTGGACCGCCGGGGCGACCACGCCGTCGCGATCCGGGTGGAGGCGGACGGCGTGCTCACCCTGGCGCACCCCCTGCCGGCGGCGCGTCCGCGCGTCAGCCTCATCGTGCCAACCCGGGACCGGGTCGATCTCCTGCGGACCTGCATCGCCAGCCTCGTCGCCTGCACCGACTGGCCGGAGCGGGAGATCCTGATCTGCGACAACGACAGTCGCGCCCCCGAGACCCTGGCGTATTTCCGGGAGCTGGAGGCGGCCGGCCTCGCCCGAATCGTGCCCTGCCCCGGCCCCTTCGATTTCGCCGGCATGAACAACCGGGCCGCCGCGCAGGCGCGGGGGACGGTCCTGGCCTTCGTCAACAACGACGTCGCCGCCCTGCATCCGGACTGGCTGGAGCGGCTGGTGCGCGAGGCCCTGCGGCCGGATGTGGGGGCGGTGGGCGCCAAGCTCCTCGATGGGCAGGGTCGCATCCAGCACGGAGGGGTGCTGCTCGGGCCGGGCGGGCTGGTCACCCACGCGCACCGGTTCTTTCCCGGCGACGCGCCGGGCTACCTCGGCGGGCTGCGGGCGACCCGCGCGGTGGCGGCGGTCACGGCCGCCTGCCTCGTGGTGGAGGCGCGCAAGTTCGCGGCGGTCGGGGGCTTCGATGCGGGCGCCTTCGCGGTCGACTTCAACGACGTCGACCTGTGCCTGCGCCTCGGGGCGGCGGGCTATCGCACCCTGTTCGTCCCGGGGGCGGTGCTGCGCCACGACGAGGCCGCGAGCCGGCGCTGGACGGTCGCGGCCCGGGCGCGCCACGGGCGCGAAGTCGCGGCCTTCCAGGACCGATGGGGACCGCTGCTGGGGCAGGACCCCCATTACCACCCGGGATTCGACCCCGATCTCGGCACCTACGCGCGGTTGCGCCCGGACTGGCCGGAGGCGGGCGCGGTGGATCTGCGGTGAGCGTCGTGCCGGCTTCAGGTCCGGAAACCCACACGCAGCACCCCGTCATCCTGGGGCCGCGCAGCGGAGCCCAGGATCCGGACACGCAGGAAGTGCCGGATATGACGCTGCGTCGGCGGTTCTGGATTGCACGCCGCTGGCGCGCCCCTCCGGGGCCGGGCTCGCCTGCGGCGGCGCGGAATGACGGCGCGGTGCCATCCGCCAACGACCGCTGGTTCAGGAGTCGCCGTTCGAACTACCCAGCCGGCCCGCGCGATCGAAACCCGCGGGGCCGGTCGGCGTGTCTTACTGGACGAGGCGGGGGCCGCCCGTCTGGACCTTCTCGTTCTCGGACATGATGCCGAGGCGCTTGGCCACTTCGGTATAGGCCTCGATCAGGCCGCCGAGGTCCTTGCGGAAGCGGTCCTTGTCGAGCTTGTCCGACGACTTGATGTCCCACAGGCGGCAGGAATCCGGGGAGATCTCGTCGGCGACGACGATGCGCATCATGTCGCCTTCCCAGAGGCGGCCGGTCTCGATCTTGAAGTCGACGAGGCGGATGCCGACGCCGAGGAAGAGGCCGGACAGGAAGTCGTTGACCCGGATGGCCAGCGCCATGATGTCGTCGATCTCCTGGGGGGTCGCCCAGCCGAAGGCCGTGATGTGCTCTTCCGACACCATCGGGTCGTTGAGCGCGTCGTTCTTGTAGTAGAACTCGATGATCGAGCGCGGCAGCTGCGTGCCTTCCTCGAGGCCGAGGCGGGTGGCGAGCGAGCCGGCGGCGACGTTGCGCACCACCACTTCGAGCGGGATGATCTCGACTTCGCGGATCAGCTGCTCGCGCATGTTCAGGCGGCGGATGAAGTGCGTGGGCACGCCGATGTCGTTGAGGTGTTGGAAGACGAACTCGGAGATCCGGTTGTTCAGTACGCCCTTACCGTCGATGACATCATGCTTCTGCGCGTTGAAGGCGGTGGCATCATCCTTGAAGTGCTGGATGAGCGTTCCCGGCTCCGGACCCTCGTAGAGGACCTTCGCCTTGCCCTCGTAGATGCGACGGCGGCGGTTCATAGGCGTGTACCGTGGTTTGAGGAAGTCCATGGGCCGTGACTCCTTGCGAGCGAACGATGCGGAATCCGCGGCGTGGCGGCCTGTGAGTGAGGCCGGGCCGAGAGACACGTCGTACGTCGAAAGCCTCCGCGACCGTGGCGCAAACTACCCGAAGGCGGCTGGCAGCACAACGCGCTGGCCGGATGGGACCCATGCCGTTCAGGGAGAGGCCGGGTGATAACGGGGAGTCCGTGCCGGAGGCAAGGGCGCAGCGGCCGAGGCCGGCCGGAGGAAGCGCCGCCGGGAGGGGGCGCGCCTCCGGGTCAGGGCGCCGGCGTCTTGGCCGGAAAACGGCAGAGGTCGGCGATGGGACAGCGATAGCATTCGGGCTTGCGTGCCTTGCAGATGTAGCGGCCGAACAGGATCAGCCAGTGATGGGCGTTCAGCCGGTAGGGGGCGGGCACAAGGGCTTCGAGCCCGGCCTGGACCTTGTCGGTGGTGGGGGCGACCACCAGCGGGATCCGGTTGGAGACTCGGAAGATGTGGGTGTCGACCGCGATGGCCTCCTCGCCGAAGGCGACGTTGCGCACCACGCTCGCGGTCTTGGTGCCGACGCCCGGCAGCACCTCCAGGGCCTCGCGGGTGCGGGGCACTTCGCCGCCATGCTCCTCCACCAGGATGCGCGACAGGGCGATCACGTTCTTCGCCTTGGTGTTGAACAGGCCGATGGTGCGGATGAAGTCGCGCACCCGCTCTTCCCCGAGGGCCAGCATCGCGGCCGGCGTGTCGGCGATGGCGAAGAGCGGCGCTGTGGCGAGGTTGACGCTGCGGTCGGTGGCCTGGGCCGAGAGCACCACCGCCACCAGAAGGGTGAAGGGGTTCTGGAATTCCAGCTCGGCGCGCGGCTCCGGATTGGCCGCGCTGAGCCGCGCGAAGATCTCCGACACCGCCTCCGGGCCGACGGGATCGGGCGTGGCGGGCGCCTCTGCGACGATCGGCGCGGCGAGGCGCGCGGAGATCGGCGATTTCCGGGGTCGGGTCGGCTGTCGGCTGGGCATCCCTGCGTTATATTCCCCGTATGGCGAGCGGCAATGACCACGTCCCTCCGATCGGCCGGCATCCGGACGGCCTCGATCCCGACAGCATGGATCGGCCTGTCTTCCAGGCCACCATCCGGCCGCACCAATCCCTGAGCCCCGACGGCTTCCGCAACGTGATGATCGGGTGCTGCGCCGTCTCCCTCGTGACCTCGATCGCCTGCGTCCGGGCCGGGTTCTGGCCCGTGGCCGGCTTCTTCGGCCTCGACATGATCGCCCTCTACGTGGCGCTGAAGGCGAGCTTCCGGCGCGGTCGCTCCTTCGAGGAGGTGGCGATCACCCCGATCGAGGTGATGCTCGCCCGGGTGACCCACCGGGGCGAGCGCCGGGAATGGCGCTTCAACCCCCTCTGGACCAAGCTCACCCGGGTGGAGGACGACGAGTACGGCATGCAGACCCTGACCCTCGAATCGCGCCGGGAATTCGTGGTGGTCGCCCGCGACGCCTCGCCGCCGGAGCGCGAGGTGATCGCCGAGGGCCTGACCCGCGCGCTGGCGCAGGTGAAGAAGGGCTATTGAGATGAGTCGGCGCGGGCGCGGATGGCTGGCCGTGCTGATCGGCGCGGGGCTGGCCAGCGCCGGTTTTTCGCGGGACGGCGCGGCGGTGCCGGCACAGGTTACCGTCCGCTTCGTGGCGCCGGAGCGCTACACCGACGCCGACGACCGCTACGGCTCGGGGCCCGGCCTGCGCGGCACCCTCGCGGAGATCCGCCGCATCATCGAGGCCTCGGCCCTGCGGGTGATGGGACCGGACGAGACGCTGGTGGTGGACGTCCTCGACATCGACCGGGCCGGCTTCGTGCGCCCGGACCTGAACATCCCCTCGGGCCTGCGGATCGTCAGCGACGTGACCCCGCCGGCGATCCGCCTGCGCTACGACCTGCGGCGGGGCGGCCGCCGGATCGCCGGGGGCGAGGAGCGCCTGACCGACATCAACTTCCTGTTCGGCGCCCGCGCCGCCGCGGCCTTCGGGAGCTTCGGCTACGAGGAGGCCCTGCTGCGCGACTGGGCCCGCACCCGGCTCTCCGGACGCGCCGGCGGTCCGGGGCCGCGGCCCGAATAGGCGCGCCGCCCCGTGGCGGCGGGGGCCGCCACATGACCAAAACGTCATGTTTCCGCCAGCGTCGCGCAACCCGCCGCTTCCCATGCTCCGGGCCATCGACCCGGCGAGGAGGGATGCGGCATGAGCGTTGCCGGACAAGGCGGTTTCGCGCGGACGGGCGAGCCCCTATCACTCCGTCCCATGCGTCTGCTCATCATCGAGGACGACCGCGAGGCGGTCGCGTACCTGCTCAAGGCGTTTCGCGAGGCCGGCCACGTGCCGGACCAGGCGTCCGACGGCCTCGACGGCTACGCCCTGGCCCAGGAGGGCGACTACGACGTGCTCATCGTCGACCGCATGCTGCCCAAGCTCGACGGCCTGTCGCTGATCCGCTCGCTCCGCGAGCAGGGCGTGACCACGCCGGTCCTGATCCTCTCGGCCCTCGGCCAGGTGGACGACCGGGTGAAGGGCCTGCGGGCCGGAGGCGACGACTACCTGCCCAAGCCCTACGCCTTCTCCGAGCTGCTCGCCCGGGCCGAGGTGCTGGCCCGCCGCCGGGCCGGGCCGGGCACGGCCGCGGAGGCCACCGCCTACCGGGTCGGCGACCTCGAGCTCGACCGCCTGTCCCACCGCGTCACCCGGGCGGGCCACGAGATCGCGCTGCAGCCGCGCGAATTCCGCCTGCTCGAGTACCTGATGCGCCATGCCGGCCAGGTCGTGACCCGGACGATGCTGCTGGAGCATGTCTGGGACTACCATTTCGACCCGCAGACCAACGTCATCGACGTCCACGTCTCGCGCCTGCGCGCCAAGGTCGACAAGGATTTCGAGCACCCGATCATCCACACCGTGCGCGGCACCGGCTACGTGCTGCGCGTCGACGAGGCGCGCGGCCCCGGCCCGGCGTCGTGACGAATCTCGACGACGCCCCGGCCGGGCGCCTCGGCAACCTGTTCCGGACGACGGCCTTCAAGCTGTCCTTCGCCTACCTGGTGGTATTCGCCACCTTCGCGCTGTTGGCGCTCGGCTACGTCGCCTGGAACGCCAGCCGGGCCCTGGACGACCAGATGGTCTCCACCATCGAGGCCGAGATCAACGGCCTGTCCGAGCAGTACAAGGTCGGGGGCCTGCGGCGCCTGATCTCCGCCGTGGAGCGGCGCGCCGGCGAGCCCGGGGCCTCCCTCTACCTCGTCACCAACGCGGCGGGCGAGCGCCTCGTCGGCAACATCGACGCCCTGCCCACCGGGCTCATCGTCGATCCCGGCCAGACCGAGGCCAACTACGCCCGCATCGGGGGCGCGCGCGACGTCGAGCACCGGGCGATCATGCAGATCTTCGTCCTGCCCGGCGGCTTCCGGCTCCTCGTCGGCCGCGACGTGGCCGAGCGCGACCGGCTGCGGTCGGTGATCGGGCGGACCTTCGGCTCGTCCGTGGGGCTGGTGGTCGTGCTGGGCGTGATCGGCGCCTGGTTCATCGCCAGCCGGGTCCTGAAGCGCGTCGACGCCATGACCGAGACCACCCGCCGGATCATGGCGGGCGACCTCGACGGTCGCCTCGCGGTGGCGGGGACCGGTGACGAGCTCGACCGGCTGGCGCGCAACCTCAACGCCATGCTGGAGCGCATCGGCGAGCTGATGCGCGGCCTGCGCGACGTCTCCGACAACATCGCCCACGACCTCAAGACGCCCCTGACCCGCCTGCGCAACCGGGCCGAGGAGGCCCTGCGCACGGCCGAGACGCCGGACGCCCTCCGGGCCGCGATGGAGGGGGTGATCGAGGAGAGCGACGGGCTGATCCGGATCTTCAACGCGCTCCTGATGATCGCCCGGCTGGAGGGCGTGAACGCCCGCGAGGACTTCCAGACCTTCGACGTCGCCGCCGTGGTCCAGGCCGTGGCCGAGCTCTACGAGCCCCTGGCCTCCGAGCAGGGCCTCGCGCTGCACGTCGAGACGGAGGGCGCACCCCTGACCCTGCGCGGCAGCCGCGAGCTGATCGGGCAGGCGCTGGCCAACCTCATCGACAACGCGGTGAAGTATGGCGGGGCCAGCGGCGAGATCCGCCTCAGCGCCGCGCGGATCGGCGACACCCTGCGCCTCGGCGTCGCCGATTCCGGACCGGGCATCCCCAGCGAGGCCCGCGGCCGGGTGCTGGACCGCTTCGTCCGGCTGGAGGAGGCGCGCTCCCGGCCGGGCTTCGGCCTGGGCCTGAGCCTCGTCAATGCGGTGGTGCGCCTGCACCAGGGCACGCTGGCGCTGGAAGACCATGCCCCCGGGCTCGCCGTCGTGATAACCCTGCCGGCCGGAGATCCGACGGGAGGGTAGGGCATGAACCAGGCCGCCGACGCGCAGAGCCGCCGCCTTCGGGCGCGCTTGTCCGCCGCCCCGGTCCTGTCCGATCCCGACGGGGCGGCCGCGCGCCTCGCCGAGGTGGCGCCCGCCTGGCCGGCGGGCTTCCTCGACGCGCCCCTGCGTGCCCTGCTCCTCGGCCTCGCCGACCATTCCCCGTTTCTCTGGCAGCTGGTCGCCCGGGCGCCCGAGCGCCTCGCAGCCCTCGTCGAGGCCGAGCCGGAGGCGGCCCTGGCGGCTCTCGTCGCCCGGCAGCGGGATGCGGGCCGCGGGCCCGACCTCGACACCGTCGCCCGCGCGCTGCGGCAGAACCGGGCAGAGCACGCGCTCCTCGTCGCTCTGGCCGATCTCGGCGGGCTCTGGCCCCTGGCCACGGTGACCCAGGCCCTCTCGGACTTCGCCGACGCCTCGGTGCGGGCGGCCGCCGACGCCATGCTGCTCCAGGCCGCTTCGGCCGGGCGCTTCCTGCCCCGCGATCCGAGCGCACCCCAGGCCGGCTCCGGGCTCATCGTCCTGGCGCTCGGCAAGCACGGGGCGGGCGAGCTGAACTATTCGAGCGACATCGACCTCGTGGTCTTCTTCGACCCCGAGACCGCCCCCCTGAAGGCCGACCTGCCGCCGACGCCCTTCTTCAGCAAGCTGGCGCAGGGCATGGCCAAGCTGCTGCAGGAGCGCACCGCCGACGGCTACGTCCACCGGGTCGATTACCGCCTGCGCCCGGACCCGGGCTCGACCCCGGCGGCCCTCTCGCTCAACGCCGCCTACGTCTATTACGAGAACCTCGGCCAGAACTGGGAGCGGGCGGCCTACATCAAGGCGCGGGCGATCGCGGGCGACATCCCGGCCGGGGAGGCCTTCCTGGCGAACCTGCGCCCCTTCGTCTGGCGGAAGTACTTCGACTTCGCCTCCATCGCCGACGTGCACGCGATGAAGCGCCAGATCCACGCGGTGCGCGGCCACGACACGATCGCGGTGGCGGGGCACGACATCAAGCTGGGGCGCGGCGGCATCCGGGAGATCGAGTTCTTCGTCCAGACCCAGCAGCTCGTCTTCGGCGGGCGCCGGCCCGAGCTGCGCGGGCGCGGCACCGTCGCCATGCTCGACGGCCTGACCCGCGACGGCTGGATCGACGCCACCGCCCGCGACGACCTCACGGCGGCCTACGGCTTCCTGCGCACCATCGAGCACCGCCTGCAGATGCTGCGGGACGAGCAGACCCAGCGCCTGCCGAGCGAGGCCGACGAGCTCGAGCGCTTCGCGCGGTTCGCGGGCTTCGCCACGCGGGACGCCTTCGAGGCCGCCCTGTTCCACCAGGCCCGCCGGGTGCAGGGCCACTACGCCCTGCTGTTCGAGGCCGAGCCCGATCTTTCCTCCGATGTCGGCGACCTCGTCTTCAGCGGCACCGGCGACGACCCGGCGACCCTCGCGACCCTGGAGAAGCTCGGCTTCCGCGAGCCCGAGCGGGCGGTGGAGACCGTGCGTGGCTGGCATTTCGGGCGGCGGCCGGCGGTGCGGACGCCCCGGGCCCGCGAGGTGCTGACCGAGCTGGTGCCGGTGCTGATGCAGGCGCTCGGCGGCACCGCCCATCCGGACGCCGCCCTCGACACCCTCGACCGGGCCTTCGCCCGGATGCCGGCGGCCCTCGAACTCCTCACCATCCTGCGCTCGAACGAGCGCCTGCGCCTGCTCTTCGCCGACCTCCTCGGTACGGCGCCGCGCCTCGCCGAGACCGTTGCCTTCAGCCCGCACGTCCTCGACGCGGTGATCGACCGGGATTTCGCCGATGCCAGCGCGGATGCCGAGGCCCTGGCGCAGCAGGTTCGCGCCCGCCTCGGTCAGGCGAGCGACCACGAGGACTTCCTCGACCGGATCCGCGACGCCGCCCGCCAGCTCCGCTTCCTCACGGGTGCCCGGCTCCTCTCCGGCATCCTCTCGCCCGAGGAGGCCGGCCGCGCCTTCGCGGGCATCGCCGACGCGGTGATCGCCGTGACGGTGGAGCGCGTCTCCGCGACCTTCTTCTCCGAGCACGGGGCGGTGCCGAAGGGACGCCTCGCGGTGCTCGGCCTCGGGCGTCTCGGCGCGCGCCAGCTCACCGCGGATTCCGACCTCGACCTCGTGCTGGTCTACGACTTCGACCCCGAAGACCGCACCAGCGCCGGCCCGAAGCCCCTCGACGCGGCGGTGGCCTATAACCGTCTCGCCCAGCGCATCGTCGCCGCCCTCACGGTGCCGACCCGGCGCGGCCATCTCTACGAGGTCGACCTGCGCCTTCGGCCCGGCGGCGGCCAGGGCCCGGTGGCGGTGCAGTGGCGCAGCTTCCGCAGCTACCACGCCGAGGAGGCGGAGCTCTGGGAGCACATGGCCCTGACCCGCGCCCGGGTGATCGCCGGCGATGCGGGCCTCGGCGCCGAGCTCGACGGCGAGATCCGCGCCATCGTCGCCCGACCGCGGGACCCCGCCGACGTGCGGCGCGCGGTGCGGGAGATGCGCGCCCTCGTGGAGCGGGAGAAGGGCCATCGCGGTCCCCTCGACCTCAAGCTCGCCCCCGGCGGCCTCCTCGACCTCGACTTCCTGGCCCAGGCCCTGGTGCTCGGGCTGGCCCACCGGCGGCCGGACCTCGTCGGTCTCGGGGCCTGCGCGGTGTTCGCGAAGGCCGCCGACCACGGCGACCTCGCCCGCCCCGCGGCGGAGCGCCTGATCGAAGCCTACCGCCAGTTCGACGACGTGCTGCACTGGCAGCGCCTGATGGTGGAGGGCGACCCGGCCGAGGCCTCGCCCGTGGCCCTCTCGCGCCTCGCGGTGGCGATGGGTTCACCGGATTCAAACCGGCTGGTCGCCGGGCTCGACGAATCGCGCATGGAGATCCGCGCGCTGTTCGAGCGCCTGATGGCGGGGTGAGGACGAGGGGGCGGGCCGATGCCCTCCGTCCCGGCAGCGCGATCACCGACGGCAGCGCACCGTCATTCCGGGGCGCCACAGGCGAGCCCGGAATCCAGAGCCGCAGACGATGGAAAGTCCTGCACCACCTGTGTGTCTGGATCCCGGACTCCGCTGCGCGGCTCCGGGATGACGTGGTGCTGCGCGTGGGTTGCCGACGAGCGGATCGGTCCCTTCAATCCCCCTGCCTGCCAGAGGCCCCCGCCCCGAAAAGACCTCAGACCGTCTCCGGTACCGCCTCGGGCGGGCGCGGGGTGGCGCCGGCGGCGTCGCGAAGGGAGGCGACGGTTTCCTGGGCGGCGGCGTCGACGAGGTTGCGGCGGTTCTCTGCGGTCGGGATCGGCAGCCGCACCATCACGATGGTGCCGAGGCCCTCCTGGGAGCGGATGCGCAGGGCGCCGCCGTGCAGTTCGGCCATCGAGCGCGCGATGGCGAGGCCAAGCCCCGAGCCCTTGTGGCTGCGGGTGAGGTTGGTCTCGACCTGCTGGAACGGCGCGCCGAGGCGGCGCAGGGCCGATTTCGGGATGCCGATGCCGGTATCCTCCACGTAGATGTGGACGTTGGAACCGGCCGGCCGCGCCTTGATGATGATGCGGCCGTCGCCGGGGGGCGTGAACTTCACCGCGTTCTGCACGAGGTTGGTGAGGATCTGGTGCAGAGCGCGCTCGTCGGCCAGCACGGTCAGGTCCTCGACCACGTCCACGTTGATCGTCAGGGATTTGGCCCGGGCCGCCTCGCCTACGAGCTTCAGGGTGCCCTCGATCGCCCCGGCCACCGCGATCTCCCGCGGGGCGAGCTTCACCGTCTGGGCCTCGATGCGCGACATGTTGAGGATGTCGTCGATCACCGAGAGCAGGTAGTCGCCGCTGGTGCGGATGTCCCGGCAGTAATCGGTGTAGCGGGGCGAGCCGAGGGTGCCGTAGACCTCGCTCTCCATCAGCTCGGCGAAGCCCATGATGGCGTTGAGCGGCGTGCGCAGCTCGTGGCTCATGTTGGCGAGGAATTCGGACTTGGCCTGGTTGGCGCCCTCGGCCTGCGCCTTCTGGTCGAGGTAGCGCTCGGCGAGGTCGGCGAGCTGCTGGGTCTGGAGCTCCAGGGTCCGGCGGGAGCGCTTGAGGTCGCGCACGGTCTCGATCAGCTCGCGCTCGGACTGGACCAGCTGCTCCTGGTGGCGCTTGAGGCTGGTGATGTCGGTGCCCACCGAGACGTAGCCGCCGTCCTTGGTGCGGCGTTCGCTGATCTGGAGCCAGCGCCCGTCGGTGAGCTCGGCCTCGAAGGTGCGGGCGGTGGCGCCGCTCGGCTCCAGGTCCCGCAGCTCGCGCCGGACCGGCGGCAGCACGCCCCGGCCCATGATCTCGGCGTAGCGCCGGCCCGGAATCGCGTCCTCGGGGCTGAGGGCGTGGAGGTGGCGGAACTTCGAATTGCAGAGGACGAGGCGGTTGCCGGTGTCCCAGAGGACGAAGGCCTCGGAGATGGCCTCCACCGCGTCGCGCAGGCGCATGTCGGCGGTGGCGTTCAGTTCGGCGAGATTGCGCTGCTCGGTGACGTCGAGGGCGATGCCCACGAGGTGGCGGCCGCCGTCGATGGTGTCCGGCACGATCTCGGCCCGCATCCGCATCCAGACCCAGTTGCCGGTGGCGCCGCGCACCCGGAACTCGTGGTCGACGGTGGACTGGCTGGCCGCGAGGTGGCGCGCCAGGCTGTAGAGGTCGCCGTCGTCGGGGTGCACCAGGGCGTTCACGTCGCCGAAGGACAGGAACTCGCGCTCGCGGTGATAGCCGAGGAGCGCGTACATCGAATCGGACCAGTAGATCCGTCCGCGCGGGATGTCCCAGTCCCAGAGGCCGCAGCGGCCGCGGCCGAGGGCGGTGTCCAGGCGCTGCTTGATCTCCTCGCAGACCCGGTCGACGGCGTAGGCCCGGCGGGTCTGCAGGGCGTAGGCGATGCCGGTGCCGATGATGACCAGGGCGGCGGCCCCGAGGAGGATCGCCTGGTTGCGCATCCGGGTGGTCCAGGCGGCGGTGATGGCGGTGAGCGGCTGGAGCACCGCCACCTGGCCCCGCCCGCCGGGCAGGTTGCGCAGGGCCGCGATCACCACGGAGCCGTCCGCCAGGGTCACGGTCATCACGCCCGCGCTCTCGCCCAGGGTGGAGAGCGCCTGCATCTCCCCGAGATGCTGGGTCAGGGTGCGGCGGGGGCCGGGCAGGGGCGGATTGGCCGCCACGATGACGTCGTTGGGGGAGATCAGCAGGATCTGACGGCCGGCATGGAGCAGGCCCGGCGGCAACAGGGCGCCGAGGTTGCGGTGGGCCGCCTCGCCCTTGGCCTCGCCGTCGATGTCGATTCCGGCGAAGGCCGCCGCGGCGAGGCGGGTCACCGCCTCCACGTCCGTGGTCGCCGCCCGGATCACCTCCTCGCGCTGGGCCTGCAGCAGCATGGCCGCCACCGCCCCGAGGCAGATCAGGAACGTGGCGAAGAGGGCCGGCAGGGCGAAGCGCAGCCAGGTCTCGGCGCGCACGAAACGGACATGGGCGGCGTGTTGCGGCCGGTGGATGCCAAGAATCGTATCCGCACGCGCGGAGAGGGAAGCGGAATCCGCCTCCAGCATGGACTAACTCCGCCGTTGGGATTGTAGCACCGGGAAGGCGGGCCGCCCCGCTTTCCGAATCGTATACGATTCAACATTTCCGGTGGGGTTTTGTCCACGCGTTTTTTCCGGCCACGCTTGACTCCCGTTGCGAATCCGAGGTGCGGAATCGACGCCGGGGCGGGCCGAAAAAACGATTCTCTTCAGGCACTTGCTAGCCGGTGAGGGTCCGCTCCAGGATGTCCCCGACGTCCCGTGACAGACCGGCAACAGCGCGAATTTTCAGCAATGTGGTCTCGGCGCGGCCGCGGCGCTCCGGCTCCATCATCCGCCACGATCCGAAGGCCGTCAGGAGGCGCGCGGCCACCTGCGGGTTGGTCTTGTCGAGGGCCAGAACCGTCTCCGCCACAAGGGCATAGCCCGCGCCGTCGGGCCTGTTGAACTGGGTCGGATTGCCCATGCTGAAGCTGCCGATGAGGGACCGGACCCGGTTCGGATTGCCCATCGAGAAGGCCGGGTGAGTCTGCAGGCGGCGAATGCGGTCGGGGGTTTCGGCCTCCGGGATCCCGGCCTGGATCGCCAGCCACTTGTCGAGGACCAGGGGTTCGGCGCGGTAGGCCTCTGCGAATCGGTCGAGCGCCGCTTCGCGCTCGGGACCCGGAACCTGGGACAGGACCGAGAGGGCGGCGAGCCGGTCCGTCATCGTCGTCGCCGCGTCCATCTGGTGTGCGGCGAGCAGGCTCGCCGCGGCCGGATCGGCCGCTGCCACGAGGTCGAGGGCCGCGTTGCGGAGGGCGCGCCGGCCGGCGGCCGCGGCCTCGGGGCTGAACGGCGTGCCGGGCGCGTCCGCCAGCGCGTCGCGCAGGGCGAGGAACTGCGGCTTCAGGCGCGTCCCCAGCGCCCGGCGCAGGGCGTGCCGGGCCCGGTGGATCGCGTCCGGGTCGATCTCCGTGGCGATCTCGTTGGCGACGTCGGCCTCGCTCGGCAGGGCGAGGACCAGGGCGGCGAAGGCCGGGTCGATGAGGGCCTCGTCCGCCAGGAACCCGGCGAGGGCCGCGCCGAACCCGTCCGCCCCGGCCTCCGGCAGGGTGCCCGACCGCGTCCCCTGCACGAGGAGGCGCATGGCCACGCTCTGGGCCGCCTGCCAGCGGTTGAAGGGGTCGGTGTCGTGGCGCAGCAGCGTCAGCGCGTCGGCATCCGGCATCTCGATCTCGACCCGCACCGGGGCGGAGAAGCCGCGAAACAGCGAGGGCACGGGGCGCACGGGGACGTCGGTGAAGGTCAGGCTGTCGCTGGCCTGGTCGAGCACGAACACGCCGTCGGCGACCCGGTCGCTCGCCGCCCCGGCGAGGGGGCCGTCCGGTCCGATCAGGCCGAGGCGGATGGGGATCACCAGGGGCGGGGCCTCGGCGCTGCCGGGCAGGCTCTGGCGGAGGGCGAGACGGTAGGTCCGCGCCTCGGCGTCGTAGTGGCCCTGCACGGCGACCCGCGGCGTGCCGGGGCGCTCGTACCAGCGGGCGAAGGCGGTGAGGTCGCGGCCGGAGGTGGCTGCGAAGGCGGCGAGGAAATCCTCAACCGTGGCGGCGGTGCCGTCGTTGTCGGCGAAATAGCGGTCCATCCCGGCACGAAAGGCGTCCGCGCCGAGGAGCGTGCGCAGCATCCGCACGATCTCGGCGCCCTTCTCGTAGACGGTGGCCGTGTAGAAGTTGTTGATCTCGGTGTAGTGCCGCGGCCGCACCGGGTGGGCCAGCGGCCCGGCATCCTCGGGGAACTGGCGTGCCCTCAAGGTGCGGACCTCGCCGATGCGATGCACCGCGCGGGAGCGCATGTCGGAGGAGAATTCCTGGTCCCGGAAGACCGTCAGGCCCTCCTTGAGGCAGAGCTGGAACCAGTCGCGGCAGGTGATGCGGTTGCCGGTCCAGTTGTGGAAGTACTCGTGCGCGATGATCGCCTCGATGGCGGCGTAGTCCGCGTCGGTGGCCGTCTCGGGGGAGGCCAGGACGTAGCGGTCGTTGAAGATGTTGAGGCCCTTGTTCTCCATCGCGCCCATGTTGAAGTCCGAGACCGCGACGACGTTGAAGACGTCGAGGTCGTAGGCGCGGCCGAAGGCGGTCTCGTCCCAGGCCATCGAGCGGGCCACCGCGTCGAGGGCGTAGTCGGCCCGCGCCGCCTTTCCGGGCTCGACATAGACGGCGAGCTCCACCACGCGGCCCTCGCTGGTGGTGAAGGGGCGCCGCACGGCGTCGAGGCGGCCTCCCACCAGGGCGAAGAGGTAGGCGGGCTTCGGGTGGGGATCGTGCCAGGTCGCGAAGTGGCGCCCGGGGCCGGCCGCGCCAGACTCCACGCGGTTGCCGTTGCCCAGCAGAACCGGCGCCGCGTCGCGATCGGCCTCGATCCGCGTGGTGTAGACCGCCATCACGTCGGGCCGGTCGAGGAAGTAGGTGATCCGCCGGAAGCCGTCGGCCTCGCACTGGGTGCAGTAGACCCCGTTCGAGCGGTAGAGCCCCATCAGCTTGGTGTTGGCGCTCGGGTCGATCCGGGTCTCGATGCCGAGGGTGAAGGGGCCCGCCGGCGGCCGGTGCACGGTCAGGCCGGCCGGCGAGACGCTGTAGGCCTCGGGCGCGAGGTCGGCGCCGTCGAGGGTGAGGCGCTCCAGCACCAGGTCCTCGCCGTCGAGGACGAGGGGGGCGCCCGGGCGCCCGGCCGGGTTGGGGGCCAGGGTCAGCCGGGCCCGGACCCGGGTGGCGGTGGGATGGAGCGCGACGTCGAGGTCCACCGTGTCGATCCGGTAGTCGCTGGGGCGGTAATCCTCCAGGCGGATCGGGATCGGGGCTTCGGTGCGCATGCGGACTCCTCGGGCTGAGCCCCCACTGTGCGGGGTGCGCCGCGGCGGCGCAACGCGCGCCGGCTCCGGCGCGTTGACGCGCATCCCGCGTTGACGCGTGCGCGCGCCGGACCACATAGGCGCCAGTCCCTCGGAGAGCTCCAACCCATGCGATTCCTGCACACCATGGTCCGCGTCGCGGACCTCGACCGCGCCCTCGACTTCTACGTGAACACCTTCGGGCTGCAGGAGGTGCGGCGCGTCGACAACGAGAAGGGCCGCTTCACCCTCGTGTTCCTCGCCGCCCCCGACGATGCCGGCACGGCCAAAGAGACCCAGGCGCCCGTGATCGAGCTGACCCACAACTGGGACCCGGAGACCTATTCGGGCGGGCGCAACTTCGGCCACCTCGCCTACGAGGTCGACGACATCTACGCGTTCTGCGCCAAGCTGCAGGCGGCCGGGGTCACGATCAACCGCCCGCCCCGCGACGGCAACATGGCCTTCGTGAAGTCCCCCGACGGCATCTCGATCGAGCTGCTGCAGAAGGGCCCGGCCAAGCCGCCGCAGGAGCCCTGGTCCTCCATGGAGAACACCGGCTCCTGGTAGCGTCCACCCGGGACGGACGACCCCGCGCGGGGCCGTTCGTCCCGGTCCAGATCCCCAGTGTCGGTCCCCGCTCTCAGGCGCCGGTCTCGGGCACGGGCGTGATGCCGAGCTGGGTCAGCTTGGCCGCCACGATCTCGATCGGCCGGCGCAGCTTCAGGCTCATGACGGAGACCGGGATGCCCTCGCGGGCCATCTCGGTGAGTTGCTGGACGGATTCGAGCGTCCAGGCCGTGTCGTTCGTCGCCATCGCGTCCTCCTGATCCGTTGCGGTCCGGGATCCCGTCGGACCCGGGACCCCGGATGGTCCGTGGCGGCGCCGGACCCGCCGGCGCGCCAGCCCTGGACACCTGGCGCGAGGCGCGGGCTCCGCAAGCGGCGAGGCCAAAATCCGGGCATGCCGCTCCGTGCGGCAGCGCCCGTTCCCCGCCCGGCGACGTCCGGGGCCTTGACCCCCGGGCCGTGCCCGGCGCACACCCGCGCCGGATCAGTCGGCCGGGCGGCCGCTCCGGCCCGCAAGGTCCGGGGAGGAAAGTCCGGGCTCCATGGAGAGACGGTGCCGGATAACGTCCGGCGGGGGCGACCCCAGGGACAGTGCCACAGAGAGCAGACCGCCACGGACCGGCGCGAGCCGATCCGCGGTAAGGGTGAAAGGGTGCGGTAAGAGCGCACCGCGGACGCGGCAACGCGGACGGCACGGCAAACCCCACCGGGAGCAAGACCGAATAGGGGCGACACGGCGGGCCTTACGGTCCGTCAGGCCCTCTCTCCAGGCCCGTCGCCCGGGTTGGTTGCTCGAGGCGATCGGCAACGATCGTCCCAGAGGAATGGCCGCCACGTCCGGGGACCGCGAGGGTCCCGGGCCCTACAGAACCCGGCTTATAGGCCGACTGATCCGCCTGAAGGTTCATCGCGGGCGGCGTCCGCCCGGGACGTCTTGCCCGGCCCGGCCGGCGGACCGTTTGAGGCGCCGGACTGCCCGCGCGCGATGAGAAATGGCCGTCGGTGCCCCATTCCCGGTGGTTGCGACGGCGCGCACCGGCAGACCGCTTTGCGCGGGAAAACTTACGCTCGGTTAACCTTGCTGAGGTCTGATCGTCCCGAGCCGCTCCCCCTCGGCCAGGTTCGTTGACGGCGCTCAGAGGCCCATGGTACCCCGATTCATCCCGTCAACGGCGATTTTCGGATCGACGGACGCACCCTGTCCCAGGCAGGCCGGTGTCCGCATGCGCGGTCGCGTCACGCGTCGACCCGGAGACGCCCCGTCTCTCCGAGCCGCGCCTGCGCGCTCCAGCCCCGTGGAAGGGACGCATGCGCCGCATCAGTCCGCTCGAGTCCTCGCTTCGTCCCTCCGCCCATGCGGCGTCCGTACCCGGGCGGGCGCGACCGCCGCGCGCCGGGGCGCCCCGATGACGCGCGCTCCCCGCGAGGCGCGGGTGAACCGGGTGCCCGACGGGGCGCCGCACGTCCCCGTCCTCCTGGCGGAGGTCCTCGATTCCCTCGACCTGCCGGGCCGGGCTCTGGCCGTGGACGGCACCTTCGGGGCCGGCGGCTACACCCGCGCGATGCTCGCGGCCGATCCGTCCGTTCACGTTCTGGCGATCGATCGCGACCCCGGCGCCATCGCGGGCGGGGCACCCCTGGTGGCCGAGGCCGGCGGGCGCCTGACCCTGGTGCCGGGCCGCTTCGGCGGGCTCGACGCCTGCGTTCAGGGCGCCGGCCATGCCGCCGCCGACGCGGTCGTCCTCGATATCGGCGTCTCGTCGATGCAGATCGACCAGCCCGAGCGCGGCTTCTCCTTCCGCAACGACGGCCCCCTCGACATGCGCATGGAGCGCGCCGGGCCGAGTGCCGCCGACCTCGTCAACGAGTCCGAGGAAGCCGACCTCGCCGACATCATCTTCCACTACGGCGAGGAGCGCCGCTCCCGCGCCGTCGCCCGGGCGATCATCGAGGCGCGCCGCAGGGGCCGCATCGAGACCACCGCGGCCCTGGCCGACATCGTCGCCAGCGTGGTCTGGGCGGATCCCG
Organism: Methylobacterium sp. Leaf88; assembly: GCF_001422795.1. Lineage (NCBI taxonomy): Bacteria > Pseudomonadati > Pseudomonadota > Alphaproteobacteria > Hyphomicrobiales > Methylobacteriaceae > Methylobacterium > Methylobacterium sp. Leaf88. The sequence continues at coordinate 215,549 of NZ_LMMK01000001.1, read as the reverse complement.
CCAGCGGCATCCACCCGGCGACCCGGACCTTCCAGGGCCTGCGCATCGCGGTCAACGACGAGCTCGGCGAGCTCGTGCAGGCGCTCCACGCCGCCGAGCGCATCCTGCGGCCCGGCGGCCGCCTCGCGGTGGTGACCTTCCATTCGCTGGAGGACCGGATCGTGAAGCAGTTCTTCTCGGCCCGCAGCGGCCGGGCGGCCCAGGCCTCCCGCCACCTGCCGAGCCTGGAAGCGCCGGCCCCCCGCAGCTTCGCGGCCGTGACCAAGGGTCCGGTGCTGCCGACCGAGGCCGAGACCGCCGCCAATCCCCGTGCCCGCTCGGCCAAGCTGCGCGCGGTGGAACGCACGGACGCCCCCGTGCCCGCCCCCCTGGCCGCCATCGAGACCCTGGCCGCGCTGCCCGCGCGGACCGGTCGGAGCGGAGGAGCACGCCGGTGATCCGTTTGCTCAACCTGATCGCGGTGCTCGGCCTGATCGGCTCGGCGATCTACGCCTACTCGATCAAGTACGACACGCTCTACCAGGCCGGGCAGGTCTCGAAGGCCCAGACCCAGCTCAAGAAGGAGCGCCAGGCCATCGCGGTGCTGCGCGCCGAGTGGCAGCTCCTGACCCGGCCCGACCGGCTCCAGGCGGCGGTGGACCGCTACCTCGCCCTCGAGCCCATCGGCACCGCCCATCTCGGCCGCCTCGCCGACCTGCCGGCGCGGCCCGACCGCGGCGACGAGATCGGCCGGCTGCTGGCCGCCACCGCGACGCCGAAGGAGAAGCCGGTGGCGGGCCGCGGCGGCGACGAGCCGCGCACCACCGGCAGCATCACGCCGCGCACCACCACGACCAGAACCCCGACCACGACTTCGAGGTAGTGCCCGTGTCCGAAGTCCCGCCGCCCGGCCGAGACCCGATTCCCGCCCGAGACGCCGATTCCGCCGCCGCGTCGACCCCCGCGCCGGCCGAGCCCACTGCCGTCGCGGCGCCGGACGCGATGCCCGTCGAGCGGACGCGGCTGGAGCCGGCCGCCGAGGGCCTCGCGCCACCGCCCGTGTCGCGGCGCGCCTGGGTCATCCGTAACGCGCGGGCGATGTTCCACCTCGCCATCGAGCGCTCCTACACCCGCGTCGGCCTCGTGGGCCTCGCCTTCACGCTGGTCTTCGGCACCATCGCCGGCCGCCTGATCCTCGGGGCGGCCTTCCCGGAGGCCGACAACGGCGACCGCCGGATCGCGGCCGCCGCCACCACGGCGATCCGGCCCGACATCGTCGACCGCAACGGCGAGATCCTCGCCACCGACATCCGCACGGTCTCGATCTTCGCCGAGCCGCGCAACATCTACGACAAGGACGAGGCGGTCGAACTCCTCACCGCCGTGCTGCCGCAGATCAACGCCACCGAACTGCGCGCCAAGCTCTCCACCAAGAAGGGCTTCGTCTGGGTCAAGCGCGAGATCACGCCGAAGCAGCAGGCCGAGGTCCACCGCCTCGGCATCCCGGGCATCGGCTTCCTGCCCGACCACAAGCGCGTCTACCCGAACGGCGTGGCCGCGGCCCACATCCTCGGCGTGACCAACCTCGACAACATCGGCATCGCGGGCATCGAGAAGTACATCGACAACCAGGGCAACAAGGCCCTCAACGATTTCGGCCTCGTGGCCAAGCAGACCGACCTCGCGCCGATCCAGCTCTCCATCGACCTGCGCGCGCAGTTCGCCGTGCGGGACGAGCTCGCCTGGGGCCTGGAGCACTTCAAGGCCAAGGCCGCCGCCGGCATGATCCTCGACGTCCAGACCGGCGAGGTCATCGCGCTCGCCTCCCTGCCGGACTTCGACCCGAACGACCCGGCCGATGCGCTCAACCCCGACCGCATCAACCGCATGAACGTCGGCGTCTACGAGATGGGCTCGACCTTCAAGGCGATGACCCTGGCGATGGCGCTCGATTCCGGCAAGTACAACGTCAACTCGACCTTCGACACCCGCGGCGGCGTGCTGAACTGGGGCCGCCAGAAGATCCACGAATATCACGGCACCAACCGGGTCATCACCATGCCGGAGGTGTTCACGCACTCGTCCAACATCGGCTCGGCCAAGATGGCCCTCGGCATCGGCGTGCCCGGCCACAAGGCCTTCCTGAAGAAGATGGGCCTGACCGACCGCATGCGGACGGAGCTGCCCGAGAGCGCCGAACCCCTGGTGCCGCCGCGCTGGACCGAGATCAACACCATCACCATCGCGTTCGGCCACGGCCTCGCGGTGGCGCCGATCCAGGCGACCGCGGCGGTGGCGGCCATCGCCAATGGCGGCTTCCTGATGACCCCGACCTTCCTCAAGACCACGCCCGAGGCGGCGATGGCCAAGGCCACCCGGGTGCTCAAGCCCGAGACCAGCGAGGCCATGCGCTTCATCATGCGCCTCAACGCCGTCGAGGGCTCGGCCAAGAAGGCCGCGATCCCGTACTACTTCGTGGGCGGCAAGACCGGAACCGCCGAGAAGGTGATCCACGGCCGCTACGTGAAGAACCGCCTGTTCACGACCTTCATGGCCGCCGCCCCCATGAACAACCCGAAATACCTCTTCGTCACCATCATGGACGAGCCGCAGGGCCTGCCGGAATCCGGCGGCTACGCCACGGCGGCCTGGAACTCCGGCGTCGTCACCGGCCGGACGATCGAGCGGGTCGCGCCCATCCTGGGCCTGCCGCCGCAATTCGATCCGCCGGCGAAGCCCTTCCCCCTCATGGTGAAGCTCGGCGCCTACCACGCCACGCAGGTGGACGGGCGATGAGCGGGCCGACCCTCGGCGGGCTCTTTCCCGAGGCGGAGGCCGGCCTCGCCGGCTTGCCGGTCGCGGGGCTCACGGCGGACTCCCGCAAGGTCGCGCCGGGCTTCGTCTTCGTCGCCGTGCCCGGCACCGTCGCGGATGGCCGCCGCTTCGCCGCGGACGCCGCGACCGCCGGCGCCGTGGCGGTGGTGAGCGAGGGCGCGCGGCCGAAGGGGCTCGACGGGCGCGTGCCCTACGTCGCCGTGGCGGACGTGCGCCGCAGCCTCGCCCGCGCGGCCCGGGCCTTCTCGGGCCGGCAGCCGGCCCAGGTGGTGGCGGTGACGGGGACGAGCGGGAAGAGCTCGGTCACGGATTTCGTGCGCCAGATCCTGGCCCGCCTCGGCGCCGAGGCCGCGAGCCTCGGCACGGTGGGCATCGTTACCAACCGGGGCGCCACCTACGGCTCCCTGACCACCCCCGACCCCGTGACCCTGCACGCCACCCTGGCGCGGCTGGCCGAAGACGGCATCGCCTACCTGGCCATGGAGGCCTCCTCCCACGGGATCGAGCAGCGCCGCCTCGACGGGGTCGAGCTCGCCGCGGTGGGCTACACCAACCTCGGGCGCGACCACCTCGACTACCACGCCACCATGGACGATTACCTGGCGGCCAAGCTGCGGCTGTTCACGACCCTGGCGCAGCCCGGCATCCCGGCGGTGATCAACCTCGACGGCGCCTATGCCGACGTCGTGGTGGCGGCCGCCGCCGCCCGCGGCCTCGACGTCCACACCACGGGGTCGAAGGGCGACACGGTGCGGCTGGTCTCCGCGCGCACCGAGGGCTTCCACCAGCACCTCGCCCTGCAGGCGCCCGGTCCCTCGGGCCGGCTGCAGGACTACGCCGTGCGCCTGCCGCTGGTCGGCGGCTTCCAGGTGGAGAACGCGCTGCTCGCCGCCGGCCTCGTCCTGGCGACCCCCGCCGGCCGGGCCGACCCCGCGGGCGTGATCGCCGCCCTCGACCACCTCACCGGCGTGCCGGGCCGGATGGAGCGGATCGGCGAAGCGAATGGCGGCCTGTGCCTCGTGGACTACGCCCACAAGCCGGAGGCCCTCGAGGGCGTGCTGACCGCCCTTCGCCCCTTCGCGACGGGGCGCCTGCGCCTCGTCTTCGGCTGCGGCGGCGACCGCGACACCGGCAAGCGCCCGATCATGGGCGCCATCGCGGCGGACAAGGCGGACGTCGTCATCGTCACCGACGACAATCCGCGCAGCGAGGACCCGGCGGCGATCCGCGCCGCGATCCTGGCCGCCGCCCCGGGCGCCGTCGAGATCGGCGACCGGGCCGAGGCGATCTGTACCGCCGTGCGGGCCCTGGAGCCCGGCGACGTCCTCGTGGTGGCCGGCAAGGGCCATGAAACCGGCCAGATCGTGGGGTCACAGGTTCTGCCCTTCTCGGACCACGACGTCCTCCGGGCTGCGATCGCGGAACGCTCAGCATGACCCAAACGACCCCGCCCGGCACGGCCCCGCTCTGGAGCGGCGAAGCCCTGGAGGCCGCCACCGGCGGCACCCTCCTGGGCGCGCGCAGGCCGATCACCGGCGCCTCGATCGACACCCGCACGCTGGAGCCGGGCGACCTGTTCTTCGCCATCCGGGGCGAGGCCCGGGACGGGCACGACTTCGTCGCGGCCGCCCTGGCGCGCGGTGCCGGCGCGGCCGTGGTCGCCGCCGACCGGGCGCAGGCCTTCGCCGAAGCCGGGCCGGTCCTGGCGGTGGCGGGGGCGGGCGAGGACCCGGTCCTCGACGCCATGTGGGCGCTCGGCGCCGCGGCCCGCGCCCGAACCGACGCGGGCATCGTCGCGGTGACGGGGTCGGTCGGCAAGACCGGGACCAAGGAGGCCCTGCGCCACGTCCTGTCCGCGCAGGGGGCGACCCACGCCTCCATCGCCTCCTACAACAACCACTGGGGCGTCCCCCTGACCCTGGCGCGGATGCCGGCCCAGACGCAGTTCGGCGTGTTCGAGATCGGCATGAACCACGGGGGCGAGATCGTGCCGCTCACCGCGATGGTGCAGCCCGACATCGCCCTGATCACGACGGTCGAGCCCGTCCATATCGAGCACTTCGCCTCCGTGTCGGCCATCGCCGACGCCAAGGGCGAGATCTTCTCGGGCCTGAAGGCCGGCGGCACCGCGATCCTCAACCGCGACAACCCCCACTATGCCCGCCTCCTCGCCCATGCCCTGGCCTCGCGGGCGGGCCGGGTCGTCAGCTTCGGCGAGCACCCGGAGGCGGATGTCCGCGCGCAGCGCATCGTCCTGCGCCCCGACCTCTCGGTGGTGGATGCGGTGGTGATGGGCATCCCGGTGACCTACCAGCTCGGCACGCCGGGCCGGCACACGGCCATGAATTCCCTCGGCGTGATGGCGGTGGTGCATGCGCTCGGGGCGGACCTCGCCCGCGCGGCCCTGTCGCTGGCGGCCCTGCGCCCGCCCGTCGGCCGCGGCGAGCGCACCGCCCTGGCGATCGGGGCGGGCGAGGCCTTCCTGGTCGACGAGAGCTACAACGCCAACCCGGCCTCCATCCGCGCCGCCCTGGCGACGCTCGCCGGCATCGAGACCGGCCCGCGCGGGCGCCGCATCGCGGTGCTGGGCGACATGCTCGAACTCGGGCCCGAGGGCGAGGCCCATCACCGCGACCTCGCCGGACCGGTGGAGACGGCGAAGGTCGACCTCGTCTTCACGGCCGGCCCGCTGATGCGAAACCTGTTCGAGGCCCTGCCGGTGAGCCGGCGCGGCGCCTGCGCGGCGACCTCGGCCGACCTCCTCGAGCCCGTGCTCTCCGCGCTCCGTCCCGGAGACGCCGTGATGGTGAAGGGCTCGAACAGCATCCGCATGGGCCGGATTGTGGAAGCGCTCAAAGCCCGTTACGCGAACGCCCAAGCCGAACCGCCGCACGCCGTCGCGCGCTGAGGCGACCGTCATCACGGCCGGGGAGGGGGCGCGGCGCGCCCCCGGTCTCCGGCCGATTCCGAATCGAACCACGGCCGGGTGCTGGATGCTGTATCTCCTGTCGGACTTGAGCGGCACCGTCTCCGCCCTCAACGTCTTCCGCTACATCACCTTCCGCACCGGCGGCGCGCTGTTCACGGCGGGCCTGTTCGTGTTCTGGTTCGGGCCGCTGATCATCTCCTCGCTGCGCCTGCGCCAGGGCAAGGGCCAGCCGATCCGTGAGGACGGCCCCCAGTCGCACCTGCTGACGAAGCGGGGCACCCCGACCATGGGCGGCCTGATGATCCTGGCCGGCTGCGTGGTGGCGATCCTGCTCTGGGCCAACCCGCGCAACCACTACGTCTGGGTCACCCTGGCGGTGACGCTGGGCTTCGGCGCGATCGGCTTCTACGACGACTACCTCAAGGTGACGAAGCAGTCGCACAAGGGCTTCTCGGGCAAGTTCCGCCTGCTGCTGGAAGCCTGCATCGCCATCGCGGCCTGCGTGCTGATCGCGGTCTACTCGCCTCCGACCCTGCAGAACCAGCTCGCCTTCCCGATCTTCAAGGACGCGCTCCTGAACCTCGGCTGGTTCTACGTTCTGTTCGCCGCCTTCGTGATCGTCGGGGCCGGCAATTCGGTGAACATGACCGACGGCCTCGACGGCCTCGCCATCGTGCCGGTGATGATCGCCTGCGGCACCTTCGGCGTCATCGCCTACCTCGTCGGCAACGTCTTCACGGCGGGCTACCTCCAGGTGAACTACGTCCGCGACACCGGCGAGCTCGCGGTGGTCTGCGGCGCGGTGATCGGGGCGGGGCTGGGCTTCCTCTGGTTCAACGCGCCCCCCGCCCAGGTCTTCATGGGCGATACCGGGTCCCTGGCGCTGGGCGGTCTCCTCGGCACCATCGCGGTGGCGACTAAGCACGAGATCGTCCTGGCCATCGTGGGCGGCCTGTTCGTGCTGGAGATGATGTCGGTCATCATCCAGGTCGCGTCGTTCAAGCTGACGGGTAAGCGGGTCTTCCGCATGGCGCCGATCCACCACCATTTCGAGCAGAAGGGCTGGAAGGAGCCGCAGGTCGTGATCCGCTTCTGGATCATCGCCGTGATCCTGGCTTTGGCCGGCCTCGCCACCCTGAAGCTGCGCTGATCCGCATGACGCCCGTCACCACCTTCGCCGGCCAGAAGGTCGCCCTGTTCGGCCTCGGCGGCTCCGGCCTCGCCACCGTCCGGGCGCTGATCGCCGGGGGCGCCGACGTGCTGGCCTGGGACGATTCCCCGGAGAGCACGGGCCGCGCCCGCGACCAGGGCATCACCGTCTTCGACCTGAACGAGGCGGACTGGAGCGGCTTCTCGGCCCTCATCCTCGCCCCCGGCGTGCCCCTGACACACCCGGCGCCGCACTGGACGGTGGAGAAGGCCGGCGCGGCCGGCATCCCGGTGATCGGCGACATCGAGCTGTTCTGCCGGGAGCGCCGGGCGCGCGCACCGGGCGCGCCCTTCGTCGCCATCACGGGCACCAACGGCAAGTCGACCACCACGGCGCTGATCGCCCACATCCTCGCCTCCGCCGGGCGCGACGTGCAGATGGGCGGCAACATCGGCACCGCGATCCTGTCGCTGGCGCCGCCGGCGCCGGACCGCATCCACGTGATCGAACTGTCGTCGTTCCAGATCGACCTGACGCCGAGCCTCGACCCGAGCCTCGGCATCCTCCTCAACATCACGCCGGACCACCTCGACCGCCACGGCACGCTGGACGCCTACGCCGCCATCAAGGCCCGGCTGGTGGCGGGCGCGGAATGCGCGATCGTCGGCGTCGACGACGACCTCAGCCGCGCCATCGCCGACGACCGCGTCGGTCCCCTCGTGCGCATCCACGTGGGAACGCCCGAGGCAGGCTTCGACGGCCTGTCCGCCCGCGACGGGACGGTGTTCGACGCCGATGGCACGCCCCTCGCCGATCTCGGCGGGATCGGGTCGCTGCGCGGGGCGCACAACTGGCAGAACGCGGCGGTGGCCGCGGCCTGCGTCCGCGCCCTCGGGATCGATGACGCCGAACTCGTCGCCGGCCTGCGCGGCTTCCCCGGCCTGCCGCACCGGATGGAAGCCGTCGGCCGGCGCGGACGCGTGCTCTTCGTCAACGACTCGAAGGCCACCAACGCCGATTCCACCGAGAAGGCGCTCACCGCCTTCCGCGACGTTCACTGGATCCTCGGCGGCAAGGCCAAGGAGGGCGGCATCGCCCCCCTGGCGCCCCTCTTCGATCGCGTCGCCCACGCCTACCTGATCGGTGCGGCGAGCGACGCCTTCGCCGCCACCCTGGAGGGCCGGGTGCCCTACACGGCCTGCGGCACCCTCGCGGTCGCCACCGCCCGGGCGGCCGAGGCCGCCGCCGCGTCGGAGGCGGCCGAGCCCGTGGTGCTGCTCTCGCCGGCCTGCGCCTCCTACGACCAGTTCCGGAGTTTCGAGGATCGTGGGGATCAGTTCCGGAATCTGGTGCGCGCGCTGCCCTGAGGCCGGCCGGGCGCGGAATCGCGATCCAAATTCTCAATCATTCTGGCGTCCCATCCTGCGGGTGTAGCGCGGTCCCGCCCTGTCGGCGGCGCGGGGATGGGTTGAGTGCATGGCGTCCACGATGGCACCCGGCGCGTCGCGCTGGCAGGCGGGAGCCTGGGCCCACATCCCCGTCCTGCAGGTTCTCCGACGCCTGGCGACGCTGCTCCTCGTCGCCTTCATCTTCTTCGCCTGCTTCGCCTTCTCGGACACCTCGCCCTACGACGTGGTGGCGATTCCCACCATCGTGCTCTGGCTCTGCCTCGGCCTGCGCCTGCACCTGGGCATGGTGCCGCTGCTCGGGCTGCTGATCCTCTATGTCGGCGCGATCACGGTGGCGCTGATGCCCTATGTCGACCAGCCCCTGTCGGTCACCTGGACGATCCAGCTCGCCTACCTCGCCATCACGGGCGTGTTCTTCGCGATGCTGTTCTCCGACGACACGCAGGCGCGGATGGAGCTGGCGCTCAAGACCTTCGTGGCGAGCTGCCTGTTGTCCAGCGCCTTCGGCATCGTCGGCTACTTCGGATACATCCCGACCGAGGACCTGTTCTACAAGTACGGCCGCGCCTCGGGCACCTTCCAGGATCCGAATGTCTTCGGTTCGTTCCTCACCCTGGGCGCCCTCTACCTGATGCACGGCCTCCTCCTCGGTACCAGCCGGCGCCCGGTCCTCTCGTCGGCGATCCTCATGGTGATCGTGGCGGGCATCTTCCTGTCGTTCTCGCGCGGTTCCTGGGCGGGCTCGCTCATCGCCGTCGCCGTGATGGTCGGCAGCGTCTACACCACCACCCCCTCGGCGCGCCTGCGCCGCCGCATCGTCACCCTGACGGTGCTGGCCCTCGTTGCCACCACGGTCGCCATCGTCGGCCTGCTCTCGATCGGCGACACCGCGGAGATGTTCTCCCAGCGCGCCGCGGTCACGCAGGACTACGACACCGGCGAGACCGGGCGCTTCGGCAACCAGCTGCGCGGCCTCAACATGCTGGTGGACGAGCCGCTCGGCATGGGTCCCCTGCGCTGGCGGCTGATCTTCGCCCTGGAGCCGCACAACACCTATATCGGCAGCTTCGCCAATGGCGGCTGGCTCGCCGGCGTCGCCTTCGTCGGCCTCGTGCTGACGACGAGCGTGGTCGGCTTCCGGCTGATGCGCCACGACACGCCCTATCGCCGCCACGCCCAGATCGTCTGGCCGGCCCTGCTGATGTTCTTCCTGCAGGCTCTCCAGATCGACATCGAGAAGTGGCGCCACGTCTACATGATGCTGGGCATGATCTGGGGCCTGGAAGCCGCCCGCCTGCGCTGGCGCGCGGGCGGGGCACGGGGCTGACGCGGCTGGGCGCGGGCGGGGGGCTCAGCCCCCCGCGGGCTCCGATGCCTCGGGCTCCTCCGGTTCCGGATCAGCCGTCCAGGCCGTGGCGAAGGCCGCGAGGTGGCGGGCATCCGCGAAGGCCAGGACGGCGACCGCCCGGTCGGCCGGCATCGCGCCGGGATAGGGCGCCAGCAGCACCTTCTCCTCGGAGAACCGGGCGCCCGGCGCGTGCTCGGCGAGCCAGGCTTCGGCCTCCGGGGAGAGCCGGCTCGGATCGGCCGGGTCGCGCGCCCGCGCGTCGCCGCGCAGCACGAGGACGTAGGAGCCTAGCGCCGGATTGCGCTGCTGGACCGCTTTCACGATGTCGAGAAACATGCCGATCGGGTTCCGGTTGTGCTCAGTGCAGCTTCACGCGCGACTCGGTGCGCCGGGTCAGCGCCCGGGCGACCGCGTCCAGGGTCGTCTTCACGGTGCCGTGCAGGGCCTGCTCGTGCATCTTGTACAGCGAGCGGTACATCATCCGCGCGAACAGCCCGGCGATGAACATGTTCTTGCCCTTGATGAACCCCATCAGGCTGCCGACCGTCGAGTATTCGCCCAGCGAGACCAGCGAGCCGAAGTCGCGGTACTTGAAGGCTTTCAGCGGCTTGCCGGCCATCTTGTCGGGGATGATCTTGATGAGGTGCGAGGCCTGCTGGTGGGCCGCCTGCGCCCGGGGCGGGATCGGGGTATCCGAGCCCTTCTCCACGAGATAGGCGCAGTCGCCCATCGCGAAGATGTCCGGGTCGCGGGTGGTCTGCAGGGTCGGGGTCACCACGAGCTGGTTGTTGCGCGTGGTCTCGAGGCCGCCGATCTCGTGCAGGAACGGCGGCGCCTTCACGCCGGCGGCCCAGACCACCAGTTCGGAGGGGATGAAGCCGCCATCGGCGAGCTGGACCCCGTCGGGCCGGACCTCGGTGACGCGGGCGCCGGTGCGGACCTCGACGCCGATCTTGGCGAGGAGCTCCATGACGTCGCGGGACATCCGCTCCGGCACCGCCGGCAGGATGCGGCTCGCGGCCTCCACCAGGGTGATCTTCAAGTCCTTGGCCGGGTCGATGCGGTCGAGGCCGGTGGCCGCCACGTGGCGGGTGGTGCGGTGGAGTTCGGCGGCGAGCTCGGTGCCGGTGGCGCCGGCCCCGATCACGGTGACGTGGAGCTGGCCCGGCCGCACCGGCCCCGGCTGGGTGTGGGCCCGCAGCATCCCGTTCACCAGGCGCTGGTGGAAGCGCACCGCCTGGCTCTGGGTGTCGAGGGCGATGGCGTTCTCCTGCACGCCGGGCGTGCCGAAATCGTTGGTGGTCGAGCCCACCGCCATCACCAGCGTGTCGTAGGGGATCTCGCGGATCGGCGTGACCTCGCGGCCCTCGGTGTCGTGGCTGGCCGCGAGGTGGATCACCCGCTTGGACCGGTCGAGGCCGGTCATCTCGCCGATCCGGTAGCGGAAATGATGCCGGTGGGCATGGTGGAGGTAATCGACCGCGTGGTGGCCGACATCGAGGCTGCCGGCGGCGACCTCGTGCAGCAGCGGCTTCCAGATGTGGGTCCGCGCCCGGTCGACCAGGGTGACGTGCGCCTTGTGCGTGCGACCGAGCTTGTCGCCCAGCTTCGTGGCGAGCTGCAGGCCCGCCGCGCCGCCGCCGACGACCACGATGCGATGCAGATTGTCCTCGGTTTCGCCCGGTACCATGTCGCTCAGGTCCTCGTGTGCCGCGATTGTACGGATGCGTGCCCCCACGGCGAGCGACGCATCGTCATCCAGGGGTTCAGCTTAGAAGGATTGCCGGTGGACCGCCATTCCCGTCACGCCGGCGCGCCCGGCTGGCGCAGGGGATGGGCCTGGGCGAAGGCGTCCTGGGCGAGGCAATCCTCGGCGATCCGGCGGACCGTCGGGAAGGGGCCCGTGTCGACGCCGAAGATGCCGGTGCCGACCCAGAGGCTGACGAGGCAGAGATCGGCGTGGCTCACCGCGTCGCCCTGCGCGTAGCGCCCGGTCCCAGGCTCCTGGGTGAGGCGCGTCTCCAGGGTCTTCAGGCCGGTCGCCATCCAGTGGCGCACGAAGTCGAGCATGCGCTCGCGCGGCAGGTCGTAGCGTTCCATCAGGAAGTTGCGCACCCGCGGCACGTAGAGCGGATGGGTGTCGCAGGCGACCACCTGGGCCAGGGAACGGGCGCGGGCCCGCGCGCGGGGCTCGCCCGGCAGCAGCGGGGTGGCCGGATGGATGTCCTCCAGATAGTCGAGGATGGCGAGCGACTGGATCAGCGGCGGCCCGTCGCCGTCGAAGAGCGCCGGCACCGCCCCCTGCGGATTGATCGCCAGGAAGTCCGGCTTGAACTGTTCGCCGGCATCGAGGTCCAGGAAGACCTCCTCGTAGGCGATGCCCTTGAGGTTGAGGGCGACCCGGACCCGGAACGCCGCGGCCGAGCGCCAATTGCCGTACATCTTCATGCGCGCAACGTTTCCTCTTGGCGGAATCTTATCCGTCTCTTATCGCCCCGGACCACACCCGACATCGCGTCCGCCCGCAAGCCCGTTCTGCCGGCGAATGGCCATCGCGGGCACGATTTGGCAGCGCCGTGATCCTCGCGCATAGGAGAAGGCGAGGTGTCCATCCTCGGCCGATGAGTGACGCGATGCAGATCGAAACGCCCTACCTGATGTTCCTCGGCGACGTGCCCGATCGCCTGGCCGCCAAGACCGCCTACGGCATCAAGGACTGGCGTCCCGAATGGTGCGTCGGCCAGCTGCGCCTGCCCGGCTGCGCCGCCGACCTCGGGATCCCGGACCTCACCCTGGTCGAGGCCGTGGCGAAGGGCTGCCGCACGATGGTGATCGGCGTGGCCAATGCGGGCGGCGTCCTCCCCGAGCACTGGGTCGCCGAGGTGGTGGCGGCCCTGGAGGCCGGGCTCGACATCGCCAGCGGGCTGCATGCCCGTCTCGGGGCGGTGCCGGCCATCGCCGAGGCCGCCGAGCGCCACGGGCGGCAGCTGCACGACGTGCGCCACACCTCCGAGACCTTCGCCACCGGCAAGGGCACCAAGCGGCCCGGCCGACGCCTGCTCAGCGTCGGCACCGACTGCTCGGTGGGCAAGAAGTACACCGTGCTCGCCCTGGAGCGCGGCATGCGCGAGCGCGGCCTCGACGCGGATTTCCGCGCCACCGGCCAGACCGGCGTCTTCATCTCGGGGCGCGGCGTCGCCATCGATGCGGTGGTGGCCGACTTCATCTCCGGCGCCGTCGAGTGGATCGCCCCCGCCGCAGCGCCGGACCACTGGGACCTGCTCGAAGGGCAGGGCTCGCTATTCCACCCCTCCTTCGCCGGCGTGAGCCTCGGGCTGCTGCACGGGGCGCAGGCCGATGCCTTCGTGGTCTGCCACGAGCCGACCCGCACGACGATGCGCGGCGTCGAGCACTCGCTTCCGACGATCCGGCAGGTCATCGATCTCACCGTCCAGCTCGGCCGCCTGACGAACCCGGACATCCGTCCGGTGGGCATCGCCGTCAACACGCAGGACCTGGCGGAGGGGGCGGCCCGCACGCTGCTCGCCGACCTCGCCCGGGACCACGACCTGCCGGCCACCGACCCGGTCCGCTTCGGCGTCGAGGCCATCGTCGACCGGATCGTGTCCGAGTTTCCCCCCGCCGCCACGGGGGCGAGCGCGTGACCCGGCACCTCGACGTCGCGGTCGAGTCGTTCCCGATCGCCGGGGCCTTCACCATCGCGCGGGGCAGCCGCACCGAGGCGGTGGTGGTGGTCGCCACCGTCTCCGACGGGGAGGGCCGGGCCGGCCGCGGCGAGTGCGTGCCCTATGCCCGCTACGGCGAGACCGTGGAGAGCGTCGTCGCGCTGATCCGGGATCACGCCGAGGCGATCGCCATGGGGGCGACCCGGGCGGACCTGCAGGTCGGCATGAAGCCGGGGGCCGCCCGCAACGCCCTCGATTGCGCCCTGTTCGACCTGGAGGCCAAGCAGCTCGGGCGCCCCGCCTTCGCGATCGCCGGCCTGTCGGCACCGCAGGTCGCCACCACCGCCTACACCCTGAGCCTCGGGGACCCGGAGAGCATGGAGGCGGCGGCCCGCCAGGCCGCGCACCGGCACCTGCTCAAGGTGAAGCTCGGCGGCGTCGGCGACCCGGAGCGCATCGCCGCCGTGCGGCGCGGCGCACCGGATGCGCGCCTCATCGTCGATGCCAACGAGGCTTGGCGCCCCGAGACGATCGAGGCCAACCTCGCGGCCTGCGTCGCGGCCGGCGTCGGCCTGATCGAGCAGCCGCTGCCCGCCGGCGAGGACGCGCTCCTCGCCGAGATCGCCCGGCCGATCCCGATCTGCGCCGACGAGAGCCTGCACGACCGGGCCGGCCTCGACGCCCTCAGCCGGCGCTACGACGCCATCAACATCAAGCTCGACAAGGCCGGCGGCCTCACCGAGGCGGTGATGCTGGCCCACGAGGCGCGGGCGCGGGGCTTCTCCCTGATGATCGGCTGCATGGTCGGCACCTCCCTGGCCATGGCGCCCGCCATGCTGCTCGCCCACCACGCGGACTACGTCGACCTCGACGGTCCGCTGCTCCTGGCCCGGGACCGGGAGCCGGGCCTGCGCTTCGAGGGCAGCCTGATCCATCCGCCCGAACCAGACCTGTGGGGGTGAAGGCGGCGCGTCTCCCCGCGAACGGCCCGCGCACTCGGCGGGCCGATCACCCCTTCACGACGGCGCGCAGGAGATAGACCAGCGCCGTGAAGGTCACGAGGCTGGCGGCGTAGAAGGCGACGAACCAGAGCAGCCGGCGGCCCTTGGCCCCAGAGGATCGTCCGCTCAATGCCCGTAGCCCCCGGATGCGATGTCCTCCGCCACCTTCCCGCGGAAGACCCAGTAGGCGTAGCCGGTATAGGCCAGGGTCAGCGGCATCACCACGGCGTAGCCGACGAGGGCGAATTGTAGGGCGCTGACCGCGTTGGCCGCCTGCCAGATCGTGTAGTGCGGCGGCACGATGTAGGGGAACAGGCTGATGGCGAGGCCGAGGAAGCCGAGCAGGAACAGCGCGATGGTGAGGAGGAACGGCGCCACGTGGCGGCCGTCGCGGATGCCCTGGAAGATGCCCCAGGCCACCAGGGCCGTCACCACCGGAACGGGCGCCACGTAGAGGATGTTCGGCCAGGAGATCCAGCGCCACTGGATGTCGAGGCCGAGGAACGGCACCCAGGCGCTCACCACCGCCATTGACACGATGGTGGCGGCCAGGAACTGCAGGCTCTTGCGCCGGGCCCAGATCTCGAGCTCGCCCGAGGTCTTCATCACGCACCAGGTCGCGCCGAGGAGGCCGTAGCCGCAGACGAGGCCGATGCCGGTGAGCACGCTGAAGGGGGTGAGCCAGTCCAGGGTGCCGCCGGCGAAGCCGCGGCCCTCGACCTTGAAGCCCTGGACGAAGGCACCGAGCACCATGCCCTGCGCGAAGGTCGCCAGCAGTGAACCGTAGTGGAAGGCGTTGTCCCAGATGAACTGCGAGCGGTCCGCCTTGAAGCGGAATTCGAAGGCGACGCCGCGGAAGATCAGGGCGATCAGCATCAGGATGATCGGAATGTAGAGCGCCGGCAGGAGGATGGCGTAGGCGACGCTGAACACCGCGAACAGGCCCCCGCCGCCGAGCACCAGCCAGGTCTCGTTGCCGTCCCAGATCGGGGCGACCGAGAGCATCATCCGGTCGCGCCAATTGCCCTTCCGCGCCGCCGTGAACAGGATGCCGACCCCGAGGTCGAAGCCGTCGATGACGACGTACATCGCCACCGCGAGCGCCAGCAGGCCCGCCCAGACAACGGGCAGCCAGAAGGCAGCGCCCTCGTATTCCATCCCGTAGCCGAACATCCGCTGGATCCCTCGCCGCGTCGCGAACCATCTACCCCCTTACGGGGGCCCGCGTTCCCCGCGTTGGGCCAGCGTAGCGCGATCCGCGTGGGTTTGCGCGCCCCGCCACGGGACTTTTCTGTCGCTGTCCGAGAGGGTGTCGCGGGAGACGGGCGAGGCGGTGAAGGCCCGCCGCCCGATCTCCGCGGCGCCCTCGCGCAGGGCGGCGTCGCGCAGGGGCGCGGGCAGCGCGTCCCAGGCCGCCGCCGCCGCATCGGCCACCGCCGGTGGCGCGGGCGCGCGCTCGCCCTGGCGCTGAAGCGCCAGCCAGGACAGGACGCCGATCACGAGACCGGCACGGATGAGGAAGGACATGGGTCTCGTCCCGGACGCGCCCCGGCCGGGGCGCGAACACCGTCGGACGCGACCGGTAAAGACCCCCTGACGCGCCGCCTGCAAAGCGCCGGAATGGTGAACACAAGCTTATCCCGATGTCCTTCGAGGCTTTTTCGTGTCGTGGCCCGAAAAGGTCTTTCGGAGGGACCGGTCATGGTTACGTCCCGGAAAGCATGCGGAGACAATCGGACTGTCTAGCGCAAGACTCGCTTAAGTCGGCTCTGCGAAGTTGCCCTCAGTCGAGTTTTCGTCGAGCCAAGGGGCGTCGGGGATGGCCGTCGGGCCCTGTCCGCGCTGTGCGTGTCGGTATTGCGTATCTACGGTGCCCTGGCTTCCCTCATCGATGTCCGCCTCGCGGGGCTCGTCCATGAGTCGGTGAAAGAGGATGGCGGCGTGCGCTTCCGGCACGAGCGCTTCCTGGTCTCCCGCCTTGCCACCGGCCTGATGATGATGCTGGGCCTGCCGCCCTACCTCGTGCTGCGCGGCGTGCCCACCGGCGTCGAGGCCCTGGCCATCGCCAGCCTGATGCTGCCGGTCTTCGCCGCCGTCCTCCTGTCCCGCACAGGCATCCTCTGGCTCGCCCACGCCATCTCCTCGGCGGGCCTGACCGGCGTGGTGGTCTGCCTCGCAATGATGACGGGGGGCGCCAATTCCGCCGCCGCGATCTGGCTGGTGGCGATCCCCCTCGAGGCCGTGGTCTCGGGCTCGCGGCGCGCCACCCTGGCCGCCGCCATCATCGCGGCCCTGGGAGCCCTCGCGGTGGCCCTGCTGCCGCCCCTCGCCGAGGGCACCCCGCTGCCCGAGTGGTCGCGCGCCCTGGCGATGCCGGTCTTCGCCATCACGGCGATCGGGCACATCGCGGCCCAGGCCCTCGAACATTTCCGCCACGAGGGCCGCTGGCTCGCCCGCCTGCGCGACAACGAGCGCCGCGACCGCATGCTGCTCTCGGCCATCGACGACCTCGTGACCTGGCACGACCCCAACGGCCGCGTCCTCGAGGCCAGCGCCTCGGCCACCCGCTTCCTCGGGGCCGAACCGGCCTCCCTGCACGGCCACGGCCTGCTGGAGCGCGTCCATGTGGGCGACCGCCCCCTGCTGCTGCAGGCGCTGAGCGACGTCGCCGCCCATGGCCGCCCGGCCCGGGTCCAGTTCCGCCTGCACCTCGACAGCGCCGCGGCCCGCGCCGAGACCGCGCCGCAGGTGATCTTCGCCGAGATGCGCATTCACCGGATCGACGCCCAGACGGCGGAGACGGCCTCGCCCGGCCGCCCGCGATCCAGCGTCGTCGCGGTGACCCGCGACGTCACCGAGCACCGCCGCCATGCCGAGGAGCTGGAGCAGGCCCGCGCCGAAGCCGAGCGGGCGGACGAGGTCAAGAGCCGCTTCCTGGCCAATGTCAGCCACGAACTGCGCACGCCGCTCAACGCCATCATCGGCTTCTCCGAGGTGCTCTCGGGGGAGGGCGGGATGGCGACCGATCCGGAGCGCACCCGGGAATATGCCGGCATCATCCGGAATTCCGGCCAGCACCTGCTGGAAGTCGTCAACACGCTCCTCGACATGTCGCGGATCCAGAGCGGCCATTTCGACTACGCCCCGGAGCCCTTCGACCTCTCGGCCCTGATCCAGACCTGCTGCAACCTGATGCAGCTCAAGTTCGACCAGGCCGGCATCGCCCTGGTGCGCGACGCGAGCGTCGCGCCGGTGGAGATCACCGCCGACCTGCGCGCCTGCCGCCAGATGGTCATCAACCTCCTGTCGAACGCGGTGAAGTTCACCCCGCGGGGCGGGCGGGTGGAGGTCGGCCTGCGCGGTTCGGCCAAGCACCTCGACCTCATCGTCGCCGATACCGGCATCGGCATCAGCGAGGCCGACCTGCCCCGCGTCGGCAGCCCGTTCTACCAGTGCGCCGGCGGCTACGAGCGCACCCACGAGGGCACCGGCCTCGGCCTCTCGGTGGTGCAGGGCCTCGTCGGCCTGCACGGGGGGGCCATCACCATCGAGAGCACCCGGAGCGAGGGCACCACGATCATCGTCACCCTGCCGCGCGCCTGCCGGGTCGGCACCGGCGCCGTCCCGGCGGCCCCGATCCGCACCCGCCTGCGCCCGTCGGTCTCGGGCGGCAGCCTCGTCGGTGCCGTGAACGACGGTCCCGTGCCGATGCGCCGGCCCATGGGCCTGTTCGAATCGAGCCCCGAGACGGTGCGCGAGAGCTACGTTCCGCTGCGGCGCGCCGGATGAGTGCGCCGCGATCCTGCCGGCACCGGATCGTCCGGACCCCGCTTCGCGCGGGGCCCGGACACCGTTGCGATCAGCCCTGAGGAGATCGAATGCGCGAGCCGCAAGCACGCCGCGACCAGCGAGAGATCGTCGTTCCGTCCCGCGGCCGCGAGGCCCGGCCCGCTGCCCGGCGACGGCCGGCCCCCGGCCGCTTCGCCGGGCTCGGCGGCTTGGCGGGGTTCGGGGCGCTGGCGGGAGGCGCGGGCCGCGCGGTCCTGCGCCATCCCGGCGAGGCCCTCGGGGTCGCCGTCGTCCTCGGCGCCGTGTCGATGATCTGCCTGAACGCGCTCGGCTACCAGATGGGCCGCCATCCCGCGCCGATCTTCCCCAAGCTCCCGGCCAAGCCGGCCCTCGCCCGGGCGACCGAGGCCCCGAAGCCCGCGGCCCCCGTGGTCGCGAAGGCGGAGGCGGGCAAATCCGACCCGTCCGGCAAGCCCGAGGTGTCCAGCAAGCCCGAGTCCTCGAAGGCGGAGCCGTCCCGGGCCGAGGCGGCGCGCGCGCCGCGGGACGGCATCGGCGAGATCATCCGGGCCGGCGAGCCGGCGGGGGCGGAGACCACCGCCTCGGTGGCGACCCTCGGCGGCCTCTCCATCGCCCAGGCCCAGCGCGCCCTGGTCAAGCTCGGCTACGGGCCGCTGAAGGCCGACGGCCTGATGGGCGCCAGCACCCGGGCGGCGATCGAGAAATTCGAGCGGGACCGCAAGCTTCCGGTGAAAGGCGAGCCCTCGCCGCGGACCTTCCGCGAGCTCGCCACCCGGGCGGGCGCCGCCCGGGGCTGATCCGGCGGGGCGGCGTGCTATAGACCGGCACATGGCACGCCTGCGCTCGGATTTCTGGGTTTCCGCCCATCTTCGCCGCCTCGACATCGAGGGCATCGCCGCGGTGCAGCGCCGCCGCGGTTCCCCCGAGGCGGGGGCGATCTTCGTGAAGGTGGATCGCCTCGACGGCCGGGCCGATCTCTACGGCCCGGCCCCGCAATCCCTCGTGGACACCGAGTCCCACGGCGACCGCCGCTTCGTGGCCCTGCTCAGCGAGGCCGCGCCCGCCGACGTGGAGGTGCGCCTCGGCAAGGAGCTGCGCTTCGACGACGATCTTTGGATCGTCGAGATCGACGATCGCGCCGGACGCCACCGCCTCGATCTCGCCGAATAGGCGGCGTCCCGCGCGGGCTTCGCGGGGCCGGATCAGGTCGCCTGGCGCTGCCGGCTCGGCAGGGGCGTGCGCAGGGGCGGGCGCTCGCTGGCCGTGGCCTGCGCCCGGGGGCGCTGGGCGTCCGGGGCATGGTAGGGCTGGTGCCCCGCCTGCGAGGCCCGCTCCGGCGGGGTCCAGGCCAGGATCGCGGCCAGGAGGTCGCGCGCGGCGACCCGCGGGAGGGTCCGGAACAGCTTGACCAGGCTGAACACGCGGTCGACCGACTGCGCCACGGTCTCGTTCAGGGTGAGGTAGATGTAGACCGCCTCCTCTTCGTGCAGGCCGGCGGCGCGCAGGGCGACCGTCAGCAGCTCGTAGCGCAGCGAGGGATCGGGGGTGGTGGCGAGGAAGCCCTTGGGCAGGCCCAGCATCTCGGTGATGGCGGCCACGAACCCGGCCACGTCGCCGCGGGCGGAGAAGCCGGTGAGCACGGCGCCGGCCTCGCGCGGTGCCGGCGGATTCGGCCGCAGGGCCGCCGTCGCCATCATCGCGTGGCCGATCGCCTCGCGGCGGGTCTCGTCCGCCAACAGGAACAGCGGCGCCACGTCGGCATGGGCGAGGTCGTGGCGGGCGAGGAGCGTCCGGCCGAGGTCCGGCTGCTTGCGCGCGCGGGCGACGAGGCGGGCCAGCAACTCGCCCTGAAGGGTGGCGGCCGGATTGGCGGCCAGCGCCCGGTCGATGCCGGGATTCTCGCGGCCGATCAGGTCCAGGATGGTGGCGCGGCTGAGATCGTGCCGGCTGGCGATGGCGGGGCCGAGATCGGCGTCCTCGACGAGGGCGGCCTGGATCATCCCCTGCGTGAGGATGGGAGCCTGGGCGAGGACGGCGTCCCGGGCGCCGCCGCCACGCTCCACCAGGGCGGCGAGAAGGGCGGGCGGCGTGTCGGGAAAGGGCGCGAGCTTGCGGGCGACGATCTCGGCGGTCTCGGCGTCGACGATCGGGATCAGTCCTCCGGCCAGGGAGGCGAAGGCCGCGACGGTCTTCCGGTCCCGGACCGTGGCCGAGAGAAAGTGATCCGTCTGCACCCGAAGGATGACGGGTTTCAGATCGAGGCTGTCGAGACGCGACAACTCGATCAGGCCGGAGAGGTCCGGCGCATCGTCGAAAGATGGGGACATGGCACTTCGGTTACGCAGAACTCGCTGATCGAGAGGATTAGCGGAATTGCGTGAACCGACCTTTAAGGACGGTCGCTTGGGACCGTCCCTCCATGCGCCATGCTGGCCCCGAGCCTAGCGGCGCGACCGGGCTCGGCGACCGGGGTCGCCCTCAGCCGGCTCGGCGGGGCTGGGTGTCGCCGGCCTTCGGCGGGGGAAACACCACCGGGGTCGGCGACTTGGCGGAGAGCGGACCCGAGGCCGGGGACGGGCTTACCGGGGTGGAACCCGACGCGGGGTGCGCGGCCGCGGTCGCCATCCCGGCGGCCACCGGCGCCGTCTCCTTGGCGGCGGACGGGAACAGCACCGTCGCGGGCTTGGGTTCGGCCGCACCATCCGCCTTCGGCGAGGCCACCGGCATCGGCTTCGGCGAGGACGCCGCCGGAGCGGCCGGCATCGGGGCCGCGAGGACGCCCTCGGAGGCCGTTGCGTCCTCGTCGTGCGGCGCCTCGGGGCCGGCGATCAGCTCGGTCGGCGTCTTCCAGACGAAGGCGTCCAGGCGGCCGCTCACCGGCGAGACGGGCGCCCAGGTCTCGGACGCGATGCCGTCGGCGATCCAGAGCGGATCGCGCGGGGCGTGCGCGGCGCGGGAGAGCCATTCGCGGGTCCGGCCCGAACCGGCGCCGTGCTCGGCCTCCTCGATGCGGGCCATGGTCAGGCAGGCGCGGACCGTGGGCCGGTCGGCGAGGAGGGGCGCCAGGGCTTCGCGGGCCTGGCCGAACTCGCGGGCCTCGTAGGCCGCCTGCGCCATGGCGAGGCGGGCCTCCGGGTGCCAGGACGAGATCTTGGCCAGGGTCTCGGCGCGGGCCATGCGGTCGCGCACGGAATCGCCGGTGCGCAGGTTCAGGTAGGTCTTGGCGAGGTCCGGGTGCGGCCCGGCGCGCCAAGCGGCCTCGATGATCTTGGCGCCCTTCCGCAGGTCGCCCCGGCGCACCATCAGGCGCGCGGCGAGCACCGCGGCCGGGACGAGGTCGGGGGCGAGCTTGACCGCCTTGAGCACGCGCTCGGTGGCGGCCTCCGGTTCGCCGGCCTCGCGCTCCTGCGCGGCGGCGGTGAGCAGGACAGCGCGCTGGCGCCGGGCGGTCGACTTGTCGATGAGGCCCAGGGAGGCACGGCGCTCCACGGTCTCGTTGGCCCCGCTCCAGTCGCCGTCGGCGCATTGCGCCTCCAGGACGGCCTCGTTGGCCCAGGTGACGCTGGGCGCCAGGCGGGCGGCTTCGGCGGCGTAGGCGCGGGCGGAGGCGTCGTCCTCGCGGCGGCGGGCCTCGACGAACAGGCCGCGCAGGCCGAGCACGCGGGTCTCGGGGTCGTTGACCATGCGCTGGAAGGCCTGCTCGGCGGCCTCGCGGTCGCCGGAGATCTGGGCGGCCTGGGCCTTGAGCAGCAGCGTCAGCGGCTCGGCGCCGAGCAGGCGCTCGGCGTCGTTGGCGTGGCGGCGGGCGGCGAGGGGATCGCCCGACCCGACGGCGACCATGCCGCGGGACAGGGCCGAGAAGCCCTTGGCCCGGCGCCGGTCGCGCGAGCCGCGCACCAGCGTCTCCGGCAAGGTGATGAAGCCCCGCACGATGGCCCAGATGAAGCCGATCAGGATGGCGGCGATCAGGACGCCGATCAGCCCGATGGCGAGGCTGGTGGCCACCTCGTAGCCGTTCCACACGATGGTGACGGTGCCGGGATGGTCGGCGACCCAGGTCGCGCCATAGGCGGCAACCGCGAGAAGGGCCAGGAAGGCGAGGGCGCGCCACATGGGATCAGAAACTCCTGGGAGTGGCGTCGGCCGGTCCGGCGACACCGAGAGTCGGGGGCGGGAGCGTTGGGCGCTCCCGCGCGAAATCCGGGTGGCCGCGCATCCCGCCGGAGGACAGGGCGCGCGGCCGCGCGCTCAACGGGAGGCGCCGGTTGCGGGCAGGCCCTTGAAGGCGTCGGCGAGCAGGCCCTGGGCCGCGTCGGCGGCGGCGACGCGCGAGGCCAGCTTGGTCCCGAAATCGCCGGCCTCGGCCCGGTCCGCCTCGGGCAGCGCCGCGAAGGCCTCGGCGGCCTCTTTGATCGCGCCGCGGTCGAGGGCGTCCTGCACCTTCGGGGCGGTGTCGGGGGCCGCCGCGCCGGGGGTGCCGCCGGCGGCCGGGGTCTCGACGCGCCGGACCTGGACGATCGACTCGGCCATGCTCATCAGCTTGGTCCCGATGTCGCCGGTCTCGGCCACGGCCTTGGTCTGGGCCGCCCGGCGCTTCGCCGCGATTCGCTCGGCGACGGGGCGGAACTCGGCTGCGAGCGAGCGGGCGGTCGGGGCCCCCTTGTCGGCGAAGGCCGCCACCGCCGTGAGGCGGGCCGGGTCGCCCGGCTCCAGCCCGCGCAGGGCCGAGAGGGCATCCGCGTAGGGGGCGCCGGTGTTGAGGGCGGTGACGATCCGGTCGGCCGACACGACGCGCAGGGCGGCCTGCAGGGTCGCGGTCTCGGCCCGCTCTGAGACGGCCTTGTCGAGGCCGGCGATCTTGTCGGCCTGGGCCTGGAGCTGGCGCTCCACCGCCTTGGCCGCCTCGGCCGCCTGGGTCTTGTTCGCGTCGACGACCTTCTCGCTCGCCTGGGTCGCGGCCTGGACCGCCTCGGTGGCGGCCTGGACGCGAGCCTCCAGCGACTGCTGCAGGGCGGCCACCTTCTGGCTCAGCGCCTGGGCGGCCTCGGCATTGGCCTTGGTCTTGGCCTCGACGTCGCCCTGGAGGGCGGCGAGCTTCGGGGCGAGATCGGGCTGCGCGGCGGGCTTCGGCGCGGACTCGACCTTGCCCTCGATGGCCTTCAGGCGCTGTTCCAGCGCGGCGAGCTGCGGTCCCGCGGATTGGGTCACCGCCATCCGGGCGTCGCCGCCCTGGTCGCGGCCCGGTTCTTCCTGGAGCGCCGAGACGCGCTGGTCCAGGGCGTCGAGGCGGGCGACGAGATCGGCCGGCACGGCGGCCGGAGCCGCCGCAGCGGGCGCTCCCTCGGCCTGAGCCGGCGCGCCGCCCTGGGCCGCGTTCGCCTTCTCGAGGGCCTGGCGCGCCGTCGACACCGCCTCCGGAACGGCCTTGAGGGCGGCCTCGTTCGCGGCGACCCGCTTGTCCAGGCCGGCCACCGCATCCTTCGGGGCGAGGGCGGCGATCCGCTGGTCGAGGGCGGTGATGCGGGCATCCTCGCCCGGGGCCATCAGGCCGCTGCGCGCGACGCCGAACAGGAGGCCGGCCCCCACCACGCCACCAAGGAGGCCGGCGGTGACGAGGGAGCCGAAGCCGGCCCCGGACGAAGCGGCCGGGGCAGCCGCGGCGGCCGGGGTGATGCGGGGCGTCGTCGGACCACCCGCCTTCGGGAGCTCCGAAGCGGTTTTGGAATCGGACGTCTTGCTATCAGAGGTCTTGCCGTCGGCCGGCTTGCTCGCCATTCCCG
>NZ_LMMK01000001.1:2202-191572 GCF_001422795.1 Methylobacterium sp. Leaf88 | reverse complement strand
AGCACCGGCAGCACCGGCAGCACCGGCAGCACCGGCAGCACCGGCAGCACCGGCAGCACCGGCCGGCTTCGCCGGTGGCACGGGGTCCGGCATGCGCTTGGCCTTCAGGTCGATGATCGGGCCATCAGTCACGGACTGGCCCGGACGCGCGCCGGGCTGCGGTCCCGCGAATCCGCCGGAGCGGGGCGGCTCGGATTTCCCGGAGTCGGCCTTCGGTGACTCGGCCTTCGAAGCATCGGTTCTGGCAGCGTCAGCCTTCGACGCATCGGGCTTGAGAGCCTCCGGCTTCGGCGCATCGGCCTTGATCGTCTCGGTCTTCGCGGCGCCGACAGCGAGCGGATCGGGGCGGGTCAGGTCCGGCTTGGAGGCATCCGGCTTCACGGCGTCGGCTCTGGGAGCATCGGATTTGACGGTGTCGGCTTTGCCAGCGTCGGGCGTGAGGATCGCGGCCTTGGCGGCTTCCGTCTTCACGGCGTCCGTCTTCGTGCCTTCCGTGACCGGCTCTGCCTTTGCCGGCTCACCTTTCCCCGGCTCACTCTTGCCGAACGTACCCGGCGTGCCGCCGGGCTGACCCGGCTTGGCCGAGGCCTCGACCTTCGGCGGAAGGGAGCCGCCCGGCGTGGCGGGCTTGCCGGGCTCGGCCGGCCGGTTGCCGGTGGGAGAACCCGGGCGGTTGGGGTCGCTGTTGGGTGGTTTCACGGTTCAAGGCTCCCTTCCCGTCTCCCGCCGCCCGACCCGTTCGGCGCATCCGGCGCCCGGTGGGTCGAGGCTGGCGGCGCAGCTTCTTGCGCTCGTCCTAGCACCAGGGCCGCCGCCGGAGCGAGGCCCTTATCGAAATCCTGTTGGCCCGGGGGCCGGCAATCCCGCGAGGAGCGCGTCCTCCCCGGGGCGGTCGGGCACGAAATGGACCGCGACCCCGGCGGTGACCAGGGGCGCGGCGACATCCGCCGACAAGCAGTAATGCGTCAGGTCTCCGAAGGCTCCGCCGAGCCCGGCCGCCGTGGCGAGATCGTGTGCCGCCTGCGCGCTGCGCCGGGAGTAGTGGAGCGCCCCGTCGAGGCGCCGGCCTGCGAGGGCGTCCGCCGCCGCATCGGGCAGCCGCGCCACCTCCCGCGCGGCGTAGAGTTCGCATACCGCGAGGCGGTATCCGGCCGCGATCAGGGAGGCGGCGGGCTCGGCCTTGCGCTCGGCCCCCGCCGCGTGGACGAGGTGCGCGCCCAAGGGCAGGGAGGCCCGGACCAGCCGGGTCAGGGCCCGCGCGTCGCCCTCCGCCTCGCGGACGTCCGCGAAGCCCAGCTCCCGCGCGAGGGCGGCGGTCCGGGCTCCCACCGCGAAGGTCGGGACCGCGCGGAGGCGCGCGCGCTCCGCCGGCGTCAGCGCCGCCGCCGCGTTGGCGCTTGTGAGGATCAGCCCGGCGAAGGTCTCCTCTGGCAGGCGGAATCCCGTCGGTGCGACGGTGAGGACCGGGGCGACGAGGGGCCGGTGTCCCAGGGCGGCAAGGCGCGCGCCCGTCCGCGCCGCCCCCGGTTCCGGCCGCGCCACCCAGATCCGCATCCCGCTTCGCGCTCCCAGAACCCCGCGCCCATCCATGCCGGTCTCGCCGCCGCTGGCAACCCGTCGTTGCCGCCGGAGGAGGCGGACGATAGGGTGCGGCGCATCCCCCGGGCCACACCGCACCCCTCCGACGAGGCCCCCTTCGAGATGATCCGCCGTCCATGAACGTCCTCGGCATCGAAACGACCTGCGACGAGACCGCCGCCTCCGTAGTCGCCCCCGGCGAGAACGGGCGCGGGCGCATCCTCTCCAACGAGGTGCTGAGCCAGATCGCCGAGCACGCGGCCTATGGCGGCGTCGTTCCCGAGATTGCGGCCCGCGCCCATGTGGAGGTGCTCGACCGGCTCATCGACCGGGCTTTGGGCAGCGCCGGCCTGACCCTGGCCCAGGTCGACGGCATCGCGGTGGCGGCCGGGCCCGGCCTGATCGGCGGCGTGCTCATCGGCCTCGTCACGGCCAAGACCCTGGCGCTGGTGGCGCGCAAGCCCCTGATCGCGGTGAACCACCTGGAGGCGCATGCGCTGACGGCGCGGCTCACCGACGGCATCGGGTTCCCCTACCTTCTGCTCCTCGCCTCCGGCGGGCACACCCAGCTCGTGGCGGTGCGGGGGGTCGGCGATTACGTCCGCCTCGGCACCACCATCGACGACGCCATCGGCGAGGCCTTCGACAAGGTCGCCAAGCTCCTTGGCCTCGGCTATCCGGGCGGCCCCGAGGTCGAGCGCCTGGCCGAGACCGGCGATCCGGAGCGCTTCGCCCTGCCGCGGCCGATGCTGGGGCGGCGTGAGGCCAACTTCTCCCTGTCCGGCCTGAAGACCGCCCTGCGGATCGAGGCGGAGAAGCTGGCGCCGCTCTCCTCCGTCGACGTCGCCGACCTCTGCGCCGGCTTCCAGGCGGCGGTGGTCGACGTGGTGGTCGACCGCCTGCGGGTGGCGATGCGCGACTTCGCCTCCGTGGCCGGCCATCCCACCGCCCTGGTGGCGGCCGGCGGGGTGGCGGCCAACGGCGCGATCCGCCGGGCGCTCACCACCCAGGCCGGCGAGGCGGGCCTCGCCTTCGTGGCGCCGCCCCTGGCCCTGTGCGGCGACAACGGCGCGATGATCGCCTGGGCGGGTATCGAGCGCCTGCGCCTCGGCCTCGTGGACGACCTCACCGCGCCGGCCCGCGCCCGCTGGCCCTTCGCGGAGCCGAAGGCGGTTGCCTGAGGCCGCGCGGCTGCGCTGGCGCGACCTCGTCGAGCGACGCCTGCCCGAGGCGGCCCGCCCGGACTGGCCGGTGCACCGCGACCATTGCTTCGCGCGCATCCTCCTCGACAACACTTGCGGCGGCCCCTGGCGCGAGAGCGTGCCGGCCCCGGCCTGGGCGAACCTGCCCCTTGGTCAGCTCGCCGCCGCCACCGAACTCGGCGAGGCGGTCCTCTTCGGCCGGGCCGACCTGCGCGCGCTGAACCGGCGCTCGTTGGCCCTGCGCGGCAAGCTGCGGGAGGCCGACGCGGTGGCGCCGCCCGAGGGCCTTCGCGACGGAAACCTCCTGTTGCGGCCCTGGCAGGCGGGCGACGAAGCGCGCTTTGCCGCCCTCAACGCCGACCCGGAGGTCATGCGCCACTTCCCCGCCACCAAGGACGCGGCCGCGAGCCGGGCCGAGGCGCGGACCTGTGCCCGGCGCTTCGCGGTGGACGGCTTCGGCCCCTGGGCCGTCACGGTGGAGGGACGCGGGTTCGTCGGGATGATCGGCGGCGCGCGTCTCCTGCGGCCCATGCCGTTCCCGGGCGGCGAGCGGCCGGGCGAGACCGTCGAGATCGGCTGGCGCCTGGCGCGCGAGGCCTGGGGCCATGGGATCGCCACGCGGGGGGCTCGCCTCGCCCTCGCCGACCTGTTCGGCCGCTGCGGCCTCTCCGGGGTCGTCGCCTTCACGGCCGAGGGAAACACGCCCTCGCGCCGGGTGATGGAGCGCCTCGGCATGCGCCCGGAGGGCGGCTTCCCGCATCCGGCCCTGCCGCCGGGGCATCCGCTGCGGCCGCATCTCCTGTATCGTCTGCGGGCGGACCACGTCAGATCGCGAGGGACCAGCGCATGAAGCGGATCGGAGTCGTCGGCGGCGGTGCCTGGGGCACGGCGCTGGCCAACGCGGCCGCCGCGGCCGGGCACGACGTGACCCTGTGGCTGCGCGACCCGGAGGCGGCGGCGCGCCTGCAGGACACCCGCGAGAACGCCCGCTACCTGCCCGGTGTGCCCCTGCACCCCCGCATCGCCGTCACCGCCGGAGCTTCCGACCTCGCCGAGGCCGGGACGGTGCTGATGGTGACGCCGGCCCAGACCCTGCGCGGGGTTCTGGCCGACCTGGGCGCCGCCTTCGCGCGCCAAGCCGCCATCGTGCTCTGCGCCAAGGGGATCGAGCGCGGCACCGACGCCTTCATGAGTGATGTCGCAGCCGAGCAGCTCGGCGCCGCTGCCCCGGTGGCGGTCCTGTCCGGCCCGAGCTTCGCCGCGGACGTCGCCCGCAACCTGCCCACCGCCGTGACGCTCGCGGCGGCGGATGCCGGTCTCGCCGCGCGCCTGGCCGGCACCCTCTCGGGGCCGACGCTCCGGGTCTATCACACCGACGACGTGCGCGGCGTCGAGATCGGCGGGGCCGGCAAGAACGTCCTCGCCATCGCATCGGGCATCGTTGCCGGACGCGGTCTCGGCGAGAGCGCCCGGGCCGCGCTGATCGCCAGGGCCTTCGCCGAACTCATGCGCTTCGCCCGCGCCTATGGCGGCCGGCCGGAGACGCTGATGGGCCTGTCGGGCCTCGGCGACCTGGTGCTCACCGCCTCCTCGCCGCAATCGCGCAACTTCGCCTTCGGCCAGCGCCTCGGCGCGGGGGCATCGCCCGAGGCGGCCGCCGGCGGCAAGCTGGCGGAGGGCGCCTTCACGGCTGCCGCCCTGGTCGACCTCGCCCGCGCCCGGGGTATCGAGATGCCGGTGGCCGAGGCGGTGGCCGCTATTGTCTCGGGCGGCGCCAGCGTCGACGGCGTCATCGCCGCCCTGCTGGCGCGGCCGCTGCGGGGAGAAGCCGAGTGAGCCAGCACCCCATCCGCGCCTTCCTGACAGGCTCCGGCAAAGACGGGGCCGGGCGGCGCCTGAGGGAGATCCTCGCCTTCGACGACGCCCATATCGAGGGCGTGCACGACTTCATCCAATGGTGCTTCCCCCTGCACGAGGCGAGCCTCGCCGTACCGGGTGCGCCGGTGCTGAGCCGGGCCGAAGCCGAGGCGATCCGCGCCGATCCGGCGGCCCTGTCGGGCCTGCGCGCCGCCCTCGGGCGGATGACCCGCTTCTATGCCGAGACCGACGGCTGGCTGCGGCCGCACGACCACAACCACCTGCGCATCACCCGCATCCTCTCGGCCCTGTCCGATCTCCTGGGGCCCGAGGCGGCGACCGAGTTCCACGCCTTCGTCACAGCCCGGAACGCGAAGGCCGGCGCCCCGATCAACGCCACGAGCCTGCGCTACTGGGAGGCCGCGCTCCGGGGGGCCTGACGGCCACGCTTGGCCGGTGCTATGGAGCCGGCGTCTCTGGAGAAGCGCATGGCCTACTGGCTCTACAAGTCCGAGCCCTCGACCTGGTCCTGGGAGCAGCAGGTCGCCGCGGGCGGCGCCGGCACGCACTGGAACGGCGTGCGCAACCACGTCGCCAAGAAGCACCTCATGGCGATGGAGGTGGGCGAGCGCGGATTCTTCTACCACTCCAACGAGGGCAAGGCGGTGGTGGGCATCGTCGAGGTGATCCGGCCCTACTACCCGGATGATTCCGACGCGACCGGCCGCTTCGGCATGGTCGATCTGCGCGCCGTCGAAGCGCTGCCCCGCCCCGTGACCCTGGAGGCGATCAAGGCCGAGCCGCGCCTCGCCGCCATGGTGATCGCCAACAATTCCCGCCTCTCGGTCCAGCCCGTGACGGAGGCCGAGTGGGCGGTGGTGCGCGCGATGGGCGGCCTCGGCTGAGCCGCCGTCCGCTCAGCCCTGGCGCTGCGCCTGCGTCACCGCCAGGTGGATCAGCTCCGCGAGGGTGCGCAGGCCGAGCTTCTGGCGCATCATCGAGCAGGCGTTGGTGATGGTCTTGTAGCTCACCGACAGGTCGCTCGCGATGGCGCCGTAGGACTTGCCCTGCGCCAGGCGCTGCAGGATCTGCAGTTCGCGCGGCGTCAGCTGGGTCTCGGGCGTGCGCTTCGGGTCGGTGCGGAGCATCGCGACCTCGGTGGCCAGGCGCGGATCGAGGTAGGGGCGGCCGGACCGGACCCGCTCGAAGGCCTCGAAAAGCTCGCCGGAGGCGTGGTCCTTGAGCACGTAGCCGAGGGCTCCGGCCTCCAGGGCCCGTGCGACGATGACCGGATCGTTGTGCATGCTGAAGACGAGGATGCGCACCGCCCGGTTGGCGTCGCGCATCCGCCGGATCAGTTCGAGGCCGGCGAGGCCGCTGCCCTGAAAGGTCAGGTCGCAGATCACCGTCCCGGGACGCAGGCGCAGGAAGCTGCGATAGGCCGCGACCACGCTGGTGGCCTCGATGATCCGCTCGATCCCCGCATCCTCGAGCACCCGCCGGCAGCCCTGGAGTACGATCGGGTGATCGTCGATGACGAGGGTCGGCGCCTCGGTGGTGGTGGCGATCGCGTTCATGCGCTGGGAATCGGACTCGTGTCGACGTCCCGCTCATCATCGAGCGGAATCATGATCCGGACAACCGCGCCGGGCTGATCGTTGTCAAGCATGAACGTGCCCCCGAGGGCTTCCACGCGCTCCCGCATCCCCGAAAGACCGAGTCCGAGGCTGTGACCGGTCGGAATGCCGGTGCCGTCGTCGTGGATGGCGAGGCGCAGGACCCGCCCGGCGGTGGTGGCCTCGTCCCGCACCTGGACGGTGACGTTCCGCGCCCCGCCGTGCCGCACCGCGTTGGTCATGCTCTCCTGCATGCAGCGGAATACGGTCAGGTCGGTCACGTCGCCGTAGCCGCGGGCCAGGCCCTCGAAGCTCCCGGCGAAGCGCGTCCCGGTGTGACGGCGCCGGAAATCGCGCAGCAGCAGATCGAGGCATTCCGGCAGGGGCACCTGCCCGAGGGCGTGCGGCCGCAGCCGGTTGAGGAGGTCGCGGTTCCGGGTCTGGACCTGGCCGACGATGCTGGCGATGTCCTGGGCGCGCTGCTTCAGGCGCGCCCGGTCCGGCGGCGCCTCGGCCTCGGCCATGCGGACCACCGAGGCGGCGGTCGCTTCCAGGGCGAAGAGGCAGGGGCCGAACTCGTCGTGCAGCTCCAGGGCCGTGCGGCGCCGCTCGTCGTCCTGTGCCGACAGGAGCTGGCGGTTGAGCCGCCCGTTGGCGGCCCGCGTCTCCGCCAGGGCCTGGGCCACCCGGTTGAACCGGGTGGCGATGGCGGCGAGTTCGCGCGAGGCCGGCGGTTCGAGCCGGACGGTGTAATCCTGCTGCTCCAGCTGGATCAGCCCCTCGGCGAGGTCCGTCAGCGGCGCCAGGACGCGGCCGAACGCCACCGTGAGGGCGCCGAGCAGCCCCAGGCTGAGGCAGAGGCTGGCAAGCGAGAGCGACAGGGCATAGACCCAGACCTCGTCGATCTCGTCGTGCGGCTGGGTGGTGATGCGGGCGGTGCCGATGCGCCGGCCCTGCGCCACGATCGGCAGGTCGTGCTCGCGGATCGCCGGGGCGATCAGGGCCGCGAACCAGGCCGGCGCCGCGTGCGGGTCGTGCCGGACCCGGCCGAGGCCGCCGGTGACGACCTTGCCGGCGTCGTCCAGCACCGTGACGCGGACGTGGCGCAGATCGTGGATGCGCAGGTTCAGGGTCTGGAGGATGCCGGCGGGCGGCCCCGCCTGGGCGAGGTCGATGGTATCGGACACCAGAAGCTCGACATTCGTCATCGCGGCCTGCATCTCGACCTCGACGGCGGAGCGGGCGTTGACGACGATGACCGCGCACGAGACCAGGGCGGCCAGGACATCGATGGCGAGGACCAGCACGATCATCCGGGTCCGCGTCGGCCACGACGCCCAGAGCGACCGGCGGCCCGCCTCCGCCGACGCCGCGGGCGGGGCGCCGTTGCGGTGGGGCAGGCCCCATCGGGATCGGGCTGCGGAGGCGGCGTCGTGAGGCATGGCGACTCGGGTGGCGGCCGTCGGGGAAAGCGTGCGCGGTCGTCGCCCCGTGTGTAGCGAACCCGACGCCGAATGGCAGCGTTCCGATTCGGTTTCGGGCCTCGTGGCCGGAGCCCTGGCCGATCCGGAGACCAGCTGGACGATGGGGGGATTCGGCGCGCTCGCCAGCGTCGGGCGCCGCGGCGATCTGGTCGTCGCCGCTCCGGCGGACGGCCGCCTCGGCTGGATCACCCCGTTCGGCGGGATCGCCCTCGCGCCGGCGGAGGCGATTCCCGTGGCCTACGAGACCGCCTTCACCGGCGGCTGGAGCCACGCCGTCGCCCTGTGTCTGCCGATGGCGCTCTGCCCCCGGACGGGGGCGGGGCCGATCCGCGCCGCCGGATGCGACGACGGGGCCCTGCGCCCGCGGAATCTTGGGGATAAGTGGTTCGACCTTGGCCTCGACCTGCCGCAGGGCCGCCTGTTCCTGCGTTCCGCCGACCCGGACGCGCTCGCGCGCCTCGCCGCCCTGGCCGGACGGACTGCCGCACACGATCCCGAGGCGGTTTCGAGCCTGATGGCCGCCGCGGACGTGGTCGTCACCACGCCTCTCGGCCGGATCGAGGTCTATGCCGGCGCGGACCCGCAGTCGGGCGGGCCGCGGGCCTTCCTCGACCCGAGGATCCTGGCCCTGGGCCGCACCCACGCCGCCACCGCCCCGATTCCCACCGGGCTGGTGCCCGTCGCCCAGTTCACGCCGCCGCATCCCTGCCGGGACGGGCAGGGCCGGCCCCGCCCCTTCGATCATCGGACGCATGCCGCCTTCCAGGCGATGCTGACCCGCTGGGGCGACCCGGAGCGGGTCCGCCTCAAGGCGCGCCTGGTCGCGGGCGAGCCCTTCGCGCCCATGACGGCGAATCGTGCGACGCGCGCCGTCTCGCGCCTCGTTCACGTCCAGGCTGCGGCGGCGGCGAATCAGGACGGGACCAAGTCCTGCCCAGACACCTCGCGTTAAACCTGTTGGATCTATTCAGATTCGTGACGCGTCTGATCCGAGCCTGTTCAAGGATTGGGTTAAGGACATCTTCATGCCCCATTGCGGCGCCTCTTTCGTTACACGCAGGCGTCGCCCCTCGGGCCTCGCCGCGCCGGTCGTGCCCGACCAGCGCCGCGTGATCGACCGGCAACGGTCAATCCGAACCTCTTGAAGCGTGCGAGATGTCTGAGACCCTGATGTCCGTAACGATCGATCCCTCCGAGACCCGGCGCCCCGTCGCGCCGGCGCCCCGCCCGTCCCGGGTGAAACTCCGGGTGGTGCTCCTCTCCGGCGCTGGCATCCTGGGCCTTGCCGGCTTCACTGCCTTCGCCTTCGCGACCCTCGGCAACCTCGCGGGGCCGCAATTCACCCGGCCGACTCTCGCCACGGCGTCCGCGACGCCCGCCAGTCTCGGACACAACGCCTCCGAATGGCCGGACCTGCGCGATGGCGTCCCGGCCCTCGCGCCGGCGAGGCCAAAGTCCGTCGCGGCCCCGCCGGATCAGCCGTCCGCGGCTCCGACGGCCGAGCGTCCGCTGGCCGCGGTCGCCCCGCCCGCGGCGCGGGTCGCCGAAGTGAGGCCCCTGGAAGTCAGGACCGTGGACGCGAAGCCCATCGGCGTGACGGTCGCCGAAGCGCGGCCGCCCGCGGCGCGGGCGCCCGAGGCGATTCCGGTCGAGAAGCCGGCGGCGGTGCCCGTCGCCGCGAAGCCGGCGCGCCTGCCGCCGATCGAGAGCGCCGCGGTGCTGCCGCCGGCGCGTCCGGCCTCGCTGGTCCCGGTGACGCGCACCGCCACCCTGATCGCGCCGCTGCCCAACGAGACGACCCGGTCGCGGGCGACGAACGGCACCTTCACGGCCCTGACGCCGGAAGCGCCGAAGCACAGCCCGGTCGCCAAGGCGACGGAGACCAAGCCTTCGGTCGTCAAGTCTTCGAGCGTCAAGACTTCGGTCGGCAAGCCCGTTGTTGCCAAGCCTCTCGTTGCCAAGGCACCGAGCGGCACGCCGGAGACTGCGTCGGCGCCCCCGGTCGCGCAGGCGGAGCCCGAGCCGGAGCAGACGGAATTCCTGGGCGTGAAGGTGCCGTCGCTCGCCCCGGCCGGCCGCAAGATCGCCGAGAGCGTCGAGGCCCTCGGCAATGCGGTGAAGAACCTGCCCGATCACTTCTAGCGCAAGCGCCCGGCTTCGGGCGCCCTTCGTCGGATCGGAGCGCCCGGCTTCGGGCGCCCTTCGTCGGATCGGAGCGCCCGGCTTCGGGCGCCCTTCGTCGAGGTGGAGCGCCCGGCTTCGGGCGCCCCCGTCCGGTCAGCGCGCCCGGCTGGCGCGGGGCTTCTTGGCGATCTCGCGCTCGTGGCGCGCGCCCCGCGGGCTCTTCAAGCCCTTGGGTCCCTTCTCCTCGCGGGCCGGCTCCTCGTCCAGGATCGGCTCAACCTGGATCTCGGGCGAGCCGTTCTTGGCGAAGGTCTGGGCGAAGCGCGAGGCGGCGCCGCCCCGGACCTCGAACTTCGTCTCGCGATCGAAGATGCGGATCGCGCCGATCTCCTGGCGGCCGATATTGCCGCGCCGGGTCAGCATCGGCAGCAGGCGGCGCGGATCGGCGTTGTCGCGCCGGCCGAGGTTGAGCCGGAACCACACGGCCGGGCCCTGGGCGTCGATGCGGTCCACGTCGGCGGGATCGTAGACCGGGCGCGACTTACGCTCGGGGCCGGCCCCCGGATCGGTGACGTCCTCGGGGGCGGGCAGGCGGGAGCGGTAGATCCGCGCCAGAGCCGCGGCGAGTTCCTGGGGCGTGCGCTGCGCCATCAGGGTCTCGGCCATGGCCACGTCTTCCTCGGCCGGCTCCTCGGTGAAGATCGGATCCTGCCACATGCGCTCGCCGTCGAGGCGACGGATCTCGTCGGCGGTGGGCGGGCCGGCCCACTCGAACGAGACCTTGGCGATCATGAGCATCTGCTCGGCCCGGCGCCGCTTCGAGGCCGGAATCAGCAGGAGGCTGGTGCCCTTGCGCCCGGCGCGGCCGGTGCGGCCGGAGCGGTGCTGCAGCACCTCGGCATCGTGCGGCAGGTCGGCGTGGATGACGAGGCTGACGGTGGGCAGGTCGATGCCGCGCGCGGCGACGTCGGTGGCGACGCACACCTTGGCCCGGCCGTCGCGCAGCGCCTGCAGGGCGGCGTTGCGCTCGCCCTGGCCGAGTTCGCCCGAGAGCGCCACGGCCGAGAAGCCGCGCTCGGTGAGCACCGCCTGGAGGTGGCGCACCGCGTTGCGGGTGTTGCAGAAGATGATCGCCGTCGGCGCATCCATGAAGCGCAGGGTGTTGACCACCACGTGCTCCAGCTCGCGCGGCACCACGCGGATCGCCTTGTAGGTGATGTCGGCGTGGCCGCGCTCCTGGCCCTTCACGGCGATGCGCAGGGCGTCGTTCTGGTAGCGCTCGGCCAGGGTCGCGATCGCCTTGGGCAGGGTCGCGGAGAACAGCAGCGTGCGCCGCTCCTTCGGGGTCACCGAGAGGATGAATTCGAGGTCGTCCCGGAAGCCGAGGTCGAGCATCTCGTCGGCCTCGTCGAGGACGACGGCGCGCAGGTCCTGGGTGGCGAGGTTGCGCCGCTCCAGGTGGTCGCGCAGGCGGCCCGGGGTGCCGACGACGATGTGGGCGCCGTCGTTGAGCTGGCGGCTCTCGCGGCGCGGGTCCATGCCGCCGACGCAGGAGATGACGCGAGCGCCGGTCTCCGCATAGAGCCAGGACAATTCGCGCTCGACCTGCAGCGCGAGCTCGCGCGTCGGGGCGATGACGAGGGCGAGGGGCGCGCCGGCGGGGCCGAAGCGCTCGGCGTCGCCGAGCAGGGTCTCGGCGAAGGCGAGGCCGTACGCGACGGTCTTGCCCGAGCCGGTCTGGGCCGAGACGAGGAGGTCACGGCCTTGCGCGGCCGCCTCGATGACGGCGCTCTGGACGGGCGTCGGGTCTTCGTAGTCGCGCGCGGTCAGCGCTCGGGCGAGCGGGGCCGGCAGGGTGGGGAAGGGCACGGTGACGGAAGCCTTAGCGGGCAAGCAGGCGGAGAACCCGCCGGGGAGCCGTCGCGACGGGCGCGATCCTCTCCAAACCGACGTGATTCCGGCCTCGAACGGTTACGGATGGCGTCTCTTGTAGCCGGAACTGCGGCGCAGCGCCATGACCGCGGATGCATGCCCCTCCACCCCTGGGCGCCCGGACCCGCAGCGGACGCGCCTCGTGTTGTGTTCCCCGTGCCTCTCGTGCTCATCTCCGGCCCGTCATGGATATCCTCGTCGTCGGTGCCGGAATCGTTGGACTCGCCGTGGCCCGTGCCCTCGCGCGCCGGGGCCATGCCGTCATCGTGGCCGAGGCCGAGGGGGCGATCGGCACGGGCATCTCGGCACGCAATTCCGAGGTGATCCACGGCGGAATGTACTATCCGGCGGGCTCCCTGCGGGCCCGTCACTGCGTCGCCGGCGCGGCCATGCTCGCGGCCTTCTGCGACAGCCACGGCGTCGCCACCCGGCGCTGCGGCAAGCTCATCGTGGCCACCGCGGACTCCGAGCGCGACGCCGTCGCGGCGCTCAAGGCGCGCGGCGACGCCAACGGGGTTCCGGATCTGGCGCTCCTCGACGGGGCCGAGGCCCGGGACCTGGAGCCGAACCTCGCCTGCGTGGCGGCGCTGCACGCGCCCGGCACCGGGATCGTCGACAGCCACGGGCTGATGCTGGCGCTCCAGGGCGACCTGGAGGATGCCGGAGGCGCCATCGCCTTCGACAGCCGGGTGACGCGGATCGCCCGGACGCGCACGGGCTGGAGCGTCACCGTCAACGGCGAGGCCCTGCCGTTCGAGGCCGTGGTCAACGCCGCCGGCCTCGGGGCCCAGGGGGTCGCCGGCGCGGTCGAGGCCTATCCCGCCGCGCGCATCCCGCGCCAGGTCCTGGCGAAGGGCAGCTATTTCGGCTGTACCGGTCGGCCGGCCTTCTCGCGGCTGATCTATCCGGCGCCCGTCGAAGGCGGTCTCGGGATTCACCTGACCCTCGATCTCGCCGGCCGCATGCGTTTCGGCCCCGATGTCGAGTGGGTGGAGAGCCTGGACTATCGGGTCGATCCCGCCCGGGCCGATGCTTTCGCCCGGGCGATCCGGCGCTACTGGCCCGGCCTGCCCGACGGGGTGCTGACCCCGGACTATGCCGGCATCCGCCCGAAACTGACGGGACCGGGCGA
Source organism: Methylobacterium sp. Leaf88 (assembly GCF_001422795.1). Classification (NCBI taxonomy): domain Bacteria; kingdom Pseudomonadati; phylum Pseudomonadota; class Alphaproteobacteria; order Hyphomicrobiales; family Methylobacteriaceae; genus Methylobacterium; species Methylobacterium sp. Leaf88. The sequence continues at coordinate 178,647 of NZ_LMMK01000001.1, read as the reverse complement.
GTCCGCCGCCGATTTCCGGATCGACGGCCCGGCCGAGCACGGGCTCCCCGGCCTGGTCCACCTCTTCGGCATCGAGAGCCCGGGCCTGACCTCGAGCCTGTCCCTGGCCGAGGAGGTCGCGGATCGGCTCGTCGGGGGCTGAACGAAACGGCGCACGAGCCCGCGACGCTGCCGAGCGGGCCGCCCGCGCCAGCCCCGTCGCCGCGACGGCAGTCGATTCGCTCGACGCTGTGGCCTTGTTCCGCTGCGATCGTCGCCCGCTTCCACGCGCCCGCCCGCGCGCCCTGACCACCGGCACCATGCCTCGGGGCCTGGGGCATGCGTCCGGCCCGCGACCGTCGGGACGCGGCCGCGGCCGGATTCGTTGCGGCGGGGAGGGGCGACTAGCGCGCGGGGACGAAGCGCAGCGTGCCGGCCAGCCGGCTCGATCCGCCGGTGTCGTTCGGGTGGTTGACGCCATCGACCACCGGGACCTCGGCGAAGTCGAAGGGACTGAGCCCGTCGAGGCAGGCAACGTTGACGCCGTACTGGTCGGGATTCGAGCGGCGCTGGTGGTGCGTGTAGATCCCGCAGCGCGAACAGAAGAAGTGCTGCGCCACGCCGGTGTTGAAGCGATAGCGGGTCAGCAGGTCCGCGCCCTGCAGGATCTCGACGCCGCCGGTCTCGGCCGAGACGACGACCGCCCCCCGCATCCGGCAATACGAGCAGGTGCAGCGCCGGACCGTGTCGAGACCCTCGCTCAGCGTCGCACGGAACCGGACGCCGCCGCAGTGACACTGCCCCTCGCGCTGATCGAGCTGCGCTGACATGGCGTCTTCCTCCGTCTGCCGAGACCTTCCAGGTCCGTGATCCGTGGCGGGACCGGGTCGGCCCGCGCCCCGCGATGGCAACTCAGCCGCCGAAGCGCTCGGTCCGGACGCGGGCGGGGTCCACCCCGGCGTCGAGGAGAAGGTCCGCCACCGCCCCGACGAAGGGATTGCCGCCACAGAGATAGGCATGGCGCGGCGGTCCGAGCCGGTCCAGCGCCTCCGCGATCATCGCCGCGTCGACCCGGCGGCCGCCGGCGCGGGTCAGGTTGAGCATCAGCTGGAAGTGCGGTTCGTCGCGGGCGCGCACCGCCAGCTCCTCGGCGGCGATGATCTCGCCGGCGTCGCGCACGGAATAGAGGAGGAGGGCGGGTACCGCCGGCGCCGTCGCCGCGCGGTGGCGCAGCATTGACAGGAGGGGCACCACGCCCGACCCGCCGCCCGCCAGGAGAAGGGGCCCGCCATCCTCGGGGCGCCAGACGAAGGAACCGCCGATCGGGCCGCGCAGCTCGATCGTGTCGCCGACCGCCGCCACCGCGTCGAAGAAGCCCGAGACCTCGCCGTCCGGCAGGCCCTCGATCAGCAGTTCGATGGTGCCGTCGCCGTCCGGTGGCGAGGCGATCGAGTAGCTGCGCTGGGCCTGGTAGCCGTCCGGGGCGGTGAGGCGCACGTCGACGTGCTGCCCGGCCAGCATCGGCCGATCGAAGGCGACCCGGAAGCGGTAGCTCTTCACCCGCCGCGTCACCGGCCGGATGGCCGTGAGGATCGCGGTCTGCCAGGGGAGGGGGCCCGGGGCGGGATCAATCACCGGTGAAGCGCTGTTCGCGCCAGGGATCGCCGTACATGTGGTAGCCGCGCAGCTCCCAGAAACCGCCCTCGTCCCGTTGGGTGAAGCGCAGGCCCTTCACCCACTTGGCGCTCTTCCAGAAATACAGGTGCGGCACCAGGAGCCGGGCCGGGCCCCCATGGTCCACCGGGATCGGCGCGCCGTCGTAGTGGGTCGCCACCATGCCCTTGCCGCCCGTCAGGTCGGCGACGGGCACGTTGGTGGTGTAGTCGTCGTAGCCTTCGGCGAGCAGAAAGGCGCTCGGCGCCGCGATGCCGGCATCGGCCAGGAGGTCGTCGAAGCGCACGCCCTCCCAGGCGGTGTCGAACTTCGACCACTTCGTCACGCAGTGGATGTCGCCGCCCCAGCGGCTGCGGGGCAGGGCGTTGAAGGCGTCCCAGCTCCAGCTCTTCAGGGGCCGCGACCCCTCGCGCAGGGTGAACGACCAGGTCGCGAGGTCGATGCGCGGGTTGGGGCCGATCTGGAGCACCGGGAAGTCCTCCGTGAGGTACTGGCCGGGGGGCAGACGCTCGCGGGTCGCCTCGGGCGGCTTGCGCCCCGTGAAACCTCGTGTGCTCATGCTCCCCTCGCGCTCGTCGGACCGTTCGCGGCGACCGTGGCTCGACGATCAGCCCGCGCGGCAGGCTAACATTCCCTCAGCGATCGCGCAGCACCAGCCACAGGGCGTGAATGGTGCCCGGCAGCACGCCCATCAGCGTCAGAAGGATGTTGAGAAGGAACTGCAGGCCGATGCCCGTGGTCATGAGGACCGCGATCGGCGGCAGGAAGATCGCGAGGATGATGCGGACGAGGTTCGACACGGTCACTCCGGGTAGGCGGCGCGCGCGGAAATGCGATCGCAACCGCCCAACCGCAACGGGATCGTCGCGGCCAGGTTCCCCCGCCGGGCCGACGGGAATTTCAGTTTCTTAATCTCTGCGTCCCCAGGATGGTCTGGACATTGCCGAAGGACGGACCGCGCAGGAATTCCGCGTATGATCGAAACCCTCATGCGCGATATCGAGCAGGTGGTCCGCTCTGGCGGCCTGCTCCAGCGCGGACGGGTGCTGCAACGGCTGTCGATGCTCTTCACGGAGCGGGCCGCCGGGCTGCGCGAGGCGCAGGTGGAGGTGTTCGACGCGGCGATGCTGCCCCTGGCCCGCGCGGTCGATGGGGCCGCCCGCGTCCTCCTGGCGGACGGCTTGGCGGATGTGCGCAACGCACCGCGTGCCGTGGTGCGCGACCTGGCCTTCGATCCGGACATCGCGGTGGCCCGGCCCGTCCTTCAGCGCTCGCCGCGCCTCGACGAGGCCGACCTTGTCACCGTCTCCGAATCGCGGGGGCAGGAGCACCTGCGGGCCGTCGCGCAGCGGCCGACGCTCGGCGAGCGGGTCACCGACGTCCTGGTGGCGCGCGGCGACCGGCAGACGGTGCACGTGGTCGCGGGCAATGCCGGCGCGCATTTCTCCGGCGCGGCCTACACCACGCTCGGGGAACGGGCCCGTGGCGACGCCGTCCTGCGGGCCATGCTGGTGACCCGCGCCGCGCCGCGGGGACAGCCTGCGGCGTTGGCGGCCGGCCTGCGGGGAAGCCAGACCCTTCCGCGCGCGACGGATGCGGATGAACGGCGCATCGACGACCTGGTCCGGGCCGGCGACCTCGACACGGCTTTGGCCGAGGTCGCGCGCCTCGCCGCGGTGTCGCCCGCCTTCGCCCGGCGCGCCTACGATGCGGCGGACCACGATCCCCTGCTGTTTCTCCTGCGCTCGATCCGCCTCGGGTTCGGAACCCTGAAGCTGTTCCTGCGGACGAAATCCGGCCCGGTGCGGCCGCCCGAGGCCTGGACCGGGATCCAGAGCGCGTTTCAGGCCCTGTCGGTGACCACGGCGCAGCGCGTGGTCCGCCTCTCGGCGCAGGCGGGCGGCGCGCCGGACGCGCGGGATCCGTCGGGCCCGGGCCGCTGATCCGGGGGCCCAAGTGCTCGTCGAACTCCTCCACCTCCTCGTCACGCCGGTGCCCTTCGCCCATCGCCGGAGGGGCCACCTGCGCGAGAGCGTCCTGCTGATGTCCCGAGGGCGCCGCTGCCGCAGCGCCTGGGCCCCCCATCTCGCCGCGGCGCGGGCCGCGATCCTGGATGCCTGCGACGGGCTTCCGCAGCGGCGCGTCGCCGTGGTGCTCGGCTCGGGCCTCCTCCAGGATGTCCCGCTCGCGGACCTCGCGGCGCGCTTCGCGCGCGTCGACCTCGTGGATGCCGTGCATCTCTGGCCGGCCCGCCTTCGGGCGCGGGCTCATCCCAACGTCCGGCTCGTCACCGCGGACCTCGCCCTCCGAATCGATCGGCCCGATCCTTTGGCCGCCCTGTGCGGCGGCGCGGACGTCGACTTCGTGGTCTCAGCCAATCTCCTGTCGCAGTTGCCGATCCTGCCCCTGGACCGGCCCGGCTTCGTGCCGCCGGATCTCGGAAATCGGATCGTCCGGGCCCATCTCGACGGCCTTGCGGGTTTGCGGGCCCGGGTCTGCCTGGTCACGGACGTGGAACAGATCGAGGAGGACCGGACCGGACGCGTGACCGAGCGGCTCGACCTGCTGCACGGGGTGCGCCTGGGGACGCCCGACCGGCGCTGGACCTGGGACCTCGCGCCCTTCGGCGAGGCGACGCGCCACCGCCGGCTGATCCATCGGGTCGAGGCCTTCCTCGACTGGCGCGGCCCCTAGAAACGCGAAGAAGCCGCCCGATGGGGCGGCTTCCAGTCGGTTCGCGCAGTGGGACCGCGCTTACTCGGTGACCGGTGTCGGATCGTCGGCGCCGACGACACCGTCCGAACCCTCGAACCGGGCGCGGCGGCGGCGGCGGGGCTTGGGGGCCGGTGCACCGTCATCCTGTACCGCCGAGGTCGAGTCCTCGGGAGCGTCGTGCTGTCCCGCCGGCTCGGCGACGGGAACCGGACGCGGCGGCGTCATCAGGAAGGCGGGCAGGGCGGCCACGTCCTCGGCCGGACCGGCGGCATCCCGCTCGTCGCGGCGTCGGCTGCGCCGGGGCGGCGCCTCGTTCGCGCGGGCGGCCCGGGGCGCGTCCTGGCGACCAGATTCCTGTCGTCCGGAATCCTGGCCACCGAACTCACCGCGCGGGGCCTCGTTCACCGGACTCTCCGTGCGCCCGTTCTCGTAACGGGGCGCGTCGGAGCGGGCCGGGGCGGGACGGAAATCCTGTCGCGGCTGATCCTGTCGCGGCTGATCCTGTCGCGGCTGATCCTGTCGCGGCTGATCCTGACGATTGTAGTCCTGGCGAGGGCTCTCCTGACGAGAACTCTCCTGGCGAGGGCTTTCCTGGCGATTCTGGTCCGCCCGGAAATCCTGGCGGTTGCCGTCTTGTCGGTTCGAGTCCTGCCGGTTCGAATCCTGTCGCGTGTAATCCTGCCGGTTGCTGTCTTGCCGGTTGCCGTCCGGGCGACTGAAGTCGTCGCGACGGTTGTTGTAGTCGGGCCGGTTGCCGTCGCGCTGATTGTCGAAGCGCTGCGGACGGTCGCCGCGATTGGCGAAGCGGTCACGGCGGTTCTGACGGTTGCCGTCCGAACCCGAATCCTGTCGGTTCGAATCCTGCCTGTTCGAATCTTGCCGATTCGAATCCTGCCGGTTGTAGTCCGAGCGGGCGTTCTCGGGGCGGGACTCCGGGCGTGCGTCCTGCCGGGGCTCGTACGCCGTTGGCTGAGGCTGCTGGCTCGGGTCGCCGTAATCCTCGTTGTAGGCATTCGCGCCGTAGCTCGAGGCCGCGTAGCCCTGCGGGGCGCCCTGGCCCTCGTCGTCCCCCTCGTCGCCCTCGTCGTCGAAGCCGCGGGCGTAACCGCCGATCTGCTGACGGGTCTGTTCCTGGGCGCCGGAGATGATCCGGAAATAATGCTCGCCGTGCTGGAAGTAGTTCTCTGCCGCCACCGGGTCGCCGCTGGCCTGCGCATCGCGCGCGAGCTGGGCATACTTGTCGGCGATGTGTTGGGCGGTGCCGCGAATCTTGACGTCCGGTCCGTTGGACTCGTAGGAACGCGTAAGCGGATTGGGACCTTTGGGGCGGTTGCGACCGCGCATCCGTCTATTCTGGTTTGGTCTCATCGGTCTCGATTGACCCTCGTTCGTCTCGGAGCGTCTGATGATGCGGCGGGTTCCAGGCGGCCATGACGCGGCCTGTCATCAGGCTCGTCGCTGGCGCCGCGTGATCCGGGTCCGGTGTGTCCGTGATCGATTTCGCCGTGCTTGCCGTCTCTGTCCGTTGACCAAGGCGCGCTCTGAGCGTCCAGGCGTCCTTCGGTTTTCAGGCACGAAGTTGACCAAGCTCCTGCGCCTCTGCCCGCGCGCGCCAGCCTGATCGTGGGGAGACCGTCTAAGAGCGTCGCGGACCAAAGCCGCCACCCGTCTTACCACGACCCATCTTAATGGATCGTTCGCGATCTGCCTGGGACATTAGCGGCTCGCCGAGGGGGCAACAAGCGTTTTCTGCCTCGATGCATCCAACGGGCGCAGTTTTTTCGCGTTTCCCGCAGGATTTTCGGGTCGACGTCCGCTCAGACCGGTCCGAAGCGGACGACGCGGGCGTGCCCGGCGAGATCGTGATGACGCACGGCGGGGCCGAGCCCGGCCTGCGTCCCGAGCATCCCGACGGCCTCGGCCTGATCGTAACCCACCTCGAAGGCGAGCGCGCCGCCGGGGGCGAGGCGGACCGGCCCGACGCTGAGGGCCTCCACGATGCTCCGATAGGCCCCGAGTCCATCCGGGCCGCCGTCGAGGGCCGCCATCGGGTCGTGACCCCTGACTTCGATGTCGAGCCCACGGATCGTGTCGCGGGCAATGTAGGGCGGGTTCGACACGATGAGGTCGAAGGCGCCGCCGAGACCCGCGGTCCAGTCCGCGCAGACGAAGGCCGCCCGGGTTCCGACGCCGTTCCGCACCGCGTTCGCGCGGGCCTGGACGAGGGCCGCGTGGGAGCGGTCGAGGCCGATGCCGGTGGCGTTCGGCAACTCGCTCAGCAGCGCCACGAGGATGCAGCCGGAGCCGGTGCCGAGGTCGAGCACCCGCAGCGGGCGCCCGCGGTCGGGATGCAGGGCGAGGGCGGCCTCCACCAGGGTCTCGGTGTCCGCCCGCGGGACGAGGGTCTCGGGTGCCAGCCCGAAGGGCAGGCCCCAGAATTCCCAGGCGCCGACGATCCGGGCCACAGGCTCGCCGGCGACGCGTCGCGCGACGGCCCCTTCGAGCGTCGCGGCCCCCTCCGGGCCGAGGGGCCGGTGGCCCCGCAGGATCAGGTCGGTCGCGCTGAGCCCGAGGAGGTCGAGCAGGAGGAAGCGGGCGTCGCGCGCCGGCAGGCCGTGGGCGGCGAGCGCCTCGCTCATGCGCCACAGGGCGTCGGTGCGGCTGAGCCCCGGGTCGAGGCGCATCGGCTCCGGCCCGTCCACGGGGCTCAGGCCATGCCCTCGGCGGCCAGCAGCTCCGCCTGGTGCTCGGTGACGAGGGCGTCCACGAGCTCGTCCAGCGCCACGCCGGCCAGGACCTCCTCGAGCTTGTACAGGGTCAGGTTGATGCGGTGGTCGGTGACGCGGGCCTGGGGGAAGTTGTAGGTGCGGATGCGCTCCGAGCGGTCGCCGGAGCCGACCTGCGACTTGCGGTCGGCGGCCCGGGCCGCGTCCTTGGCGGTGCGCTCGGCGTCGTAGAGCTTGGAGCGCAGCAGCGACATCGCCCGGGCGCGGTTCTTGTGCTGCGAGCGTTCCTCCTGGACGAAGATCACGATGCCGCTCGGCATGTGGGTGATGCGGATGGCCGATTCCGTCTTGTTGACGTGCTGTCCGCCGGCGCCCTGCGAGCGCATGGTGTCGATCTTCAGGTCCGCATCGTTGATGACGATGTCGACCTCCTCGGCCTCGGGCAGCACCGCCACGGTGGCGGCGGAGGTGTGGATGCGCCCCTGGGTCTCGGTATCCGGCACGCGCTGCACCCGGTGGGCGCCGCTCTCGAACTTGAGGCGCGCGAACACGCCCTTGCCCTTCACCTCGGCGATCACCTCGCGATAGCCCCCGACGGTGCCCTCGCTCTCGGAGATCACCTCGACCTTCCAGCCCTTGGCGTCGGCGTACCGGCCGTACATGCGGAAGAGGTCGCCCGCGAACAGGGCCGCCTCGTCGCCGCCGGTGCCGGCGCGGATTTCCAGGATGGCGCTCTTCTCGTCGGCGGAATCCTTCGGCAGCAGAATGAGCTGGAGTGCGCGGTGCGCCGCCTCCAGCCCGGCCTCGGCCTCCGGCTTCTCGTCGGCCGCGAGCGCCCGCATCTCGGAATCGCTGCCCGGCTCGTCGATCAGCGCCTCGATGTCGGCGAGGTTCTGCGCCGCCGCGCGATAGGCGTGGATGGCGGCGACGACGCCCTCCAGCTCCGACAGTTCGCGCGACAGCTGCACGAAGGTGTCGGAATCCGCCGAGCCGGCGCTCAGCGTGGCGGTGACGATGTCGTGGCGCGTCAGGATCGCGTCGAGACGCTCTGCAGGAATGGGGGTCATCGCCCGTGAAAAACTCTCATCTGAACAAGGGCTCGTCGGGCCGGAAGCCGGGTCGACGACGGGGCCGCGGCACGACCCATGGAGATAGGCACGCCGACGCTAGATGGGCACACCCTGCGCCTTCGCGAAGGCCGCGAGGGCGGGGCGGAGGGTGGCGCCGTCTCCGGCGCGGGTCAGTTCGGTGTCGAGCAGCGCCGCCACCGCCTTGACGTCGAGGCCCAGCACCATGGCCTTCACGGGGCCGATGGCGGCCGGCGACATCGAGAGGGCCCGGAATCCGAGGCCGATCAGCGCCATGGCCTCGAGGGGACGCCCGCCGATCTCGCCGCAGACGGTGACGGGGCAGCCGGCGGCGGCGGCGCGCTCGGCGATGACGCGGAAGGCGCGCAGGGCCGGGACGCTCAGGGTGTCGAAGCGGTCCGCGACCCGGCGGTTCTCGCGGTCGACGGCGAACAGGAACTGCATCAGGTCGTTGGAGCCCACCGACAGGAAGTCGGCGGCCCTGGCGATCTCGTCGATCTGGAACAGGAGGGAGGGGACCTCCACCATCACGCCGAGCTTGCAGTCGCTCGGCAGGGCATGGCCGTGCCGGCGCAGATGCGCCTTCTCGCGCTCGACGATGGCCTTGGCGCGGGTGAACTCGTCCACCGTCGCCACCATCGGGAACATGATCTTCAGGGGCCGGCCGCCGGAGGCCTTGAGAAGGGCGCGGAGCTGCACCCGCAGCAGGGCCGGCCGGTCGAGGCCGATCCGGATCGCCCGCCAGCCCAGGGCCGGGTTCTCCTCCTCGAGGGCCGGCATGTAGGGCAGGATCTTGTCGCCGCCGATGTCGAGGGTGCGGATCGTGACGGGCAGGTCGCCGGTGGCCGCGAAGACGGCCTCGTAGAGCGCCTGCTGCTCGGCGGCCGAGGGCATGCGCTGGGCCACCATGAACTGCAGCTCGGTGCGGAAGAGGCCGATGCCGTCCGCGCCCGTCTCGTGCAGGTGGGTCAGGTCGATGAGGAGGCCGGCGTTCAGCTGCAGGCCGATCGTCGTCCCGTCGAGGGTGACGGCCGGCACGTCGCGGAGCGCCCGGTACTGCTCCTGCCGGCGGGCGCGCAGGCGCACCATCTCGGCATAGGCCGCCTCGATCTCCGGACCGGGCCGGACCTGGATCTCGCCGGTGGCGCCGTCGACGATGATCGCGTCCCCGGCATCGCAGAGGGCGGTGGCGTTGGCGATCTCGCCCACCGCCGGGATGCCCAGCGCCCGGGCCACGATGGCGATGTGGCTCGTCGGCCCGCCTTCCTCCAGCACGACGCCACGGAGTGCCGTGCGGTCGTAGTCGAGGAGGGCGGCCGGACCCATCGAGCGCGCCACCAGGATCGCGTTCTCGGGCAGGATGCGCTGCGCGCCGTTGCCCTCGGCGCCGATCAGCGTGCGCAGCAGGCGGTTCGCCAGGTCGTCGAGGTCGTGCAGGCGGTCGCGCAGGTACGGGTCGCTCTGGCGCATCATCCGGGCGCGGTTGTCCGACTGGACGCGCTCGACGGCGGCCTCGGCGGTGAGGCCCGAATGCACGGCCTCGCGCATCCGGCGCAGCCAGCCCTTGTCGTGCGCGAACATGCGCACCGTCTCCAGTACCTCGCGGGATTCGCCGGTGCCGATGCTGTCGCCGCGCTCGACGAGGTCGTCGATGGCCGAGCGCACCTCGCCGATGGCCTGTTCCAGGCGCTCGACCTCGCGCTCGACGTTCTCGGCGATGAGCTGCTTGATGACGATACGCGGCTCGTGCAGCACCACGTGTCCGAGTCCGATGCCGTCGGCGAGGGCCACGCCGCGCTGGCTCACCGGGCGGCGCGCGGCCGAGCCGGCCCCCGGCGCCAGCGCCTGCAGCTCGCCGGAGGCGATCATCTCCGAGAGCACCATCGCGGTGGTCTGGAGCGCCTCGATCTCCTCCTCGGAATAGACCCGGTAGGTCTTGTTCTGGACGACGAGGACGCCGAGGGTGTTGCCGGCGCGCAGGAGCGGCACGCCCAGGAAGGCGTGATAGGCCTCCTCGCCCGTCTCCGGCCGATAGGAGAAGGCCGGGTGGGACTGGGCGTCGGAGAGCGACAGCGGCTCGGCGGTCTTGGCGATGAGGCCGACGAGGCCCTCGTCGGCCCGCAGCCGGGTCAGGTGGACCGCCTCGCGGTTCAGACCCTCGGTTGCAAACAGTTCGAGGATGTTGTCATCGCTGAGCACATAGACCGAGCACACCTCCGCGATCACGTTGGCGGCGATCAGCGTGACGATGCGGTCGAGACGAGCCTGTGGACTGACCGGCTCCGCCATCGCTTCGCGGAGGCGGCGCAGAAGCAGGCGCGGGCCTCCGGGCGCAGCGGGCATGGTCTCCTCGATCCGGCTTCGGCCTCGTGTCCGGTTGGCGCGCAGGCGTTCGCGCGCCCCGGGTCTTCAGGCCTGGTCGAGGCCGTATAGCGAGTGGAGCGTGCGAACGGCAAGCTCCGTGTAGGCGGCATCGATCAGCACGGAGAACTTGATCTCCGAGGTGGTGATGGCCCGGATGTTGATCCCCTTCTGCGCCAGGGCCCGGAACGCCTTGGCGGCGACGCCCGCGTGGCTGCGCATGCCGACGCCGATGGCCGAGACCTTCACCACGTCGGTGGCACCCTCGATCTGCGCGAATTCGATTGCGCCGCTCTGCGCGTCGAGGATCTTGCGCGCCCGGTCGTAATCGGCCGACGGGACCGTGAAGGTCATGTCGGTGGTCGATTGGTCGCCCGACACGGTCTGGATGATCATGTCGACGTTGATGTTGGCGTCGGCCAGCGGTCCGAAGATCGCGGCGGCGATGCCGGGGCTGTCCTTCACGCGACGAAGCGTGATCTGCGCCTCGTCCCGGGAGAAGGCGATCCCGGTGATGATCTGCTGTTCCACGATGTCGTCCTCGTCGCAGATGAGGGTGCCGGGCCGGGCGTTGTCCGGCGGATCGAAGCTGGAGCGCACCGTGGTGGGCACGCGATGGACCATGGCGAGCTCGACCGAGCGGACCTGCAGGACCTTGGCGCCCAGCGACGCCATCTCCAGCATTTCCTCGAAGGTCACGCGCTCCATGCGCTGGGCCTTCTGCACCACGCGCGGATCGGTGGTGTAGACGCCGTCGACGTCGGTGTAGATGTCGCAGCGCTCGGCGCCGATGGCGGCGGCGATGGCCACCGCGCTGGTGTCGGAGCCGCCGCGGCCCAGGGTGGTCACCCGGCCGCTGGCCTCGTGCATGCCCTGGAAGCCGGCGATGACCGCGACCTCCCCGCGCCGGAAGCCGGCATCGAGGCGGGCGCCGTCGATGCCCTCGATCCGGGCGGAGCCGTGGGCGTCCGAGGTCAGGATCGGGATCTGCCAGCCCTGCCAGGAACGGGCCTTGATGCCGTTCTTCTGCAGGGCGATGGCGAGCAGCCCGGCGGTGACGAGCTCGCCGGAGGCGACCACCGCGTCGTACTCGGCCTCGTCGTAGATCGGATTCGCGTCCTTGACCCAGGCGACGAGTTCGTTGGTCTTGCCGGACATGGCCGAGACCACGACGGCCACGTCGTAGCCGGCGGCGACCTCGCGCGCCACGTGGGCCGCCACGTTGCGGATGCGCTCGACATTGGCGACGGACGTACCGCCGAACTTCATCACCAGACGGGGCATGTTCTCACCAGACGGAGCCTGTCGCGCCCGCGACGCGTCGCTTGAGCCGGGGATCGAGCGTGACCTCGGGATTTGGCGGGCCGCGGGACGGACTTCCCGGAACCCGCACGGCCTGCCGCGTCGCTTGGCTGCTGTACCGGACAGGGCTTCGGCGGGTACAAGGGCCGCCCGGGCGTGTCAACAATGGGACGCGCCCACCTCGCACGAGACATGCCGAGACGATGACCGGACCCACAGGCGCCTCCATCGACCGCGACGAGGTCGCCCGCTTCGAAGCCATCGCGGCGACCTGGTGGGACGAGGCCGGACCGATGCGGGTGCTCCACCGCTTCAACCCCGTCCGCCTCGCCTATATCCGCGACACGGCCTGCCGGCATTTCGGACGGGACCGCAACGCGCCCTTCGCCCTGGAGGGGCTGACCCTGGTGGATATCGGCTGCGGCGGCGGCGTCCTGTCCGAGCCCCTGGCGCGCCTCGGCGCCCGGGTCACCGGACTCGATCCGGCGCCGACCAACGTCAAGGTGGCCCAGGCCCATGCCGACGCCGAGGGCGTGCCGGTGGATTACCGCGCCCGCACCATCGAGGATGTGGTGGCCGGGGGCGAGCGCTTCGACATCGTGCTCGCCATGGAGGTGGTGGAGCACGTGGTGGACATGCCGGCCTTCGTGGCGCAGGCGGCCCGGGCGGTGAAGCCCGGCGGCCTCCTGTTCGCCGCCACCCTCAACCGGACCCTGCGCTCCTTCGCGCTGGCGATCGTCGGGGCCGAGTACGTCCTCGGCTGGTTGCCCAGGGGCACCCATGACTGGGAGAAGTTCGTGCGGCCCGACGAGCTCGCCCGCGCCGTCGAGGCCGGCGGCCTCATCGTCACCGACACGACCGGGGTGGTGCTCAATCCCCTGGACGGCTCGTGGCGGGCGAGCCGCGACACGGCCGTCAACTACATGATCACGGCGCAGCGCCCCGGCGCATCCGGGCCCCCGGCCGCAGGCGGGCATTCGGCCTGAACCTTCGGGCGCGCACGCGGTTGGTCGGCGTACCCCGTGGGAGACCGACCTTGCTCGAAAAGATTCCGCACGCCGTGGGCGCCGCCCTGTCCGGCCTGAAGGCCGGGCTCGACAAGACCGCCTACCGGACCACCTTCGCCAGCGTGCCCGAAGGCCTCGGCCTCACCAGCCTCGCGTTCGCGGACGGGACGGCGATGCCGGCGCGCTTCACCGCCGACGGGGCCGGCGCGTCACCGCCCCTGGCCTGGACCGGCCTGCCCCCCGGCACGGCGCGAATCGTCCTCCTCTGCGAGGATGCCGGCAGCCCCACGCCGAACCCGTTGGTCCACCTGATCGCCTGGAATTGCGATCCCGGCGCACCCCTGGCGGAGGGCACGGCGAGCCAGGCCGAATCCGGCCTCGACCTGGGCAAGAACAGCTTCCTCAAGCCGGGCTGGCTGCCGCCCGACCCGCCCACCGGCCACGGTCCGCACGCCTACCTGTTCCAGGCCTACGCCCTCGACGGGGCGCTGGCGCTGCCCGAACATCCCGGTCGCGGCGCGCTGCTGGAGGCCATGGCGGGGCGCGTCCTCGCCAAGGGCTGCCTCGTCGGGACCTACGAACGCCCCTGACGGCGTCGACCGCTTGCGCGGGCGGCTCCGTCGGTGCAAGCGCCGATAGGACGACCAGGGGAGGTTTGAGCATGAAGGCGCTGCTGTGTACCCGTCTCGGGGTGCCGGAGGATCTTAACCTCGCCGACCTGCCGGACCCGGTGGCCGGTCCCGGCGAGGCCGTGGTGCGCATCACCCTGGCGGCGCTCAACTTCTTCGACACCCTGATCATCGCCGGGCGCTACCAGGTGAAGCCCGAGTTGCCGTTCTCGCCCGGCGGCGAAGCCTGCGGCGTCATCGAGGCCCTGGGCGAGGGCGCCGAGGGCTTCGCGGTGGGCGACCGCGTCATCGTTCACCAGAAATACGGCACCTGCCGCGGGCGGATCGCCGTCGCCACCCGGCACCTCACGCCGGTGCCGGACGGGGTCTCGGACGCGCAGGCCGCCGGGCTCACCATCACCTACGGCACCTCGCTGCATGCCCTGCGCGACCGGGCCCGCCTGCAGCCCGGCGAGACCCTGGCGGTGCTCGGCGCCTCCGGCGGCGTCGGGCTCGCGGCGGTGGAACTCGGGGCGATCATGGGCGCCCGTGTCATCGCCTGCGCGTCCTCGCCCGAGAAGCTGGCGACGGCGCAGGCCCATGGCGCCACGATGGCGGTGGATTACGCCGCCGAGAACCTGCGCGAGGCCCTGCGCACGCTGACCGCGGGGGCGGGCGTGGACGTGATCTACGACCCGATCGGCGGCGACTACGCCGAGCCGGCCCTGCGGTCGCTGGGCTGGAAGGGCCGCTACCTCGTCATCGGCTTCGCGGCCGGCGACATTCCGCGGATTCCGCTCAACTTGGCGCTCCTCAAGGGCATCGACATCCAGGGCGTACACTGGGGCGTCTTCGTCGAGCGCGAGCCGGAGGCGCACCGGGCCAACCAGGAGCAGCTTCTCGCCTGGGTGGCGGAGGGGCGCCTCACCGCGAAGGTCCACGGCGAATACCCCCTCGCCGATTACGAGGAGGCCCTCGGCATCCTCAAGCGGCGCGAGGCCGTCGGCAAGGTGCTGCTGCGGCTGTAAGGGGAGGTCGCCCGAGCGGTTCGGCGGCCCGCCTCCCTCGTCCCGCGAAGGCGGACGGTGGGACGGTCCCGCCGAAGGGGCCGCCTCAGAGCAGGTCCTGCGCCTTGGCGAGGGCCACGAGGTCGTGCTGAGGCCGGGCGCCGATGTGCTGGATCACCTCTGCGGCGGCGAGCGCTCCGAGGCGGGCGCTGTCGCGGTGGTCGAGGCCGCGGGCATGGCCGGCGAGGAAGCCCGCCGCGAACAGGTCGCCCGCGCCCGTGGTGTCGACGAGCTCGTGGACCGGCGACGCGGACACGGCCTGCACGGCGCCCCCCTGGATCACGAGCGCACCGTCCGCCGAGCGGGTGACGAGGCCGAGCAGATCCCGGCCGCGGGCCGCGCTCTCCTCGCGCAGGGCGCGGATCGCAGCCTCGGCGTCGTCGGTCTCGTAGAGGCTCTGCAGCTCGCCGATATTCGCGAACAGGATGTCGATGCTGCCGTCGCGGATCAGGCCCAGGAACTCCTCCCGGTAGCGCCCGACGCAGAACGCGTCAGACAGGGTGAGGGCGGCGGCGTTGCCGGCGTCGTGGGCGATGGTCACGGCCTTGCGGAACGCATCCTTGGCGGCCGGCGGGTCCCAGAGGTAGCCCTCGAGGTAGACCACGCGGGCGGCGGCCACGGTGGCCGCGTCGACATCGGCCGGCGACAGGCCCTGGCAGGCGCCGAGATAGGTGTTCATGGTGCGCTCGCCATCGGGCGTCACCAGGATGAAGCAGCGGGCGGTGGCCGGTCCGTCGGTGGCGGCGGCCACGGGGAAGCGGACGCCGGTCGCCTTGAGATCGTGGGCGAAGAGGCCGCCGAGCTCGTCG
This sequence comes from Methylobacterium sp. Leaf88, assembly GCF_001422795.1. Lineage (NCBI taxonomy): Bacteria > Pseudomonadati > Pseudomonadota > Alphaproteobacteria > Hyphomicrobiales > Methylobacteriaceae > Methylobacterium > Methylobacterium sp. Leaf88. Next base: position 163,311 of record NZ_LMMK01000001.1, on the reverse strand, counting down.
TCGCGGACCTTGCCGACGAAGCCGGTCTTCGCCCCGAGCATCGCCGCACCCACGGCCGTGTTGGCGCCCGAGCCACCCGACACGATGGTGGCCGGACCCATGGCGGCGAAGAGCGACTCGGCCCGCGCCTCGTCGATCAGCTGCATCGCGCCCTTCGGCACGCCCTGCGCCGCGAGGAAATCCTCCTCGGTGCGGGCGATGAGGTCGACGATGGCGTTGCCGAGAACGAGGAGGTCGAGGGATTCGGGCATCGGGCCGTCCAGTCTGGCGGTGAGCGGAAACTGCGCCGGGCTGTGGCACCGCCCCTGGCGGGGGTCAAGCGACGGCCGCCGCCAATGCGATCACCTGTTCGAAGCGTCACGGCGGAACTCCCCTCGCACCGCCCCGTCATCCCGGGGCCGCGCAGCGGAGGCCGGGATCCAGAACCATAGGTGGTGCAAAACCTTCCGCAGTCGGCGTTTCTGGATTCCGGGCTCGCCTGCGGCGCCCCGGAATGACCGCGCACCCTGCGATGTGACCGTGCCGAAGGCGCCGCCCGTTCCTACTGCAGCGTCTTCACCTCGCATTGCGCGTAGTCGCTGCTCGCCTTCACGTAGGCGTTCAGCGCCTTGACGTAGGCTTCCGCCAGGGGCCGGAACGCGGCGGCCTGCTCGTTGTAGGCCTTGATCGCGTCGTTGTAGCTGTAGGCTTCCCAGCCCGGGCAGCCGCCTTTGGCGTCGAGGCAGGCGGGCTTGACCGGCAGCGGGGGCTTGGTCGGACGGGACGTCGCCGGGGGCGGCTCCGGCAGGGTGCAGGCGGCGCGGGCCGCGTTCATCGACAGCAGGGTGCCGAGGCCGAGGGCCGCAGCCCGCAAGATCCGTGTCCGCATGCGGGCTTTCCCCTCCGTGACGACAGGCGCTACATGCGCGTGCGGTCGCCTCGGAGCAAGTCCGTGCCGGCGGCCGTCAGCGCGCGGCCACGGCCTCCCGTGCCGCTACCTGTGCCGATGCCGGGGCGGGGCGTGAAGCCGGTGTGCGCTTCGGCTTGCCGCGTCCGCTCTTGTCCATCCGCGCCCGGACGGCATTGAGCACCGGCACCGCGAGGCCGAGGGCCACCACCCACCAGGCCGGCCGGATGGTGTCCGGCACGTCGAGATTGGCCGAGAGGACCAGGCTCGCCGGGATGCCGCTCGCCACGCCGTACCAGGCCGCTTCGAGCAGTGCGGTCACGAGGGCGGCCCCCAGAGCGAGGCCCGCCAGGGTGAGCGGGTTGGTCGGCCAGCCGAAGCGCTGCATGGCGCGGTGACCCATCAGCAGCAGGAAGGCGCCGGTCCAGAAGACCGGATCGGACACGTCGATCTTGGCCTGCAGGTAGTAGTGGATCAGGCCCAGGATCGCGATGAGGTAGACGGACTTGTGCAGGCGCGGCCAGGCCTTGCCGAGGCGCCGGATCATCCCGTCCGTGGAGGTGACGCCGAGCACCACGAGGCCGAGAAGCGCCACGAATCCGATGGTGAGGTAGATCCGCGACGCGATCTCGGTGACGACCTTGGTCAGCACGAAGTTTTGGTCCACCACGTAGAGTAACAGGTGGATCAGCCCGTAGGCCAGCACCGTCAAGCCAAGCATGCGCCGGACCAGGATGAGCTTCGGCGCGTGGGCGATGCGGCGCAGGGGCGTCACCGCCAGCGACAGCATGAGGAAGCGCACCGCCCACTCGCCGGTACCATGAAGCAGCGCCGTGATGGGCTTCGCCCCGAGGGCATCGGCCGCGTAGGCGCCGGCGAGCCATAGGCCCGGGGCCAGGGCGAACAGGAAGGTGGCGAGCTTCAGGCCGGAGACGCGTCCGGCGCGGTCGCGCCAAGGCGCGGAGAAGGCGGGCAGGGCTGGCATGGCGATCCGGGATCGGGGAAGCGGTTGAATCGAAAGATAGGGTCCGGGGAGGATCCGTGAGGCGGCGCGGGGTCGCAGCCGGCCTCGACGAGCCACCGGGGCGTCGGGGTGTCGCGATGTATTCGCTCGGCGGCCGCGGGGGTTACAGGCCTGTGCAGAGCTTCGGGCAGCCCGGAACCTTGGCCGGTGCTGCGACGGTTGACGATTGCTATAAGCCGACGCCGCGCCAACGCTCACGAAGCCCCCCATGCCCGCAGACAGCCCCGCCGACAGCCTCGAGACCATGACCGCCGAGACGGCGCGGACCGAGCACGCGGACCTCTCCGAACGGATCGCCGAGGCCGATCGGCTCTATCACCAGGAGGATGCGCCTGAGATCACGGATGCGGCGTACGACGCCCTGCGCCGGCGCCTGGAGCAGATCGAGGCACGGTTTCCGGATCTCGCCGGAACGGGGGCCGCCAGCGCTTCGGTGGGCGCCAAGCCCTCCGAGAAATTCGCCAAGGTGCGCCACGCGGTGCCGATGCTCTCGCTGGGCAACGCCTTCGCGGACGAGGAGGTGGCGGAGTTCGTGGCCCGCGTCCGGCGCTTCCTGAACTGGCCGGAGGGCGATCCCCTGGCCTTCACCGCCGAGCCGAAGATCGACGGCCTCTCCCTGGCCCTGCGCTACGAGGACGGGCGCCTCGTCACGGCGGCAACCCGGGGCGACGGCGAGGTCGGCGAGGACGTCACGGCCAATGCCCGCACGGTGTCGGACATCCCGCAGCGGCTCGCCGGGACGGACGTGCCGCCGGTCTGCGAGGTGCGCGGCGAGGTCTATCTCAGCCACGCGGATTTCGCCGCCATCAACGCGCGCCAGGAAGCCGCCGGGAAGGCCCTGTTCGCCAACCCCCGCAACGCGGCGGCCGGGTCGCTGCGCCAGCTCGACCCCGAGATCACCCGTTCGCGCCCCCTCAAGTTCTTCGCCTATGCCTGGGGCGAGGTGGTGCCGGCCTTCGACGGCACGCAGCACGGGGTGCTGGCGCGGTTTTCGGACTGGGGCCTGCCGGTCAACGACCGGACGAAGCTCTGTGCCGATTCGGACGCGATGATCGCGCATTACCGGAGCATCGAGGCCGAGCGCGCCGACCTCGGCTACGACATCGACGGCGTCGTCTACAAGGTCGACGACCTCGCCCTGCAGCGCCGCCTCGGCTTCGTCTCCCGCTCGCCCCGCTGGGCGCTCGCCCACAAGTTCGCGGCCCAGAAGGCGCTCACGGTGGTCGAGGACATCGAGATCAATGTCGGGCGCACCGGCTCCCTGAATCCGCTGGCCAAGCTGCGTCCGGTCACGGTGGGCGGCGTCGTGGTGTCGAACGCCACCCTGCACAACGAGGGTTACGTCCAGGGCGTCGGGGCCGACGGCGAGCCGATCCGCGACGGGCGCGACATCCGGGTCGGCGACACCGTCGTGGTGCAGCGGGCCGGAGACGTGATCCCGAAGGTGATGGACGTGGTGTTGGAGAAGCGCCCGGCCGGGTCGAAACCCTACGCCTTCCCGACCCACTGCCCCGCCTGCGGCAGCCGGGCGGTGCGCGAGATCAACCCGCGCACGGGCAAGCCCGACGCCGTGCGCCGCTGCACCGGGGGCTTGATCTGCCCGGCGCAGGGAGTCGAGCGCCTGAAGCACTTCGTCTCCCGCAACGGTTTCGACCTCGAGGGCTTCGGCCAGACCTATATCGAGGTCTTGTTCGAGGCCGGGCTGGTGCGCCAGCCCGCCGACCTGTTCCGCCTCGATTTCGAGCCCCTCAAGGCCGCCATCGTGGCGCGGCGCGAGGCGCTCTCCGCCGAGCGTCGGGCGGAGGGCACCCCCGCCCCCAAGAAGCCGACCAAGAAGAAGGGCGAGGAGGAGGACAAGGCGATCAAGAACCTCCTCGCCTCGGTGGAGGATCGCCGCAGCCTGCCCCTGAACCGCTTCCTCTTCGCCCTCGGCATTCCGGAGATCGGCGAATCCACCGCCAAGGCCCTGGCCAAGCGATTTCCCGACATGCCCGCCCTGATGGCGGGCGTCGCCGCCGCGGCCGGCGACCAGGCCGGAGCGGACTGGATCGAACTCTCCGCCCTGTCCCGCATCGGACCGACCACCCGCGACCGCCTGCTGGAGCTGGGCTATCCCCGCGCGGGTGGCGAGCCGGAGGCCGGAGAGGACGAGGAGGCGGAGACCCAGCCGCAGGGGCGGGTGCGCCTGTCGGCCCCCCAGCGCGCCAGCCTCCTGAGCCATTACGGCGACGCGGACGCCATCGTGGCGGCCCTCGCGCGGGCGGCCGAGCAGCGCCCGGGGGATGCCTATCGCCATTTCGCCGACGACGGCGAGATCGGCCCGGTGGCGACCGATTCGCTCATCGCCTTCTTCGCCGAACCGCACAACGACGCGGCGGTCCGGGCCCTGCTCGCCGAAGTGAAGACCGAGCCGATGGCCGCCCCGGCCACCGCCACGGCCTTCGCGGGCAAGACGGTGGTGTTCACCGGCACCCTGGAGCGGATGACGCGCTCCGAGGCCAAGGCCACCGCCGAGCGCCTGGGCGCCAAGGTCTCGGGTTCGGTCTCGGCCAAGACCGACCTCGTCGTGGCCGGGCCGGGCGCGGGCTCCAAGCTGACGGACGCCCAGAAGCACGGCGTCGAGGTCGTCAGCGAGGAGGCATGGCTGGCGCTCGTCGCCGGTGCTTGAGCCGGGATTCGTGGGCGCCTAGACTCGGGGGTGCCCGCATCCGCGGGCGCTTGGCCGCGTCCGGCCGGGACAGGGCCCCGCGATTCCCGCATGACCGTCATCGCCCTCGACTTCGAGACCGCCAACGAGCGGCGCGACAGCGCCTGTGCCGTCGGGCTCGCCTGGATCGCCGGCGGCCGGCTGGTCCGGCGGGAATCCCGGCTGATCCGCCCGCCGGAGCTGCGCTTCTCGCCGGGCAACATCCGGGTCCACGGCATCCTCCCGGCGGACGTGCGCGGCCAGCCCGACTTCCCCACCGTGATGGCGGAGTTCCTGCCCGACCTCGCCTCCGGGCTGATCCTCGCGCACAATGCCGGCTTCGACCTCGGGGTGCTGCGGGCCTCCCTGGCCGCGCACGGGCACCGGCCGCCGGCCTTCGCCTATCTCTGCACCCTGCAGATCGCCCGGCGGGTGTTTCCGGCGGAGGAGGGCTGCGGCCTCGGCAAGGTGGCGGCGCGCCTCGGCATCCGCTTCGCGCACCACGATGCGGGCGAGGATGCCTATGCCTGCGCGGAGATCGCCCTGGCAGCCGTGCGGGAGACCGGCGCGCCGGACGTGCCCGGGCTGTCGCAGGCCCTCCGCCTGCCGATCACCACGATCCCGGCGGGTCCCGATCTCGCCCTGCCTCCGCGCGGCCGGCCTGGCTCCCTGACCGAGCGGGCCCGCCTCGCCGCGGGCGCCCGTCCGGCCTCGGCGCCGGGCCTGCACTTCGCGGTGCGCGGCAGCAGCGGCAACCGCTACGCCGTGACCCTGGAGGATCGCACCGGCGGGCCTCACCTGCGCTGCACCTGCATGGCGGGCCGCTACGGCACCCGGTGCCGCCACGTGAAGGCGCTGCTCGCCGGCGACATCACCGACCTGCTCTCGAGCAACCACGACGACGTCGCGGTGCTGCGGGTCCGGATGACGGCCGCGTCGGTGGGGTGAGGCGGTCGCCGCCGCACCCGTCGTGAGGTCCGCCCGGAGTCGCGCCGGGCGGCGCCCCCGCCTTACGCCGCCTTCTTCGCCGCCGCGTCGCCGTAGAACGTGCCGCCGCGGGCAGCCATGTCGAGGAGGTTCTGCGGCACGGCGAAGCGCGGCCCGTGCTTGGCTTCCAGCCCCTGCGCCAGCGTCACGAAGGCCTGGACGCCCATGAAGTCGATGTAGGACAGGGCGCCGCCCGTGAAGGGGGCGAACCCGAAGCCCAGGATCGAGCCCACATCCGCCTCGCGCGGATCGGTGACCACGCCCTCGCCGACGGTGCGGGCGGCTTCCAGGGCCTGCACCACGAGAAGGCGCTGCTTCAGTTCCGAGAAGTCGACCGCGTCCGGATCGATTCGGGTCGCCTGCAGGGCGGCGAGGCCCGGCCACAGGCGCTTGGGCGCACCCTCGGGGTAATCGTAGAACCCCTTCCGGTTCTTGCGGCCGAGCCGACCCTCGCCCTCGACGAGGGTGGTGAGCAGCGCCTTCTGCGCCGGGTCGATGCCGTCGGCCCCGAGCTGCGCCTCCGTCGCCTTGACGATCTTCAGGGCGAGGTCGACCGCGACCTCGTCGGTCAGGGAGAGCGGGCCGACCGGCATGCCCGCCTGGCGGCCGGCATTCTCGATCATCGCCGCCGGGATGCCCTCGTTGAGCATCTTGTGGCCTTCCAGCAGGTAGGCGCCGACGCAGCGGTTGGCGAAGAACCCGCGCGCATCGTTGACGACGATCGGGGTCTTCTTGATCGCACGGACGTAGTCCAGGGCGGTGGCCAGCGCCGCGTCGCCGGTCTGGTCGCCCCTGATGATCTCGACCAGCATCATCTTCTCCACCGGCGAGAAGAAGTGGATGCCGACGAACTGTTCCGGCCGGGCCGAGGTCTTGGCGAGCCCGGTGATCGGCAGCGTGGAGGTGTTGGAGGCGAAGATCGTCTCCGGCCGGATCACGGCCTCGACCTTGGCGATGACCTCGGCCTTCACCGCCGGGTCCTCGAACACCGCCTCGATCACGAGGTCGCAGGCGGAGAGGTCGGCGTAGTCGGCGCTGGTGCGGATGCGGGCGAGGAGGGCATCGCGGTCGGCGGTCTTGGCCCGGCCCTTGTTGATCTGGTCGGTGACGAGCTTGTGGGCGTAGGCCTTGCCCTTCTCGGCCGCCTCCACCGACTGGTCGACGAGGACGACCTCCATGCCCGCCTGGGCGGTGACGTAGGCGACGCCCGCGCCCATGAAGCCCGCGCCGACGACGCCGACGCGGCCGACCTGGGTGGCCGGCACGCCCTTCGGGCGGCGCGCGCCCTTGTTCAATTCGCCCATGGAGAGGAACAGCGTCCGGATCATCGCGGCCGCCTCCTTGGTCCGCAGGATGTGGGCGAAGTACCGGCTCTCGACGCGCAGGGCCTGGTCCATCGGCAGCTGCAGACCCTCGTAGACGGAGGCCAGGATCGCCTTGGCGGCAGGGTAGTTGTCGTGCGTCTCGCGCCGGTAGATGGCGTTGGCCGGCGGCCAGATCATCATCCCGGCGGGCGAGTAGACCTTGCCGGAGGGCGCCTTGAACTTCGGCTGGTCCCAGGGCGCGACGGCCGAGCCGCCGGCGGCGATCCAGGCCTTGGCCTTGGCGACGATCTCGTCCTTGGCCGCGACCTCCTGGGCGAGGCCCATGTTGCGGGCCATCAGCGGACGGATCTGCTCGCCCTTGAACAGCATCTGCAGGGCGTCGCCGGTCTGCATCAGGCGCGCGACGCGCTGGGTGCCACCGCCGCCCGGGAACAGGCCGACCTTGATCTCGGGCAGGCCGACGCGGGTCTTCGGATCATCGGACAGCACCCGGTAGTGGCAGGCGAGGGCGAGCTCGAAGGCCCCGCCGAGGCAGATGCCGTTCACCGCCGCCGCGAAGGGCTTGCCGCAGGTCTCGAGCTTGCGGAAGACGAGGCTGAGCTTGCGCGACTCCGCGAAGAAGTGGCGCATCGCCTCTTCCTCGCCGCGCTCGGCCTTCAGGGCCTCGTAGGCGCGGCCGAGGCCCTGGAGCATCGTCAGGTCGGCGCCGCCCGAGAAGTTGTCCTTGCCCGAGACGATGACGCAGCCTTTGATGGCGGGATCCGCCACAACGGCGTCTACCACCTGGCTCAGCTCGTCCATCACCGCGTCGGTGAAGACGTTCATGGAGCGGCCGGGCATGTCCCAGGTCGCCAATGCGATCCCGTCGGCGTCGGTTTCCAGTCGGAAGTTGGTGAGATTCATCGCTGATCCTCGAATGTGCGGCGGGTGAGCGGCTTCGGTGGGCAAGCTTAAGCTCTTGTCAAAACTTGCAGTGGCATCTCGAATTGCCGGGGGGCATGTTGCTGCGACAGGACAAGACCATGACTGCTCGGATCGGCTGCCAGGGCTGCCGCGAGGGAGCCGAACTCGACTTCACGTTCACGATGGCGTTCCAGCCGATTCTCGACCTCGCCGCCCAGCGCGTCTGGGGGTACGAGGCCCTCGTGCGTGGCCCGGGGGGTGAATCCGCCGCCTCGATCCTCGGCCGCGTGACGCCCGAGACCGTCTACCGGTTCGACCAGGCGGCGCGGGTCAAGGCGATCGAGCTCGCCGGCCGGCTGTTTCCCACCGACGACGCGACCCGTCTGTCGATCAACTTCATGCCGAACGCCGTCTACGAACCGGCGGCCTGCATCCGCTCGTCCCTGGAAGCGGCCCGCAAGGCGGGGTTCGCCCACGACCGGATCATGTTCGAGTTCACCGAGAACGAGAAGTTCCGCGACACCGCCCACGTCTCGCGCATCGTCGCCGAGTATCGCCGCCAGGGCTTCCTGACCGCCCTGGACGATTTCGGCGCGGGCTTCGCCGGCCTCAGCCTGCTGGCGAACTTCCAGCCCGACCTCATCAAGATCGACATGGATCTGCTGCGCGGCATCGACACCGACCAGCGTCGTCAGATCATCGTGGCGGGCATCATCGGCATCGCCCGCTCCCTGGACATTGCGGTGATCGCCGAGGGCGTCGAGACGGCGTCCGAGCTGGACACCCTGCGCGACCTCGGTGCGAACCTGTTCCAGGGCTACCACTTCGCCAAGCCCCACCTGGAGGCGCTGCCCCCGGTCCGCGGCTTCCCGGTGGCCGGCTCTCCGGCGGGCGGGTTCCCCCGCGCGCATGTGGCGTGAGCCGGCCATCGGGATCCCCGCCGGTCCGCCTCAGCGCGCCGGCATCGGCATCGGCGCACCGGGGGCACCCGCCGCACCGTTGGCCGCGGAATCGCCGGCCGAGGCGATCGCCAGCATGTTCAGGAGCTTGGTCACCGAGGCCTGCGAGATCGTGGTCACGGTGGAGGCTGGATCGGCATTGACCGCCTGGAACTTCTGGTAGGTCTTGTCGCCGTAGATTTCGGTGAGGTGCTTCAGTTCGTCGAGGCTGAACTTCTCGGCATAGGCCTTCGACAGGCCGTCGAGCATCGTCTCGCGCTGCTTGTCGAACTCGGCGCGGATCTCCTTGCGCACGGCCTCGGCCTTGTCCTCCTTCATCGGCGCCACGGTCTTCTCGAGGGCGCCCGTGAAGCCGACCTCCAGGTTCTTGATCGTGGTCTTCTGCACCAGGTCCTTGGCGACGGCGATGCGCTCGGCGGCATCGTCGGCGCGGGCGGCCATCGGCAGGCAGAGGGCCGTGGTCAGGCAGAGGGTGGCGAGCAGGCGCGTCATCTTGGCGTGTCCTCAGAGATTCTTGTCGTGAGCCCGGCGCCGGGTGGCGGCGGGCGCCGCCCTCTACCCCACTTGGCCCGCGTTTGGGAGGCGGCGCAGGCTCACACCCGTTCGATGATGGTGGCGGTGCCCATGCCGGCACCGATGCACAGGGTCACCAGGGCGCGCTCCTTGCCGGTGCGCTCCAACTCGTCGAGCACGGTGCCGAGGATCATCGCGCCGGTGGCGCCCAGCGGATGGCCCATGGCGATGGCGCCGCCGCAGACGTTGATCCGGGCCGGGTCCACGTCGAAGGCCTGCTGGAAGCGCAGCACCACCGCGGCGAAGGCCTCGTTGACCTCGAACAGGTCGATGTCGGACAGGCTCATGCCGGCCCGCGCCAGGACCTTCCGCGTGACGTCCACCGGGCCGGTGAGCATGAGGGCCGGGTCCGAGCCGATATTGGCGAAGGCGCGGATGCGGGCGCGGGGCTTCAGGCCCGCGGCGCTGCCGGCCTCGCGCGATCCGATCAGCACGGCGGCGGCGCCGTCGACGATGCCCGACGAGTTGCCGGCGTGGTGGACGTGGTTGACGGTCTCGACGTCCGGATGGGCGTCGATCGCCACGGCGTCGAAGCCGCCCATCTGGCCCATCTGGACGAAGGAGGCCTTGAGCTGGCCGAGCGACTGCATGTCGGTGGCGGGCCGCATGTGTTCGTCGCTGGCCAGGAGCGTGATGCCGTTGATGTCGCGCACCGGCACGACCGCGTCGGCGAAGCGGCCCTCGGCCCAGGCGGCGGCCGAGCGCTTCTGCGATTCGACCGCGTAGGCGTCGCAATCGTCGCGGCTGAAGCCGTATTTCGAGGCGATGAGGTCGGCCGACACGCCCTGGGGCATGAAGTACGACTTGATCGCGATGGCGGGATCCACGGGCCAGGCGCCGCCGGAGGCGCCGAGGCCGACGCGGCTCATGGACTCGACGCCGCCGCCCACCGTCAGGTCGTGCTGCCCGGCCATCACCTGCGCGGCGGCGAAGTTCACCGCGTCGAGGCCCGAGGCGCAAAAGCGGTTGATCTGCACGCCCGGCACGTGCGTGCCGTAATCGGCCACCAGGGCCGCCGCCCGGGCGATGTCGCCGCCGGCCTCGCCCACCGGATCGACGCAGCCGAGCACCACGTCGTCGACGCGGCGCGTGTCGAGGTCGTTGCGCTCCTTGAGGGCGCGGAGCGCCACCTCGGCGAGGCGCAGGGCCGTCACCTCGTGCAGCGACCCATCGGGCTTGCCGCGGCCCCGCGGGGTGCGGACGTGGTCGTAGATGAAGGCCTCGGGCATGCGCGTTTCCCTGTTGTCCGCCCGTTCGGGGCGACGGCGTTCAAAAATCCGGTCCGGATCCGTCAGTCCGGGGCCGCGACGCGGAGCCCGGAAGCCAGAACCGCAGGTCGTGGCGAGGTCGCCCGCGCCGGCGGTTCCGGATTCCGGGTTCGCCCTATGGGCGCCCCGGACCGACGCGGCGTCTTCGGATCGCGGTCGTCCCGGTCTAAAACGCCTCGGCGCCGAGCGCCATCGTCGTCTCGGCGCCGGCCTTGATCCGCACCAGCCGGGTCGCGGTCTCGGGCAGCATCCGCTCCATGTAGAAGCGGCCCACCACCAGCTTGGCGGCCATGGCGTCCGAGGCGGCTTCGGCCTGGCGGGCCAGGGCGGCCTTAGCGATGCGCGCCCACATGTAGCCCATGGCCACGAGGCCGAGGAGGTGCATGTAGTCGGTGGCGCCGGCCCCCGCATTGTCGGGTTTCGTGAAGGCGTTTTGCATGAACCACATGGTGGCGCCCTGCAGGTCGTTGAGCCCGGCCTGGAGGGGGACGACGTAGGGCGTCATGCCCTCGTCCTCGCCGTGGTCCTTGAGGAAGGTCTGCACCTCGCCGAGGAAGCTCATCATGGCCCGGCCGCCGTCCTTGGGCAGCTTGCGCCCGATGAGGTCCATGGCCTGGATGCCGTTGGCGCCCTCGTAGATCATCGCGATGCGGGCATCGCGCACGAACTGCGACATGCCCCATTCCTCGATGTAGCCGTGGCCGCCGAACATCTGCTGGGCCTCGACCGCGTTGGCGAAGCCCCGGTCGGTCAGCACGCCCTTCACCACCGGGGTCATCAGGCCCATGTGGTCCTCGGCGGCCTGCCGTTCGGTCGCGTCGTCGGACCGGTGGCCGATATCGGCCTGGAGCGCGGTCCAGAGCACGAGGGCGCGGGCGGCCTCGTTGAAGGCGCGGATGCCCATCAGGGTCCGGCGCACGTCGGGATGGACGATGATCGGGTCGGCTGCCTTCTCGGGCGCCTTGGCGCCGGTGAGGGCGCGGCCCTGGAGCCGGTCCTTCGCGTAGGCGACGGCGTTCTGGTAGGCGACCTCGGATTGTCCGAGACCCTGGACGCCCACCGCGAGGCGGGCCTCGTTCATCATCACGAACATCGCGTTCAGGCCGCGATTCTCCTGCCCGACGAGCCAGCCCTTCGCCCCGTCGTAGTTCATCACGCAGGTGGAATTGCCGTGGATGCCCATCTTGTGCTCGAGGGAGCCGCAGGAGACGGGATTGCGCGCGCCCAGCGAGCCGTCGGCGTTCACCAGGACCTTCGGCACCACGAAGAGCGAGATGCCCTTGGTGCCGGCCGGCGCGCCCTCGATGCGGGCGATGACGAGGTGGATGATGTTCTCGGAGAGGTCGTGCTCGCCGGCCGAGATGAAGATCTTGGTGCCGGTCAGGCTGTAGGAGCCGTCGCCGTTGGGCACCGCCTTGGTCTTGAGGAGGCCGAGATCCGTGCCGCAATGGGGCTCGGTCAGGTTCATGGTGCCGGTCCAGGCCCCTTCCACCATCTTCGGCAGGTAGAGCGCCTTCTGCTCTTCCGACCCGTGCACCAGGAGGGCCGCCATCGCGCCCTGGGTCAGGCCGGGATACATGCCGAGGGCGAGGTTGGCCCCGGAGGCGAATTCCTGGATCGCGGTGTTCAGGGTGTGCGGCAGGGCCTGCCCGCCATAGGCCTCGGGCATCGACAGGCCCATCCAGCCGCCGCCCGCATAGGCGTTGTAGGCGGCCTTGAAGCCCTGCGGGGTCGTGACGCTCCCGTCCGGATGCCGGGTGCAGCCTTCCCGATCGCCGACGGCGTTCAGGGGGGCCAGGACGGTCTCGGCGAGCTTGGCGCCCTCGTTGAGCACCGCCTCCATCACGTCGGGAGAGGCGTCCGAGAAGCCGCGCAGGTTGTCGTAGCGGTGGAACCCGAGCACGTCGTTCAGCAGGAACAGGACGTCCTCGACCGGTGCCTTGTAGCTGGGCATCGCGCATCATCTCCCGGAAACGGTTGCGTTCCTGGTCGGACTTCCGGCCGCCGGCGCACCTGATGGTTCACATATAAACTAATCTGCGGCGGACGAAAGGGGGGCGCGCGGGGTGCCAACGGGAATCGGTCATCCGCCACCAATCGGTCAGGTCTTAACCGCCTGTTTACCAAGACTACCAAATGTCGGGGCGGACGGATCTGCCGTTAACCCCTCCCTCGCTTTTCGTGTGGCGGGGGGCGCTCGCGGATCGAACCATGGACTTCGCCGGGTCAGGTTGGACGATGACACGCAACGCGACGCTCGACCTCGAAGGCTTCGATCCGGACGTTCTCGAAGCGGCACGGGATGTCGCCCGCCGCGCCGGCATTCCGGTCGAGACGTGGATCGCCTCCATCGTCGATCCCCGAGCGCTCGCGGACAAGGCTGAGCCCGAATCACGGAGCGCGCAACCACAGCCGGCTCCGGTCGCACCGGCCGAGCCGACCCCCGTCGCCGCCGCACCGGCGCCGGTCGAGGTCCGGTCTTCGAGCGCCGCGCCCACCGGGCCGACCGGCAAGAACGCGGCCCTCACCGAGATGATGCGTCGCCTGGACGGCATCGATCAGCGCATCGGCGCCGAGGCGCCCGTGCCGCCGGCGCCCGTCGCCCAGAAGGTCGAGCCGGCCAGCCCGCCGCCCTCCGAGATGGCCCAGCGCCTCGCGGAGATCGAGCGCCGGATGACGGAGATCGGCGCGCAACTGGCCGCGCCCCGTCCCCTCGGACGCCGCGGCCGCCCGGTCGTGACCGAGATCCGCGACGCGGTCACGGAGATTCGCCAGCGCCAGCGCGAACTGGACGGTACGCCCGCCGCGCCCGCCCAGGCCGCCGCCCCGGCCCCGGTCTCGAACGCCGCCCCGACCCTGGCCACCCCCGTCATCGCCGAGCTCCAGAGCGAGACGGTGCGGCTGCGCGAATCGATCGGCAGCCTCGCCAGCAGCCGCGACGTCGGCGCGCTGGAGACGGCGATGCAGACCCTGGCGGCCGGTGTCGAGAAGGCGCAGGCCCCCGGCGACCTCGCCGCCATCGCGGCCCCCATCGAGGCGATCCGTGTGCAGGTCGAGCGCCTGGCCGAGGACGTCGCCGACAACGTTCACGCTCGCGTCGCCGCCGATGTCGAGCGCCTGGCCGCCAAGATGAACGGCACGTTCCAGGGCGCGCCCTCCGGCATCGCCGAGCAGGACGTGGTCGCGGGGCTGTTCCGGGAACTCGACGAGATCCGCCGCCTGATCGGCGCCCTCGCCGGACCCGAGCGGATCCAGAGCCTCGCCAACGGCCTCCAGGCCATCAGCACCCAGATCTCGCAGCTCCAGGCCGGCATGCCCGGCGAGACCGCCAGCATGGCGGAGCTCCGCCCCCTGCTGGAGGAGATCCGGATCGGCCTGCGTTCGAACGCCGAGGCCGGCATCGGCGAGCAGATCCAGGAGATGGGCGCCAAGCTCGACGCCCTGCGCGGCGCGGGCCCCATGGCCGCCCACCAGGATTCGGACGTCATCCTGCACCGGATCGATGCCCTGTCGGAGAAGGTCGACCGGGTCAGCATCAATCCCGTGGGCGACCTGATCGGACGCCTCGAAGACATTGGCGCGACCCTGCGCCGGCCGGCACTGCCCGACGAGAACCTCGCCTCGATCCACGGCATGCTGCACGAGCTGACGGTCAAGCTCGATCGCATCGGCACGGGCGAGGGTCCCCGCGACGAGGGCCTCGACGCCCTGGAGCAGCAGGTCCTGGCGTTGGCCGAGCGCATCGACACCCGGGACGCCGATCCGGCCCTGGCCGGGCTCGAGCGCACCATGACCGACCTCCTCGACCAGGTCTCGGCCCTGCGGGCCGAGGCGCCGATGGAGGCCGCCGTCGAGCGCGCCGCCCGCAACGCGGTCGCCGAGACCATGGGCGCGGCCGCCGAGACCGGCGAAGTGGCCCTCCTGCGGGCCAGCCTCGCGGATCTGCGCGCGCATCAGGTCGCCTCCGAGCAGCGGATGCAATCGACGCTGACCGGGGTCTACTCCGCCCTGGAGCGCCTGGTCGGCCGGATCGGCACCGGCGACACGGATGCCGCCCTCCTGACCGGCGCCCGGACCCCGCGGGACGCGTCCGCGAAGGACATCCTGGCCCGGGAGATGCTGGCGCGGGATCTGGCGTCGCGGGACGCGGCCAAGGAGTCCCTCCGGGAGCCGGGCGCCGAGCATCTCGCCGGGGGGGCACCGTCGCGCCGGCCGGATGCGGCCCGGACCGAACGCCCCCTGGTCTCGGGTCCCGATCTTCCGCTGGAGCCGGGCGCCGGACGCCCCGGCCGTGAGCGCCCGGGCAGCCGGGTCGAGGCGAGCGAGGCCGCGGGCGCGGCCGACAGCGACATCAAGACCAGCTTCATCGCCGCTGCCCGACGGGCCGCGCAGGCGGCGCAGGCAGAGGCCGCCGGGCAGGCCGAGGCGCAGGAGGGCGACGGTGTCCGCGCCGGTCCCGACGCCGCGCGCCGCGACGGTCGCCTCGCGCGCTTCCGCGAGGGCATCGACCGCCGCCGCAAACCGCTCCTCCTCGGCCTCGCCGCAGTGGTGCTCCTGCTCGGCGCTCTCCAGGCCGTGACCGCCCGCCGGACCGCGGACACCGCGTCATCGGGGACCGAGCCGGTCGCGACGCGCTCGGCGCCCGCCGACATCGCGGCGGTGGCACCCGATGCCGGCCCCGCAGCCGAGGCGGCCGCCAAACAGCCGGACGCCAAGACCCAGGACGCCAAAGCGCCGGAGGCGAAGGGCGCGCCGCCCGCCCCGGCCGATCCGCAGACGACGCAGAGTCTCTCCGAAAGCCCGCCCGCCAAGGGCACGGTGCCGGCCGTGGCCGCTCGGTCCGCGGTGCCGCGCGTGACGACGATGGCCGGACTGACCGCGGACCTCGCGGCGGTGCCGCCGAACCTGGTGAAGCTGCGCCAGGCCGCCCTCGGCGGCGACGGCGCCGCCGCCTACGACCTCGGCATGCGGGCGGCCGAAGGGCGCGGCATGACGCGCGACCCGGCGCTCGCCGTGAAGGTGTTCGAGCAGATCGCCGCCAGCGGCTTCGCGCCGGCGCAGTACAAGCTCGGGAGCCTGTACGAGAAGGGCGTCGGCGTGACCCGCGACCTGGCTCAGGCGAAACTCTGGTACGGCCGTGCCGCCGAACTCGGCAATGCCCGCGCCATGCACAACCTCGCGGTGATCTACGCCGAGAACCCGGCGGCCGGCGGCAAGCCCGACTTCGCCACCGCCTCCCTCTGGTTCAAGCGTGCGGCCGAGCTCGGCGTCCGCGACAGCCAGT
Organism: Methylobacterium sp. Leaf88; assembly: GCF_001422795.1. Taxonomy (NCBI): domain Bacteria; kingdom Pseudomonadati; phylum Pseudomonadota; class Alphaproteobacteria; order Hyphomicrobiales; family Methylobacteriaceae; genus Methylobacterium; species Methylobacterium sp. Leaf88. The sequence goes on along the minus strand of NZ_LMMK01000001.1, from coordinate 147,416 downwards.
ACAACCTCGCGGTTCTCTACGCCCGGGGGATGGGCGTGCAGCAGGATCTCGGACAGTCCTTCCTGTGGTTCTCGGCCGCCGCCGCGCAGGGCGACGAGGACGCCGCGAAGAAGCGCGACGACGTCGCCTCGAAGCTCGACGCGAAAGCCCTGGGTGCCGCGCGGGCGCAGGTCACGGCCTTCAAGCCTAAGGTGCCGGAGCCCGCGGCCAACGAGATCCCGGCCCCGCTGCCCACCGAGAACACGATGAGCCTGCTCGGTGCGGCGCCGCCCTCCGGCAACGTTCCGCCGGCCCGCCGGATCTGAGCGGCCGCGCGGGGGATGCGAGCTTCTGACGCCCTCCCGCTTTTGCGCCGAACCCCCGGTTCCCGGCGTTGTCGCAGCGGTGATCGCCGGACCATCGTGGTCGGGTGACCCATTTCGAAGCGCAGGTCGCCTCCATCGGGCGGCCCGACAAGCGGAGAGCCGATGGCGCGCGTGACGACGGTTCCACCGGCCGCCCTGATCCTGGGGATCGCCGGGCTGATTCCGTTCCTGGGCTTCGCCCTCCTCGCCTATAGCGGCTCCGATGGCGGCCTCGGCACCATCGGCCTCAGCCCCCGCCTCATGCTCTCCACCTACGGCGCCGTCATCGCATCGTTCCTCGGCGGCATCCGCTGGGGCGCGGCGGCCGCGCGCAATTCGGGCGGCGCGGACTACGCCATCGCGATCCTGCCCTCGCTGATCGCCTGGGCGGCCCTCGCCGCCCCGATGCCCTGGGATCTGCGCATCCTCGGCATCCTCGTGCTGGCCTGGGGCCTCATCGACCAGGACCTGCCGCGCCGCGGCCTCGTCCCGGTCTGGCTCGGCCGCCTGCGCCTGGCCCTGTCGGGAGTCGCCGGGGTCTCGCTGCTCATCGCGGCCTGAATCCCGCTCGGCTCCTCGCACCGTGTCCGGTCGATCGCTTCGGTTGGCTCGCTCGGGAACGGGCCCCGTCTCCCGAAAGGAGAGGGGACTGGCGCACTGAAAACGCCGGAGGTCTCGGCCGGAGAGAGGCTCAGTCCTTGCTCAGCATCGCCTTGCCGATGGCGAAGACGCGGCCGTCGCCGAGGAGGTGCGCCGTGAAGCCGGCCGGAAACAGCGGCTCGAAGGCGGCGTTGCGCACGTTGAGCCCCCCCGCATAGGCGCCGAAGGCCGGCATGATCAGCCGGCGCCCGTCGGTGACGAAGCAGCGTCGGCGCACGGCCCGCCCGCGCATCGCGACCTTTCCGCAGGGATGCAGGTGGCCGGAGACTTCGCCCTCCGGGGCATCGACGGTCGGTTCGTGCCGCAGGGTCAGGGCGCCCACCCTCAGCGTCTCGGCGTAGCGGCCGCCGACGCCCTCGCTGACCGCATGGTCGTGGTTGCCGGCGATCCAGACCCAGTCGCGCCCCTCCTGCAGGGCCGCGACCATGGCGCGGTCGCCCGGCTCCATGCGCTCCGGTCCGCGGGAATCGTGGAAGGAATCGCCCAGCGCGACGACGCAAGCGGGGTCGAGCCGCGCGATCACCTCGTGCAGGCAGGCCAGGGTCTCGCGGGTGTCGTAGGGCGGCAGGAACTGCCCGGAGCGGGCCGCATAGGCCGAGCCCTTCTCCAGGTGGAGGTCGGACACCACCAGGGTGCGGTGCGGGGCGAGCCAGAGGCCGCCGCAGAGGTCGAGGGCGAGGGTTTCGCCGGCGAGGGTCAGGCCGGGGGCCCTGATGGTCTTCTCAAGTCTCTGGCCGAGCGCCAAAACCGCGTCCTCTGCGTTCGGGGCAGGGCGTTTCACCACGCGCTCAGGCCAGCGCTTCTTCGAGCAACTGCGCCTCGGCTTCGGCCAGAATCTCGTCGGCGCCCTCGCCGTAGACCCGTTCGCGCCCGATCTCGAGCATCACGGAGACGGAGAGCGGCGAGACGCGATCGAGCGCCTTGTGGATGATTCGCCCCTGGATGCGCCTCAACATCATACCGAGGCGCTTCACGTCGAGGAGTCCGGTTGCCGCATCCTGCCGCGCCGCCTTGAGCAGGAGGTGGTCCGGCTGGTGCTTGCGCAGCACGTCGTAGACCAGATCGGTGGAGATCGTGACCTGCCGGCCGGTCTTGGCCTGGCCGGGATAGCGCCGCTCGATCAGCCCGGCGATCACGGCGCATTGCCGGAAGGTGCGCTTCATCATGGCGGATTCGTCGAGCCAGGCCTCGAGGTCGTCGCCCAGCATGTCCTCGGCGAACAGGGTCTCGAGGAAGTCCGGTTCCCGGCCGATGCGTTCGCCGACATCGCGGTTGAGCCAGATGGCGATGCCGTAATCGTTGGCGGCAAAGCCCAGGGGCCGCATCCGCGCCCGTTCCAGGCGGCGGGTGAGCAGCATGCCGAGGGTCTGGTGCGCGAGCCGCCCCTCGAAGGGAAAGGCCGTCAGGTAGTAGCGCCCGGCGCGGGGAAAGGTCTCCACCAGCAGTCCCGTGGGACCGGGCAGGACCGAGCGGGTCCGCTGCTGCAGGAGGTAGTCCGAAACCTGGCGCGGCAGCCGGTCCCATTCGAACGGATCGGCGATCAGGGCACGCACCCGCGCCGCCAGGAAGGTCGAGATCGGGAACTTCGCGCCCGCATAGGACGGGATCGCCGGGTCGGTGCCCGGCCCCGCGCGGGTCGCCAGGGCCTCGTCCTCGGACAGGCCCTCGAAGCGCAGCACCTCGCCGGCGAACAGGAACGTGTCGCCCGGCGTCAGGGTGTCGGCGAAGTCTTCCTCGATCTCGCCCAGCACCCGGCCACCGCGGGGCAGGATCGCGCCCGGCTTGCCGCGCACGCCGCGGGCGAGCCGGACCTTCACCTTGGCGGATTCGACGATGGTGCCGACGTTCATCCGGTATTGCTGGGCGATGCGGGCATCGCGCACCCGCCACAGGCCGTCCGGCCCGCGCAGGATCTTGGCGAAGCGCTCGTAGGCCCGAAGGGCGTAGCCGCCGGTGGCGACGTAATCGACCACCGCCTCGAAATCCTCCCAGGACAAGGTGGCGTAGGGGGCGGCCGAGACGATCTCGGCGTAGAGCTGCACCGCGTCGAAGGCATCGGCACAGGCCATGCCGAGGACGTGCTGGGCCAGCACGTCGGGGGCGCCGAGGCGGGCGTCGGGCGTATCCTGGGCGGCGGCCTCCACGGCGTCGAGGGCGGCCTGGCACTCGAGCATCTCGAACCGGTTGGCCGGCACGAGATAGGCCTTCGACGGCTCGTCCATGCGGTGGTTGGCGCGGCCGATGCGCTGCATGATCCGGCTCGCCCCCTTGGGGGCGCCGATATTCACCACGAGGTCGACGTCGCCCCAGTCGATGCCGAGGTCGAGGGTGGCGGTGCAGACGATCGCCCGCAGCTGGCCCGCCGCCATGGCGGCCTCGACCCGCCGGCGCTGGGTGGCATCGAGCGAGCCGTGATGCAGGGCGATGGGATAGTTGGCGTCGTTGATGCGCCAGAGTTCCTGGAAGGTGTACTCGGCCTGGAGCCGGGTGTTGACGAAGACCAGCACGGTGCGGTGCCGCCCGATCAGGTCGTAGATCGCCGGCATCGCCTGCCAGGCGGTATGGCCGGCCAGGGGCAGGGTGAGGCCGGTCTCCAGCATGTGGAGGTCGGGGGCGGCGCCGCCCTTCACCACCACGAGCTCGGCCATGGCCGGGCCGCCCTCTTCCGCTTCGGTGGAGGAGGGGGGGTGTTGAGGAACGAGATACCGGCGCAGCTCGTCCGGCTCGCGCACGGTGGCGGAGAGGCCGATGGCCGTGAGCCCGGGGCTGAGGCGGTGCAGGCGCGCGAGCGCCAGGGACAGGAGGTCGCCGCGCTTCGAGGTGACGAGGGCGTGCAGCTCGTCGAGGACGACGCAGGACAGGCTGGCGAAGAGGTCCGCCGCCTCGCGATGGGCGATGAGCAGGGCGAGCTGCTCCGGCGTGGTCAGCAGGATGTCGGGCGGTCGCGCGATCTGGCGGGTGCGCTTGTGCGAGAGCGTGTCGCCGGTGCGGGTCTCGACGCGGACGGGAAGGCCCATCTCGGCGATGGGCGCATCGAGGTTGCGGGCGATGTCGACGGCCAGCGCCTTCAGGGGCGAGACGTAGAGCGTGTGCAGGCCCCGCGGCTTCGCCGAGGCCGGCCGCGCCGCCAGGGCCGTGAGGCTCGGCAGGAAGCCCGCCAGCGTCTTGCCCGCGCCCGTCGGCGCCACGAGGAGCGCCGAGCGGCCGCCCCCGACGATGTCGAGGAGTTCGAGCTGGTGGGGCCGGGGCGTCCAGCCGCGCGCGGCGAACCACGCGGCGAAGCGTTCCGGCAGGGGGGATGCGACCGCGCGCTTGCTCAGGCCAGGGCCATCAGGAAGCGGTCGATCAGCTCCAGCGCCCGCTCGGTCATCGCCCCGGGATAGCGCACGAAGATGTGGCAGCCGCCCGGATAGATCGCCGTGTGTCCGCCGTTGCCGGCGGCCGCCCAGCGGGCCGACATGTACAGCGTGTCGTCGAGGAGCGGATCGTGGGTGCCCACGGTGAACAGGGCCGGCGGCAGGCCCTTCAGGTCGGCATAGACCGGGGAGACGTCGGGCCGGCGCCGGTCGATGCCCTCGCGGACGTAGTCGTTGGCGAAGTTGGTGAGGTCCCGGGTGTTCACCACCAGGCGCTCGTCGCCCCAGTTGCGCACGCTCGGGGTGAGGCCGAGGTCGAAGAAGCCGGCATTGAGGTTCGCTCCCCGGAAGGCGCGGGGCAGGCCGTGCCTGTCGCGCAGCCGCAGGAGCACCATCACGGCGAGCTGCGCGCCGGCCGATTCGCCTCCGATGGTCAGGGCGGAGATGCCGAACTCCGCCCGGCCGGGACCCGCGAGCCAGAGGGCGGCGGCCTCGCAATCCTCGAGGGCCGCCGGGTAGGGGTGCTCGGGCGCGAGGCGATACTCCACCGACAGGCAGACGAAGCCGCAGACGTCCGCGATGCGCTCCAGCCACGGGTCCTGCTCGTCGGCCGAGCCCCAGACCCAGCCCCCGCGATGGATGTGCAGGTAGGCGCCGCGCAGCTTCGACCATTTCCGCGCATCGGGGCGGATGACGCGCAGCTGCAGGGGGCCGGCGGGCCCGTCGATGGTCAGGATTTCGGCCCGGGCGCTGCGCGGCATGGCCGGCGAGGCCTGCGTGCCCTGGCGGCGGCGCGCCCGGACCTCGGTGATGGGGATCGACCAGGGATCCGCCTGCGCGGCATGCGCGGCCACGATCTCGGCGTTCAGGCGCTTAGTCTCGGGGTCGATCATCGCCGGATCGAACAGGGCGTGGTCGATCATGGAGCGGTTCGTTTCATGGACGGGTCAGTCTGCGGGGCGAGGGTCGGTCGGGGACGACGCAGATCGCATCGTTAAGATGGGACCCTGCACGCGACGGTGCCATCCGTCCCCCGTGCGAAAACGCCGAACGCTCTCGCATGTGTCGTGTTTCGTGCAAACTGTGTCGCCCGCGTCACGGTTCCGCCGGGTTCGCCGGGTTGAGAGGCGGTACCGCCCGGCCCGAGGGCACGGCCCGAAGACCCGGCCGAGAGCACGGTCAAGAACACCGCCAAGAACACCGCCAAGAACACCACCAAGAACCCGGCCAAGGACACGGCGAAGAACATGGCCAAGGATAGGACCCGATGACGCTCGACCACGATCCGCGCCGCCCGCCCCCCTACGGGGGGCAGCCCTATGCCGGCGCACCGATCCCGGAGCCGGGCCGGCGCTCGGCCCTGCGGCGCTTCCTCGGCGGCTCGCCCGCCGCCGTCTTCATGAAGCTCCTGTTCCTGTCGGTGCTGGTCGGCGCCGTGATGGCGACCCTCGGCGTCACCCCCGGCCTGCTGTTCTGGCACGCCTACGACGCGGTGCGGACCCTGATCGACCTCGGCCTCGCCACCTTCCACGATTTCGGCCGCTGGATCCTGGCCGGCGCGGTCGTGGTGGTGCCCCTCTGGCTCCTGTCGCGCTTCTTCGCGGTGTCGAAGTAGCGCGTCGCCCACGAGAAAGGGGCCGGTGTGTCCACCGGCCCCTCGGGAAAGTCAGGATGCGTACGGCGCGTTCAGCGCTGGACGATGACCTTCGCGCCGACCTTGGCGCGGGTGTAGAGGTCGGCCACGTCGTCGTTGGTCATGCGGATGCAGCCCGAGGACACGGCGGTGCCGATCGTCTCCGGCTCGTTCGAGCCGTGGATGCGGTAGATCGAGTTGCCGAGATACATGGCGCGGGCGCCGAGCGGGTTCTCGATGCCGCCCTTCATGAAGCGCGGCAGATCGGGGCGGCGGCGCAGCATCTCGGCCGGGGGACGCCAATCGGGCCACTCGCGCTTCATGGTGATGGTCTGCACGCCACCCCAGGTGAAGCCCGGGCGGCCGACGCCGACGCCGTAACGCAGGGCCTTGCCGTCGCCGAGCACGTAGTAGAGGCGCCGCTCGCCGGTGGAGACCACGATGGTGCCCGGGGCGTAGCCGCCGGCATAGGCGACTTCCTCGCGCTGGATCGCCGACATCTGCGGCACGGCCGAGGACGGAGCCATCGGGTCGGCGACAGGCAGGGAGGCGTTGGCGGTGGGGAGCGCGACGGGCTCGTTCTGCGGCCGCACCCGGATGACCAGGGCGTTATCCAACGGCTGACGGGTGAGCGGGTCGATCTCGTAGGCGGCAGCGGGCGACGCCCACGCGCCCAGCGCGCAGACGAGCCCGGTCAGGGCGGGGGCGAAACGGCGCATCGGAGCCTCTCAAAGGCGAACGTAGTCTGTGGAAACGACTTGGAAAACTTGACGCACGTTACGGTGCGAAGTGTGCCCAAGACGTAAACGCTCACGCTTCAAAGCCAAGCCGAATTCGCACTGCAACGACGCTTGCCGCCGCGTCGTGATTTCATGGCAACACCGTGGCACCTTGGCCGTGCGGGCGTCCCTCAGACGGCGTCGAGGCCGAGGTCGATGATCGGCGCGCTGTGGGTGATCCAGCCGCACGAGATCAGGTCGACGCCGGAAGCCGCCACCGCGCCCACGGTGTCGCGGTTGATCCGGCCCGAGGCCTCCGCGATGGCCCGCCCGTCGATCATCGCCACCGCCTCCGTGAGCTGCTGCGGGGACATGTTGTCGAGGAGCACCGCGTCGGCCTTCACCGAGAGCGCCTGCGCGAGCTGCTCCAGGGTGTCGACCTCCACCTCGATCTTCACGAGGTGGCCGGCATAGGCCCGGGCGCGCGTGATCGCCGGCACGATGCCGCCGGCGACGGCGACGTGGTTGTCCTTGATCAGCACGGCATCGTCGAGGCCGTAGCGATGGTTCGAGCCGCCCCCGGCGCGCACCGCGTGCTTCTCCAGGGCGCGCAGGCCCGGGGTCGTCTTGCGCGTGCAGACGATGCGGGCCTTGCCGTGGGGCCGGGCCGCCTCGACGAGGGAGGCGGTCGCGGTGGCGACGCCGGATAGGCGGCACAGCAGGTTGAGGGCGACGCGCTCGGCCGTGAGGATGGCCCGAGCCGGGCCGGCCAGGCGGATCACCACGTCGCCCGGCTTCACCCGGGTGCCGTCGCCCCGCTCCACCGTGACGGCGACGCTCGGATCGATCAGCCCGAAGGCAATCATCGCGGTGTCGACCCCGGAGATCACCCCGTCCTGGCGGGCGGCGATGACGCCCTCCAGGCGGGCGCTGGCCGGCACGATGGCGTCGGTGGTGATGTCGCCGGCCCGTCCGAGGTCTTCCAGCAACGCCGCGCGGACGATGGGCTCCACCATCAGGCGGGGCAGGGGAGGCAGCTCTGAGGGATCGGACATGGTCCAGCTTCCGGTATGGAGGACGAGGGCCGGCCCCGCCCCTGGGGACCGGACCGGGTTCGCGGGGCTCAGGCGGCGACGACGGCCCGGCCGGGCGCGACCGCCTCGGCCATCGCCCAGAGGTCGGACAGCGCCAGCTCGGTATGCACCGGCGCCTCCTGGGCGGGATGATCGCTGCGCCAGTGCGCGCCGCGGCTCTCCCGCCGCGACAGGGCCGAGGCCGCGATGGCGAGGCCGGTCAGGGCGACGTCGCAGCCGCCCCGCGCCGCCGGGGCGAGGTGGCGCACGGCCTCGGCGAGACCGTCCGCCGCGCGCACAACGCCCACCTGCCGCTCCATCACGGTGCGCAGGGCGTCGGGGTCGCCCTCGCTCCGGGGCGTCGCGGCCTCGGCGCGGGCCTGGCCCGGGGCCGGGACCGCGGAGGCGGCCTCGGCGATCGACGGCGCGAAGGCCATCGCTTCGAGCAGCGAGTTGCTGGCGAGCCGGTTGGCGCCATGCAGCCCGGTCGAGGCGACCTCGCCGCAGGCGAACAGGCCCGGCACGGTGCTGGCGCCGGTCGCGTCCACCTTCACGCCGCCCATGTGGTAGTGCGCGGCCGGCCGAACCGGGATCGCCTGGATTCGCGGATCGATGCCGGCCGCGGCGCAGAGGCCGGCAACCGTGGGAAACCGCGTGGCCATGCGGGCGCCGAGATCGCCGCGACAATCGAGGAAGACCCGCGCGCCGCGGGCCTGCGCCTGGAAGATGCCCCGCGCCACCACGTCCCGCGGGGCGAGATCGCCCCCGGCGATGCCCGCCATGACGGGCGCGCCGGTCTCGTCGATCAGCCGCGCCCCCTCGCCGCGCAGGGCTTCGGTGGCCAGGGGCATCGGATCGGCGCCGGTGGCGATGGCGGTGGGGTGGAACTGCACGAACTCCATGTCGCGCAGCACGGCGCCGGCCCGGACCGCCAGGGCGAGGCCGCGCCCGGTGGCCCCCCGCGGGTTGGTGGTCGAGGCATAGAGCGCCCCGACCCCGCCCGTGGCCAGAACGACGGCGCGGCCCGGCAGGGAGAAGCGCACGCCGTCGCGCTCGCAGACCACGCCGGCCACGGCGCCGCGGGCATCCCGCATCAGGTCGCGGGCCGAGGCCACGAGGATGGTGACGGAGGGCGTGCGCGCGACAACCCGGACCAGGGTTTCGAGCACCATCCGGCCGGTGGAATCCCCGCCGGCCCGGACGATGCGGCGGCGGGAATGTGCCGCCTCGAGGCCGAGGGCGAGGGCGCCAGTGGCGTCCCGGTCGAAGGGGGCCGCGAGGCCGACGAGCCAGTCGATCAGGCCGGGGCCGGCCTCGGCGACGCGCAGGGCCACGTCGGCCTCGGTCAGCCCGGCCCCCGCCGCCACCGTGTCGGCGGCGTGCAGGGCCGGCGCGTCGTCGCTTCCCATGGCGGCGGCGATGCCGCCCTGCGCCCAGCCGGTGGCGGTGCCGAACCCGAGGGGCGCGGCGGTGACCAGGGTGACGGGGCGCGGCGCGAGGCGCAGGGCCGTGGCGAGGCCGGCGATGCCGGCGCCGACCACGATGATCCGGTCCGAGCCCGGAAGCGCGAAGGAGACCGGGGCGTGCGCGTTCATCGCGTCCGCACCGCGAGCATGCGCTCCACCGCCATCCGGGCGCGCTCGGCGAGGGCGGGCTCCACCGTGACCTCCTCCGTCATGGTCTCCAGGGCGTGACGGATGTTCTTCAGGCTCATGCGCTTCATGTGCGGGCACAGGTTGCAGGGCTTGATGAACTCGATGTCCGGATTGGCCGCCGCGATGTTGTCGCCCATGGAGCACTCGGTCACGAGCACCACCTGCTTGGGCCGCTTCTCCAGGACGAAGTTCATCATCATCGCGGTCGAGCCCGAGAAGTCGGCCTCGGCGACCACCTCCGGCGGGCATTCCGGGTGCGTGATGACGGTGACGCCCGGATAGCTCTCGCGCACCTCGCGGATGTCGGCGGGGGTGAACTGCTCGTGCACCTCGCAATGGCCGGCCCAGGTCAGGATCTCGACCTCGGGCACCATCGCCTGGACGTTCTGCGCCAGGAACTCGTCCGGGATCATCAGCACGCGCGGCGCGTTCAGCGAGCGCACCACCTCGACGGCGTTGCCGGAGGTGCAGCACAGGTCGGATTCGGCCTTCACCGCCGCCGAGGTGTTGACGTAGGTGACGATCGGAACGCCGGGGTACTTCGCCCGCAGGCCGCGTACGTCCGCCGCCGTGATCGAGTCGGCCAGGGAGCAGCCGGCCCGGCTATCGGGGATCAGCACCGTCTTGCCCGGGTTCAGGAGCTTGGCCGTCTCCGCCATGAAGTGGACGCCGGCGAGCACGATGACGTCGGCATCCACGGTCACAGCCTCGCGGGCCAGCGCCAGGCTGTCGCCGACGATGTCCGCCACCGTGTGGAAGATCTCCGGCGCCTGGTAGTTGTGGGCCAGGATGACGGCGTTGCGGGTCTTCTTCAGTTCGAGGATCGCGGCGACGTCCTCGGCCAGGGCGGGCCACTCGATCGCCGGCACGTGACGGCTCACGCGGGCGTAGATGTCCGGCAGGGGAAAGCCCGCGGGAAGGCCTCGGGAAGCCGGGCCGATCGGGAGACTGGTCGCCGCCATTGACGCGTCCTCACTTATGCTCAAACTGAGCATTGTGCCGACTAACGTAGGCGGCCCCGATCGCGTTGTCCAGATATACAGGGTTTGAGCATAACGTTTTTGCGATGCGAAAATGACGCTGCACCGCGAATGTCATTCGGGTCCGGCAGGGGAGTCAGGCGGGGCGGCGGACCGGGCGCAGGCGGAAGCCCGGGGCCGGGCGCTCCAGCAGAACCTCGCGGCGGAAGCGCACCAGGCGGGCCGGGCGGCCGGTCGCGCCGCTGGTGACGTCGTCGGTTTCCTCCACCAGACCCTGCTGCGCCACGAGGCGGCGGAAGTTCTGCTTGTGCAGGTTGGTGCCGGACAGGGCCTCCACCGTGCGCTGCAGCTGGAAGAGCGTGAAGGTCGGGGGCATCAGCTCGAACACCACCGGGCGGTACTTGATCTTGCCCCGCAGGCGGCCGATCGCGGTGGCGAGCACCCGGCGATGGTCGAGGGCCATGGGCTGGCCGGTGATCGCGAGGTCGTCTTCGCGGGCCTCGCCGGACTGGCCCTGCGCCTCCGGGATCAACCCGGCCTCGAACAGCAGTTCGTAGCGCTCCAGCACCCGCTCCTCGTTCCAGGCGCCGCCGCAGAGGCCGAAGGTCAGGCCGAGGCGGTCCTCCCGCCGGCGGCGCAGCTTCGGGTCGGGGGCCTGCTCGGCCCAGGCCAGGAGCTGGGTCTCGATCTCGCCGAGGGATTCGGGCCGGCCCTCCCGCCAATCCTCCCAGGGCAGGTAGCGGTACCAGTTGCGCCAGGAGGCCTCCGCCAGTCCGCCGGGACGTACCTCGCGCACCAGGGCGAGATAGGCCACCGACAGGGAGTGCAAGCCGCCGGCATCGTCGCCCTGCCTGTCGCGGTCGCCGAAGGTGTAGAGCTGCTCGACGTAGCCGAGGCGCTGGTGGGTCTGGCGCTCGACCCATGCGCGCAGGCCGCGCTCCAGCGTCGGGTGCTCGGGCACCAGTGGCCCCGCCGGGAGGCCGTCCGAGCGGCCCGTGGCCTGGCCTCCGACCTGGACCGTGAGGGCGCGCGGCTCGCCGTCGGTGGCGGCGACGATGACGGCCACGAGCCCGACGGCGGAGGGATTGGAGAGCGCCCCCTCCGAATCCCGCTGGGTCTCCTCCGCCGTGGTCACGCGCCCCGATCCCCGCCGCTATCCGTCTGGTCCGCCTTGCCTACCCCTGCTCATGGCACATCGCGGCGGCGTGATGAATGTGGAAAAACCGCCGCGGCGCATTCGTCCCAAGGGGGGTATCGGTGCATGCGCCCCGAGTCGGGATCGGGGCGGACGCCTCAGGGCTGGCTGCGGGGTAGGGCGCGGGCGGGGTTGCCCACCACCGTGGCGCCCTCGGGAACGTCGCGGGTGACGACGCTGCCGGCGCCGATGATGGCGTGGTCGCCCACGGTGATGCCGGGGAGCAGGATCGCGCCGCCGCCGATCCAGACGTTGCGGCCGATCCGGATCGGGCGGGCGAATTCGAGGCCGGCCTCCCGCGGGCCGGGCTCGCGCGGATGGTCCGGCGTGAGGATCTGGACGCCGGGCCCGATCTGGGTGCGGTCGCCGATGCTGACCGGGGCGCAATCGAGGATGACGCAGCCGAAGTTCAGGAAGACGTGGGCGCCCAGGCTGATGTGCAGCCCGTAATCGCAGTGGAACGGCGGCCGGATCACCGCGCCGTCGCCCACCGCGGCGAGGCGTTCGCGCAGGAGGTCGCGGCGGATCGCGGGGGTCTCCGCCAGGGCCGCGTTGTAGCGCTGCATCCAGACCTTGCAGGCATGGCTGTCGGCGTGAAGCTCCGGGTCGTCGGGATCGTAGATCTCGCCGGCGAGCATCTTCTGCTTCTGCGTGCGGTCCATGCGCGGAGCGTGTCCCTGTCTGGCTGACGATCGGGTTCGGGGGTGGCAACGCGACACCGCGCCGGAAAGCTCCGCCCGTGCCGGAGCTTCCGATCGCGGCGGCGCAGCCCTACAGTGCGGCACACCAGCGACGGAACCGGGGAAACGCAGCGTGATCGGACGGGACGAAGCCATCGGACGGGGCCGGCCGGTCGACCTGCGGCTCTACGGCCTCCTCGATACCGGCGTCTCCGGCGCCGACGGCGCGCGCCTCGCCGCGATGGCGGCGGAGGCCGTGCAGGGCGGGTGCACGCTCCTGCAGTACCGGGAGAAGGCGATCGCGGATGCCCGGGCGGCCCTGGCCCGCATCCGGGCGATCCACGCGGCGCTGGCGGGCACGGGGGTGCCGCTCCTGATCAACGACCGGGTCGACCTCGCCCTCGCCGCCGGCGTGGAGGGCGTGCATCTCGGGCAGAGCGACCTGCACCCGGCCGAGGCCCGCCGCCTGCTCGGCCGCGAGGCGATCATCGGCCTCACCCTGAAGACCGGCACCCAGGCCGACGAGCTCTACCGCCTGCCGGTGGACTACGCCTGCATCGGCGGGGTGTTCGCGACGACGAGCAAGGACAATCCCGACCCGCCGGTGGGGCTCGACGGCCTCGCCCGCATCGTCTTCCGGGGGCGCCTCGCCCGCGGCGCCGCCTTCCCCCTCGGGGCGATCGCCGGCATCGATTCCAGCAACGCGGCGGCCGTCATCGAGGCCGGGGCCGACGGGATCGCGGTGATCTCCTCGCTCTTTTCCGGCGAGTCGGTGGCCGGGCGCGCCCGCGACCTGCGCTTCCGGGTCGATTCGGCCCTCGCCGCGCGGGGCGTCGCGGCCTAAGCTGCGGAAAACGCCAGGATCTCCAAGCCATGACCTTCATCGCCGTCACCATCGCGGGATCCGATTCGAGCGGCGGGGCCGGCATCCAGGCCGACCTGAAGACCTTCGCGGCCCTGCGGGTCTACGGGGCGAGCGTCGTCACCGCCCTGACCGCGCAGAACACCCGCGGCGTCCAGGCCATCCACGACGTGCCGGCCGATTTCGTGACGGCGCAGATCGACAGCGTGTTCTCCGACCTCGCCGTCGGGGCGGTGAAGATCGGGATGCTGTCGCAGGTGGCCACAATCGAGGCGGTGGCGGCCGGCCTCGCCCGCCACGCGGGCCGGATCCCGATCGTGCTCGATCCCGTGATGGTGGCGACCTCGGGCGACCGGCTGATCTCGGAGGCCGCGGTGGAGGCCCTGCGCCGCCACCTCCTGCCGCTGGCCGACCTCGTCACCCCCAATCTGCCGGAGACCGCGACCCTGATCGGCGAACCCACCGCCGAGACCGAGAACGCCGCCGTGGCCCAGGGGCGCCGCCTCCTCGCCATCGGGGCCAGGGCCGTCCTGGTGAAGGGCGGCCACGGCGAGGGCGACGAGAGCGTCGACCACCTGATGCGCGGCGACGGCACGCTCCGGCGCTTCGCCGCCCCGCGCATCCGCACCCGCAACACCCACGGAACCGGCTGCACCCTGTCGTCGGCCGTGGCGGCGGGCCTCGCCCGGGGCCTGCCGATGGTCGAGGCGGTCGCGCAGGCCAAGCGCTACGTCTCCGCCGCCATCGCGGGGGCGGACGGTGTTCCCGTCGGGCACGGCCACGGCCCGGTGCACCATTTCCATGCCCTCTGGGTCTGACCGCGCCTTGCGTCGCCCCGCCGTTTGCGTTTGAAGTACCGCACAAGCGTCCGGTTAACGGAACGGACGCGCGGATCTCGGAACAGATGGACGACCAGGTGACGACGCCCGAGCGCGGGCGGCAGCGGGACATACTTACCGGGGCGCAGGTGCTCTCCGGGCAGCTCGGCAAGACGATCCAGCGCCTGCGCAAGGCCTACAACCTGTCGCTGTCGGAGCTGGCCGAGCAGTCCGGGGTGGCCAAGTCGATCATCAGCCAGATCGAGCGCAACGAGACCAACCCGACCCTGGCCACCATCTGGCGCCTGAGCCAGGCCCTCGACGTCTCGATCGAGCGGGTGCTCGCGACGAGCGACGAGGAGCCCTTCATCGAGAAGACCTCCCGCGCCGATACGCCGATCCTGGTCTCGGACGACGGCAGGGTCCGCCTCGCCATCATCGGCTGGATCAAGACCGTCGAGTGGCTGCAATGGTACGACCTCACCGCCGATCCGGGCGGCGTGCTCGATTCCGACCCGCACCAGCGCGGCTCGGTGGAATCGCTGACGGTGACGTCGGGGCTGCTCGAGGTCGAGGTCGCGGGCACCGTCCAGCGCGCCCGGGCCGGCGAGACCCTGCGCTACCGCTGCGACCGGCCGCACACCGTGCGCTGCATCGGGCCGGAGCCGGCCAAGGCCATCATGGTCGTCATCATGAAGGCGGCCGTGATGGAATGAGGCCGGGAGGGCGTCGGCCCCGCGAGCCTCAGCGGCCGGAATTCACCCAGGCCACCATCTCGCCCAGCACCCGCGCCAGCGCGGCATCGAGGCCCACGGCGGCGGTGCCGGCATCGACCTTCTGCACCGGCACGCGGGCGGTGAAGATCCGCGCCGCGATCACCTTGCCCGTGCCCTCCGCGATGATCTTGGCGGAGATGTCGACCACCGCCTCGCCGGAACCGGCGGCGATGTCGAAGGCCCGGATCTCGCTGATGAGCTGGTAGTCGGACACGATCTTGTCGCCCGGGCGGCTCACCGACTTCAGGCGGCCAGAATTCTCCAGGCTCTGGATCAGCCGCGTCTGGATCAGGCGCGGCAGGCGGTCGGCCCATTGGCCGCCGCCGAGGAAGGACAGGGCTCCGCCCGGCTCGCGCACGATGATGCGGTCCGCCTCGAAGGGCTGGATGCCCACGGGCTCGGCCACGCTGAACGACCGAGCCGCGCCGACGGCCCGCCCGCTGGGGGGCAGCGCGGCGAGATCGAAGGTGAGCGGCACCGCGCCGCCGCCGCAGCCGCCGAGGCCGGTGGCGAGAAGCATCGCGACGAGCGCGGGGGCCGTCTGGTGAAGTGTCATACGCATTCCGGAAACCCGTCGCCGCACTGACGCACAGCGTGGCGGTAAACTAACTCAAGTCCGGAATGTTGCCGTGCGCCGCAGCACGCATGGCCGGGGAGCGGTTGCTTCAACGACCACCGTTGTATTCCGGCAACGATGGCTTGCCGCCGAAGATGACCTGCGACGGATCCCGCTCGAGGCTCTTCACCGTGCGGTTCAGGGTGTTGAGCGTGCGCTGGCCGTCGGTCGAGAGCGCCTCCACCTCGCGCCGTCCGGTGCCGCTCAGGCGGTTGAAGCTGGTGGCGATGTTCGAGGTCCGCTTGTCGAGGTTCTCGGAGAGGGTCCGGAAGGCCCGCCCGGCGTCGCGGACGGAGATCGCCGCCTCGCGCACCTCGGTGAAGGTGCTGGTGCCGGCCGAGCCGGAGGCCGAGCCGAGGAAGCCCTCGGCCCCCTTCAGGACGGCATCGACGCGGTCGGCGGAGGCGTTGAGCTTGGCCGCCAGGGACCGGGCGTCCTTGAGGGCGCCCTCGATGTCCGGGCTCCCGGCGGCGAGGGCGCTCGAAAACCGCTCGGCATTGTCGATCACGCGATTCAGCTTCTGGCCGTCGATCGCCTTCACGAGGCCGCTCACCGCCGGCCCGGCCTCCGCGAGGGTCTTCGAGAAGGTTTCCACGTTGGCCAGGGTCCGGGTGATCGCGCCCTCGTTGCCGGCCACCACCTTGTCGAGGCGCTGGAGCACGTCGTCGGCGCGCTGGGCGATCTGCTTGGCCGCCGCCATCATGTCCTGGATGTCGGAGCTGTCGGCGAAGATCGTCGGCATCTGGTCGCCCGAGCCCGGCGTCAGGGCCGGGGCGTCGGCGTTGCCGCCCGACAGGGAGATCGTCGAGACGCCGGTGAGCATCGCCGAATCGAGGCGGGCGCGGGTGTCGGCGCGCAGGGGCGTGGTGCGCTCGACCTCCACGATGGCGACGACGCGGCGCGGGTCCTGCGGCAGCAGGCGCACGTCCATGACCTCGCCGACCTTGATGCCGTTGAAGGCCACGGTCGAGCCCTTGGCGAGCCCGCCGACGCTGCCGGAGAACACGATGCGCACGGCCTGCCGGACCTGGCTCCGGGACCCGCCCTGCAGCCAGAACACGAAGCCGAAGGCCGCCACCAGGACCGCGAGGGTGAAGGCGCCGATCAGCGCGTAATTCGCACGAGTCTCCATCGGATCAGCAATACCTTGACGGGGTGGGGCGCGGGCGGTGCGCGGCGGCACGCCATGGGCGGCGGGCGTCAGGCCGGCGCATGAGACGTGCCGGGCGAGACGACCGCGCGCCCGCGCTTGCCGTGGAAGTAGGCGCGCAGCCAGGGATGGTCGCTCGCGAGCATCTCCGCGATCGTGCCCTGCGCGATGATCTGGCCATCGCCCAGGGCCGCGATGCGGTCGCAGGCGGTGTAGAGGCTGTCGAGGTCGTGGGTGACCATGAAGACGGTGAGGCCCAGCGTCTGCTTCAGGGTCGCCACGAGCTCGTCGAACTCCCCGGCGCCGATCGGGTCGAGGCCCGAGGTCGGCTCGTCGAGGAACAGGATCTCGGGGTCGAGGGCGAGGGAGCGGGCGAGGGCCGCGCGCTTGATCATGCCGCCGGAGAGTTCGGAGGGCAGCTTGTCGGCGGCATCCGGTTTCAGCCCGACCATCTCGATCTTCAGGCGGGCGAACTCGTCGAGGAGGCGGTCGGACAGGTTCAGATGCTCGCGCATCGGCATCTGGATGTTCTGCTTGACGGTGAGCGCCGAGAACAGCGCGCCCTGCTGGAAGAGCACGCCCCAGCGCTGCTCGATCTGGCGCCGCCGGGTCACGGTGAGGCCGTCCACGTCCTCGCCGAACACCTCGATGGTGCCGGCCCGCTTCGGCACGAGGCCGAGGATCGTCCGGGTCAGGACCGACTTGCCCTGGCCGGAGGGGCCGACGAAGCCCAGGATCTCGCCGCGCCGGATGTCGAGGTTCAGCCCCTTCATCACGATCTTGCTGCCGAAGCCGACCACGAGATCGCGCACGCGGATGATCGGCTCCGGCGCGACCGCGGGCGCCGGATGGCTGAGGCTCGTCTGCGGGTGCGGGGCGGACACGTTCGGGCCGAGCCTCAGAAATCGATCGCAGCGAAGAAGACGGCGAACAATCCGTCGAGGACGATCACCATGAAGATAGACTTGACGACTGAGGCCGTGACGTGGCGGCCCAGGGACTCGGCCGAGCCCTCCACGGCGAAGCCTTCGATGGTCGCGATGATGCCGATGATGAGCGCCATGAACGGCGCCTTGATCAGCCCCACCGCCACGTGGTGCAGCGAGACCGCGGCCTGCAGGCGCGCCAGGAAGGCGTCGACGGTCATGCCGCCGTAGAGCGAGGCGGTGAGGCCGCCGCCGGCCAGGGCCGCCAGGGAGGCGAGGAAGGTCAGGATCGGCAGGCCGATCACCAGGGCGAGGATCCGCGGGACGATCAGGATCTCGATGGGATCGAGTCCCATGACCCGCAGGGCGTCGACCTCCTCGCGCATCCGCATCGAGCCGATCTCGGCCGTGAAGGCCGAGCCGGAGCGCCCCGCCACCATGATCGAGGTGAGCAGCACGCCGAGTTCGCGCAGGATCAGGAGCCCGATCAGGTTCACGACGAAGCTCTGGGCGCCGAAGCGCTGGAGCTGGAAGATGCCCTGCTGGGCGACGATGCCGCCCACGAGGAACGAGATCAGCACGATGATCGGCACGCCCCGGAAGGCGACCTGCTCGATCTGGTTGACGAGGGCGGTTCCCCGGAAGGTGCCGGGGCGGGCCGCGACCCGGATGCAGGCGGTGACGACCTCGCCGAAGAAGGCGAGCCCCGTGACGAAATCCGACTTCGCGCCGACCACGCGCCGCCCGAGATCGTCGAGGAAGCCGAAGAGGCGGCCGCGCCGGGGCGGCGGCGGTTCGGCGGGGCGCAGCTTCACCTCGCTCAGAAGGATGCGGTGCTCGGGCGTCGCGCCCGCATAGGCCAGGCGCCCGCCGGCGGCCTCGATCTCCGCGCGGGTCCGCTCCAGCACCCAGGCGCCGAGGGTGTCCAGGCGGGCGACCCCGCTGAGATCGACGAGGAGGGCCGTGCCGGCGGCGCTGCCGGCGATGCGCGCGGCGGCGACCTCCACGGCCGCGCCCTGGTCGGCGGTCCAGCGTCCGGACAGGCCGACGCGACCGCCCGCGAGGATCGCGGCGTCGGCAGCTTCCGGAAGGGTCCTGATCTCGGCTCTAGCCAATGACGCCGCACTCCATGCCGCGGTCACGGTACACCGATCCGGGTTACCGGACGGTCAAGGTTAATCGGGTTGTCCTGCCCCCTGACCCACAATCGTGGTGCTGTGAAGGCTGAACGCGCGGGCGGCCTGCGCGGCGCGTGCCGCGAGGCACAAGCCGAGGCCGGCCAGGGGCGCCATCAACACGAAGGCGATAGGCCCGCCCCCGGCCTGATAGGCGGCGCCGGTCATCAGGGTGGCGCTGGCCGAGGCGAGGGCGCCCGCGGAGCTGACCGTGCCCTGGGCCCGACCGCGGGCGCCGTCCGGGGCGAAGCGCGACACCGCCGCCATGGCGCCGAGCTGCGTCGCCCCGAAGGTGAGGCCGTGCAGGACCTGGAGGACGATCACCGCCCCGAGGCGATCCCCGAACGCGGCCATGCCGAACGCCCGCAGGAGGGCGGCACCGCCGCCGAGGCCGAGCAGGACGAAGGGGTTGCGCCAGCGCGCGGGCAGGCGGCCGACCACGGCGAAGAGCAGGATCTCGGAGGCGACGCCGATGGCCCAGAGGGTGCCGATCCACGCAGGGGCGATGCCGTGGGTGCTCCAGTGGATGCTCCCGAAGGCGTAGATCGCCGCGTGGCTCGACTGGATCAGGGCCGCCGCCCCGATCGAGAACCACAGGACGCGGGGCAGGGCGGGCCGGCCGGCCTCGGGGTGGCGGGGCGGGACCGGGGGCGCGTCGATGCGGGCCGCCGCCACGACCCCGGCGGCGATCAGCGCCAGCACGGTGAGGAGGAGGGGCACGGCGAGGCGCTCGCCCATCGCCCCGAGGGCGGCGCCGCCGGCGAAGTTGGCGAGGAGGAAGCCGATGGAACCGGCCATCCGGATCCGCGCGTAGTCGAGGCGGCGGCTCCGGCGCACGGCCCCCAGGGTGAGGTAGTCGATGCTGGGCACTAGGGGCGCGGCCGCGACGGCATTCAGCGCGATGAGGAGGGCGAGCACGGGCCAGCCGAGGGCGGCGCCCGTGGGCATCAGCCCGTAGGTTCCGGCTAGGACCAGGCTGCCGGCGAGCAGGATCCGCGGCGCGGCGATCCCCCGGTCGATCAGCCCGACCAGGGGGGCGGTGGCGACGATGCGGATCGCGATCGGCAGGGCCAGCAGGGCGCCGATGACGGCCGCGTCGAGCCCGAGGGCGTTGAGCCAGACCGGCATGAACGGCATGGCGATGCCGATCTCGACGAAGACGACGGCGTAGAGCACCGACAGCCGAAAGGCGTTCGGCTCCGGGGGAGCAGGAGAAGGGTCAGACACAGCGACCGGACTGGGACGAGGGGGGCCTGTGGGAACGTCGCGTCAGGCGGACGCTGCGTAAAGCCGGCGTTAAAACGATCCTGTCAACCTGAGACGGCTTGGACCCGGCCATCGCGTGCCGGCCCCCGCGGCCAAGGACACGTACTTGATGTCGAGTTCCCATTCGCTGACGTCCCTCGACATCTCGGAATACGATCGCATCGAAGCGGCGATGACCGAGAGCGAGCGCGGTCGCTGGTTCCTCGACGCCTATCTCCGCCGCAACCGCACCAGCGACACCGGGATCCTCCTCGACGCGATCGCCCGCCTGGAGAGCGTGGTCACCCGCGATCGCGAGAGCAGCCAGATGGGGCGCGTGCGCGGCGATCTCATGGACATGGCCCACGCCATCGCCCGCACGAAGGCCGAGATCGCCGCCATCAACGCACCCGAGCAGGATCAGAGCCGGCTCGGCGGCGCCTCCGCGGCCCTCGACGCCATCGTGCGCTCCACCGAGAACGCGACCTCCGATATCCTCAGCGCCGCCGAGCACGTGCAGGAGGCCGCCTGGACCCTGCGGGAATCCGGCTCCGACGCCGCGATCTGCGACGAGCTCGACCGGCGCGCCACCGCCATCTACACCGCCTGCTCGTTCCAGGACCTCACCGCCCAGCGCACGGCGCGCATCATCCACACCCTGCGCTACCTCGAGGAGCGCCTCGCCGCCATGATGGCGATCTGGGGCGATGCCCTCGATCCGGTCCCGGCGGGCCCCGGGGGGTCGAGCGCGCCGGAGGTTCAGGCCGACCTCTGCCAGAGCGACGTCGACCGCTACATCGACATGGACGGATCGTCCGCGGAGCCGGTGCCGCCCGTGGCCTTCGCCCGGGCGCCGCTGTCGGACGACCCGTCCGCCGAGGACGACATCGTCTTCCTGGAGGCGACCAACGCCCTGGCGGACAGCGCCTCCGCGACGGCGCCCCCGGAGGCGTCCGCGCGTGCGGACGACCCGCACGCCGAGGACGCACCCTCGCCCGGCGAGGCCGCCTTCGCTGTCTCCGAAGCGGCCGAGCCCGCGGCCCCGGATGCGGCCGAGGCGATGGTCGCGCCGGAGGAGCCCGAGGCCGAGCCGAGCCCGACGGGTGAAGACGAGGCCGATCCGGCCGGGGATCTGCCCGAGACGCTGCCGACGGCGACGATCCGGGTCTCGGAGCAGGCGCAGACCGACATCGCGACGGCCTTCGCCGAGATCGATGCGCTGTCCGAGGACGAGAAGCGCGCGCTCTTCTCCTGAGGACCGAACCCGTGAGCGGCGCGGGGTCGCGCCGTCCACGGAAGGAGGCGCGCGGCTGCGGCGCGGCTGCTACAACGCCGCCATGCCCGCCGTCATGCCCGCCGCCCAAACCCTGCACCTGCTGAAGCTCTGCGTCGGTCCCGCCAGCATCGGCGATCTCGAGGCGCGCATCGCCCACACCCGCGCGGCGGCCCTGCGCGAGGGGCGCGATCCCGCCCCGGTACACACCACCCGCATGGTGCCGACCCGCGCCGCCGAGATCGTCGGGCGCGGCTCGATCTACTGGGTCATCAAGGGCACGCTGCTGTGCCGCCAGTCCATCACCGCCATCACGCCGTTCACGGATGCGGACGGGATCGGCCGCTGCCGGCTGATCCTGCAGCCCGACGTCACCGCCGTGTCGCCGCGTCCCTGCCGGCCGTTCCAGGGCTGGCGCTACCTGAAGGCGGAGGATGCGCCGGCCGACCTCGACGCCCGCACGGCGGGCGGGCTCGCCGAGATGCCGGAATCCCTGCGCCGCGAACTCGCCGGCCTCGGCCTGATCTGACGCGCGCCAATCCGCGACGGAAAAACCCCCGCCCTCCGGGGGGAGGGCGGGGGTCCGTTCGTCCGGTCCGGGGCGTGCGGGGCCCTACGCCCCGTCGAAGCGGCCGCTGGCATGGGCCAGCATGGTGTAGACCTTGCCGGTCTCCGAGGTGAGGTAGGCATCCGCCCGCGAGGAGTCGCGGTCGTTCTTCGAGACGTCGCCGAGCAGGCGCTCGAACTCGCCCACGTAGCGGTCGACCGTGCGCTGGAAATCGGCGTCCGCGGCGTAGCGGCGGCGCACCTCCTCGAAGGTCTGCCGGCCCTGGGCCGTGTAGATCCGCCGGTCGAACAGGTTCGGCTCGCCCCGGCGATAGCGCTCCCACAGCTCCACCGCGGTCTGGTGGTCGATCATCTTGGCGATGTCGCTGGAGATCGTCTCGAGGGCGGTGCGCCCGCGCTCGGCGGCGTTCTTCTGGGCTTCCGCCTGCTGCGTCGTGGCCGCAGCCGGCGCGTCCGGCGCCGGGTCCGCATCCTCGTCGAGGGAGGCCCGCGTCAGCAGGTCGGAGAGCCAGCCGCGGCCTTCGCCCGGTCGGGCCTCGGCGCGGGACGCCGGGCCGGTCCGTCCCGCCGCGGGGGCGGAGACGAGGTTCATCGACGTGCCGGGGCGGCCCGCCGGAGCCGCGGCCTTCGCCGCCGTTGCCGCAGCCGGCTTGGCCGTTGCCGCGACCGGCTTGGCCGGGGCGGCCTTCGCCGGAGCGGTCGCGGCGGGAGCGGGGGCCGGCGCCGGGGCGGCGGGGCGCTTCGGCTCCGACACCTGCGGAACCGCCGCGTCCACCGCGCGGCCCGCGCTCTGGACCAGGCCGGAAAGCTCGGTCAGGGCCTTGAGCTGCTCGGAGACCACCCGGCGCATCTCGCCGGTGGCGTCCTGCGTCTCGCGCGGGATCTCCAGCACCCCGCGCTGGAGGTCGGCCCGGGTGGCATCGAGCTCGCGCCGGATCTCGGCCGCCATCTCGCGCAGGCCGGAGACGGAGTCCCCGAAGCGGCCGGAGGCGGTTTCGAGGACGCCCATCATCTGCTGCGACGCCGCCTCGATGGCGGTGCGCACGGCCTCGGCGGTGCGTCCGCTCTCGCTGTCGGCGCTGGCGCGCAGGGCCTCGAACGCCGCGGCGACCGCGGTCCCGGCGCCCGCGGCGGTCTCGGACAGGCTGGTGCCCAGGGCCCGCGCCCGCTCCTCGGCGGCGCGCAGGGTCTCGCCGATCATCGCGTCGAAGCGCGCGGTCTGCGCGTCGAGGGTGCCGGAGCGCTCCTCGATCCGCGACAGCACGCTGGCGATGGCGGCCTCGCGCTCGCCCAGACGGTCCGCGAGGCGGCTCTCGGCGCCCTGGATCTGGCCGGCCGCGCCCTGCAGCTGCCCGGCGGCGCCTTCGAGGTGGCCGACGGCCTGCCGCAGGGTCCCCGCATGGGTGCGGCCGATCTCGTCGAGGGCACGGCCGCGCTCGTCGAGGGAGGCCGCCAGCTCGGCGGCGTCCCGCAGGGCGCCCTCGGCCACGTTCCGGAGAAGGTGGACCTGCTCGGACACGCCCGCGCTGGCCCGATCCGTCTCGCTGGCCACGGCCGCCAGGCCGTCGCGGATGTCGGCGATCCGGTGCGAGAGGCCCGCCTCGATATGGCCGAGGTTCTGGCCGGTCCCCGCCAGGAGCTCGCGCAGGGCGTCGTTGGCCCCGTCGATCCGCTCGAGGATGGCTGCGAGTTCGCCGCGCATCTGGGCGTTGGCGTCGTTCAGGGAGGCGATGGCCCGGGTCGCACCGCCGTCGATGGCCGAGAGCAGCGTCTCGGCGGAGGCGCGGGACTGGGCGGCCAGGGCTTCGGTGCGCTCGCGGATGGCGGCGACCAGCGGCGCGCCGCTCTCCTGCAGGGCGCGCTCGATGGCGTCGCCGCGCAGCGCCAGGGCTTCCACGAGCTGGGCCGCCGGTCCGTCCACGATCTCGCGCAGGCGCTCGGACTGGTCCGTCAGCTGGGCGACCACCGCGTTCCCGCGTCCGTCGAGGGTCTCGACCAGGGCACCGCCCCCCGTCTCGATGGCGCGGGTGATGGTCTCGGCGCTCTCCGCCAGCCGGCGGGCGAGGGCCTGGCCACGGGCCTCCATGAGTCCGGCCAGGGCCGTCGAGCGACGGTCGAACGCCTCGGTCATGGCGCCGGTGCCGGTGTCGAGCAGGGCCGCCACGGCCTCGTTGCGCTGGTCGAGGGCCGCGGCCAGGGCCTGGCTGTGCGCCTCGGCGAGGGCCGCGTGGCGGTCGACCCGCGCGTCGAAGGCCGCCAGCATCGCCGCGGTGCGCTGGTCGACCAGGGACGCGTAGGCGTCCTGGCGGTCATCGAAGGCCGTGGCCAGGGCGTCGCCGCGCGAGGCGACGAGGGTGGCGAACACCTTCATCCGGGTGTCGATGCGGCTCGTGAAGGCCTCCGACCGGCTGTCCACCGCCTCCGTCAGGGCCTGGCCCTGCGTGTCGATGGTGCGGGCGAACTCCGCCGCGCTGGCTTCCACGAGGCCGCCGAGGGCCGTGAGCCGCTCGTCGAACATCGCCGCGAGGGCGCTGCCGCGGTCCTCGGCCTGCTGGGCCAGGACGTTGGCGCGGTGATCCACGGTCTCGTCGAGGGTCCGGAGCTGGCTGTCGAAGACCGAGGCGAGGGTGTGGGTCCGCTCCGCGACGCGGTCGGCCAGGGCGCCGGCGCGTCCATCCACCAGGCTCTCGAGGGCGCGCAGGCGCTCGTCGAAGATCGCCGCGAGCGCGAGGCCGCGCTCCTCGGTCTGGCGGGAGAGGCTGTCGGCCCGGTGCTCGACCGTCTCGTCGAGGGTCCGGAGCTGGGTGTCGAACACCGAGGCGAGGGTGCGGGTCCGCTCCTCGACGCGGTCGGCCAGGGTGCCGGCGCGCCCGTCCACCAGGCCCTCCAGGGCCCCCAGGCGCTCGTCGAAGATCGCCACGAGGGCGCGGGTCCGGTCGTCCGCCTGTGCGGCGAGGCCGGTGGCGCGCTCCTCGAAGAGGGAGACCAGGGTCTGCGCCATGGCTTCGGCCTGCTGGCGCAGGGCGCCCGCCCGTTCATCCACCACCTGGTCGAGGGCACCGACCCGCGTGTCGATGAGCGAGACCAGTGCCTGGGCGCGGGCATCGACTTCGTCGGACAGGGTGCCGGTGCGGTGGTCGACGAGGCGGTCGAGGGCGCCGAGCCGCTCGTCGAACAGGGTGGTGAGGCCGCGCGTCTGGGTCTCGACCCGGTCGGTCAGGGCCTCGGCGCGGCCGTCGATCAGGCCGTCGAGGGCACTCAGGACTTCGTCGAACAGTCCGCGCAGGCCCTGGGCCCGCGCGTCGAGCGACTGGGTCAGGTGGTTGCCGCGGCCGTCGACGATCGCGTCGAGGGCGCCGATGCGCTGGTCGAGGAGGGCCGTCAGGGCCTCGGTCCGGCCCTCGAGGGTCTCGGTCAGCTGCGCGCCGCGATGGTCGACGAGCTGGCCGAGGATGTTGATGCGATGGTCGAACAGGTTGGCGAGCGCGCGGGTGCGCTCGTCCACGGCCTGGGCCATCTCGCCGCTCCGGCGCTCGACCACGTCGTCCAGGCTTCCGAGGCGCTGGTCGAACTGCTCGACCAGGCTCTGGGCCTGGGCCCCCAGCGTCTCGGTGAGGCGCCTGCCGCGGGTGTCCACGAGCTCGTCGAGCACACCGATGCGCTGGTCGAAGGTCTCCGCGAGGGCGCGGGTCCTGGCCTCGACCGAGTCCGCGAGGCTGCCGCCGCGACGGTCGACCACCTCGTCGAGGTGCTCGATGCGCTCCTCGAAGAGGGTGGCCAGGGCCTGCGTCCGCGCCTCGACCGCCTCGGCGGCACTGCCGAGGCTGGCCGCGATGGTGTCCACGAACGCCCGGCCGCGCTGGTCGAGTGTTTCGTGCAGCGGCGCGATGCGGTCGCTGAAGTTGGAGCCCAGGGAGCTGGCGTGGTTGTCGAGCAGCGCGCGGATCTCCCCCGTGCGGTCGTCGAGCAGCTGGTGGACCGTGCGCACGCCCTCGTCGAGGAGCGAGCTGATGTCGGAGGTCCGGCGGTCGAGGGTGGTGCCGAGGCGGCCCTCGCCCTCGCTGAGCTGGCGATCGGCCTCCGTGACCATGTCGCGCAGGCGAGCGAGGATCGTCTCGCCGCGCTGCTCCAGCACCGCGCCGAGGGAATTGCTGCCGAGGTCGAACAGCCGGGCGAGCTCGGTGATGCGGCCGCCGAGGGCGCCGAACACGGCGCGCCCCTTCTCGTCGAGCTCGGTGCCCATCGCGGCGGTGCGGGCATCGATGAGGCGGACGAGCTCGTCGGCGCGCTGCGAGAACGCCTCGCGGATGGCCACGGCCTGGGTGTCGAGGGCCTGGTTGGCGCTCCCGGTGCGCTCGACGATCATGTCGACGAGCTCGCGGGTGCGGGTCGCCAGATCCTCGTCCACCGCGCGGGTGCGGCTCTCGATCAGGCGGATCGCCTCGAAGGCCTGGGCTCCGAACGACTCCTCGATGAGGCGGCTGCGCTCCTCGAGGGCGGTGCCGATCGCTTCCAGGCGACCGAGCACGCCGGCATCGAAGCGGCCGGCGCCCTCGTCGAGGCGGCGGGACAGCTCCAGGGTCTGCTCGTCGAGGCGGCGGGCGATGTCCGCCGAGCGCTCGCCGAGGACGTCGCCGAGGCTGGCGCCGCGCTGGGCGATGTCGAGTGCCATGGTGTCCGCCCGCGTGTCGAGGGCCTGGACCAGGTCGCGGCCGCCCTCGGCCATGACGCGGGCCATCTCGGCGGTCCGCACGATCAGGGCTTCGTTCAGGGCGGTGGCGCGGCCGCCGAGATGGCCGTCGATCTGGGCGACCAGGTTGGCGAAGGTCTCGCCGATCTCGGTCGAACGACGGGCGGAGCGCTCCTCGAGGGCGCCGAGCTGGCTCTCGACGGTCTCCTGGGCCTCCCGGGTGCGGGCGGCGATGCTGTCGGCCACCACCTTGCCCTGCACCGTGATGACGCGGTCCATCTCCTCGAGGCGACCGGACACGGATTCCGTGAGGGCGGCGGTGTCGCGGGCGATGCGCTCGGCCAGGATGTCGCCGCGGGCGATGGTTTCCTGGAGGGTCGCGAGGCGGTCGTTGAGCACGCGGTCGATCGCCTGGACGCGGGTCTCGGTGGTGTCGGCGAAGCTGGCGCCGGTCTGGTTGAGGGCGTCGTTCACCCGCGCGCCCTGCGCGGTGACGGCCAGCACGATGTCGCGCCCGGTATTGGCGAGCTGGGTCTGGGCGTCCTGCGCCTGGGAGGCGATGAGGTTGCCCAGGGTCCGGCCGTGGTTGTCGAAGACCGTCTCGACGTCGCGGATGCGGGCGATGAGATCGCCGCCGAGGCCGTCGGCCGCGCGGGCGATGGTGCCGGCGGCCTCCTCGGCGCGCCGGGCCAGCTCGTCGTTGACGGCATCCAGGGTGCTGCGCAGGGCCTCGATGGAGGCGCTGGCCCTGCTGCCCACCGTGCCGCCGAGGCCGTCGGCGGCGTTGCGCAGGAGCTCGGCCGCCTCGGCGGTCCGGGCCGCGAGATCGGCCGACGTGGCGGCCAGCCGGGTCTCGAAGATCTGCACCGCCTCGACGGTGCGGGCCTCCAGCTCGCCGGTGGCGCTGGCGGAGGCGCGGCGCAGGGACTGCGCGGCCTCGGTGGTGCTGGCGCCGAGGGCCACGGTGGTCTCCTCCGCGCTGCGGCGGAAGGTGTCGGCGGCCTCGGACGTCCGGTTGCCGATCTCGGATTCGAGGGTCGCGGCCGTGGCGCGCAGACTGTCCACCGCCTCCAGGGCCCGTGTCTCGAAGGTGTAGCCGAGGGCCGACAGGGCGCCCTCGAGCGTCTGCGTGGCTTCCTGCGTCCGCAGGCGCACGAGTTCGCCGACGCGATCGCCGGTCGCCCCGAGGGTGGATTCCAGGGTCGCGCCCTCGACCGTGACGGTCTGATGCAGCTGGTTCGCTACCGTCTCGATGCGCTCGGCCAGGGCCGCGCCGTGCTGGTCCAGACCGTTGGCGAGGCCTTCCACCGAGCGGAGGAGGTCGTCGCGCACGCCGCCGGCCCGGTTGCCGAAGGTCTCCACGATGGCGCTGGCGGCAAGGGCCAGGGCGGCCTGGGCCTCGCGGCCCGACGCGTCGATGCGCTCGGAGACCGAACCGCCATGCACGTCGATCGTCTCCCGCAGGCGGGTGGCTGCGGCCTCGATGCGCTCGGCTAGGGTGCCGCCGCGCTCGTCGAGGCGG
The DNA here is from genome assembly GCF_001422795.1 of Methylobacterium sp. Leaf88. Lineage (NCBI taxonomy): Bacteria > Pseudomonadati > Pseudomonadota > Alphaproteobacteria > Hyphomicrobiales > Methylobacteriaceae > Methylobacterium > Methylobacterium sp. Leaf88. The sequence goes on along the minus strand of NZ_LMMK01000001.1, from coordinate 119,501 downwards.
GTCGTCGCGTCCTCCACCGAGCCGATCAGGGTCTCCCGGAGGGCGTCCGCGCGGGCGCCGAAGCTCTCGATGATCGCGCTGGCGGCCAGCGCCAGGCCGGCCTGGGTGTCGCGGCCGCGGGTCTCGAACAGGTTCGAGACCTCCGAGCCGTGGACCGTGATGGTCTCGTGCAGACGGGCCGCGGCGGTCTCGATGCGATCGGCCAGGGCACCGCCCTGGGTGTCGAGGCCGGAGGCGATGCCGTCGACGGAGCGGACGAGGTCCTCCCGCACGCCGTCGGCCCGGGCCGTGAAGGTCTCGATGATGCTGCCGGCGGCGGCGGCCAGACCCGTCTGGGCCTCGCGGGCCCGGGCCTCGATGAGGGCGGACACGCCGGTGCCGGCGGTCTCGATCTCGCTGCGCAGGGCATCGCCGCGCACGGAGATGTCGTGGGTGAGGGCGGCGCCGGTCTCGGCGAAGTGGGCGCGCAGGGCATCGCCCGTCTCGGCGAAGCGCGCGGTGATCTCGCCGCCCGTGGAGGAGAACTGGGCCGTCAGCTCGGAGCCGCGGGCCAGGAAGGCCTCTTCGAGGCCGCGCGCGGACAGTTCGAAGGTCTGGCGGACTTCGCCGCCCTGGCGGTTCAGGGCCTCGATGACCTCGGAACCGGTCTGGGCCAGGGTCCGCGCCACCTGCCCGGCATTCTCCGCCAGGGTGGTGGTGAGGATGCCGCCGGTGCGCTCGAAGGCCCGGGTGACCTCGTCGGCCCGGGTCTCCAGGGACAGGGTGAGGGCGCTGCCGACCTCCGCGAGGCTGCCGCGCACCCCCTCGCTGGTGGAGGCGAGGCGCTGCACGAGGTCGTCGCCGCGGCCGGAGACCAGCTCGACCACCCGGTCGCCGGCCTCGCCGAGGGCGGCGGTGATGGCGTCGCCGCGGTCGCCGAGGGCCGAGGTGATGGCCTCGCCGCGGGCGTCGAGGGCGCTGGTGACCCGGTCGCCGGCGCCGTTCACCGCGGAGACGATGCGCTCGGCGGCGCCGTCGAGCTCCGCCGTCAGGCTCTGGTGGGTGCCCGTGATGGCCCCGCGCACGCGCTCGGCATTGGCGATGATCGACTCGCGCTGGGCGACGAGCTCCTCGACGAGGGAGCGGATGCGGATCTCGTTGTCGGAATAGGCCCGCTCCAGGGTCGCGATCTCGCCGCGCACCAGGGTCTCGAGCTCGCCCGCCCGGGCCAGGGCCCGCTCGACGCCGTCGCCGACCGCCGCGACCTCGCGCCGGACGGTCTGCGACATGGTGAGCACCGCGTCGGTGGAGAAGTTCTCGGGCTCGGCCAGACGGATCGCCACCTCGCCCACGGCGCGGGCGACGAGGCGCATCTCCTGGGCGCGCACGGCGAGCATCCCCATGATGGCGAACAGCACCACGGGGCCCACGAGGGCGGTCGCCGCCACGGCGCCCTGGAGCGCGGTCAGGCCCTGGAAGAAGCCGCGCAGGTCGCCGGAGGACTGCACCCAGGCCAGGGCGAGGAGGCCGGCGATCCAGAGGGCGCCCGCCGCGGCGGCGATGAGGTAGGGGGTGCGCGAGGGGCGCACGCGCAGGGTCTGCTGCAGGATGCCGATGTTCTGGCGATCGTCGTTGGCCACCATGGAACGGTCGGGCGGCAGGAGGCCGCCTTCGCGGCGCGGCCGGTTGCGGTCCGGCGGCGGCAGGTCCGAGGCGAGGGGCTGGTCGAGGTCGAGGCGGGGCGGCGCGAGGCGACCGCTGGGATCGCGCAAGGGATCGCCGTCGCCGACATCCGGCAGGCGGGGTTCCACCCGGGATGCCTCGTCGCCCTGAGCGAAAGCGTCGAGGTTGAGAGCCTGCTCGATCGCCGACAGAGCCGCCTCGGCCGGGTCCTTGAGCTTCTTTTCCGTGGCCATTCAACGCCTCGTTACGCGTATCCCGATCGGCGGCCGCGCCCGTCGATCAAGGTTACTTTTACCAATTTACCAAGGAACTTTAGACTTCGGCACAGGGCTCGGATACCCGAGCCGGCCGCAGCGCCCAAAAAACCTTAACGGAATGGTTACCAAGCCGAGGGCCGGTACCGCGCCGTCGTCTTTCTGCATGATGCCTCAACGCGTAGACGGAAGCGAACGACGGCGGGGCTCAGCTGTGGATAGCCAGGATGGCCGCCGCCGCAGGCGCGCGAGGATGCAGTGCGAGAACCGGATTTCCCAGACCCGTCGGCGGCGGTGCTCCTCGATGCCGACCACCTGTCGCGCCAGACCTTCGGCGACGCCGCGCTGGCCGCGGAGCTCCTCGGGCTCTTCGCGGACCAGTGCCACCGCCTCCTGCCGGGAATCGTCGATCCGGACCGGGAGCCGGCCGAGCGGGCCGACCTCGCCCACACCCTGAAGGGCTCGGCTCTCGGGATCGGTGCGGTCCGCGTCGCCCGGATCTCGGGGGCGATCGAGGACGCGCTGCGCGCCGGTGGGACGGACGTCCCCGCCGAAACGCTCGCCGCCGCAATCGCCGAAACCCTCGCGACCTCGACGCGACCCCTCTGAAATACCGGGCCCGGACGTCGCGTCGCGGATCGTCGATGGAACGGCGCGGCCGCTGCGGCGTAAGCGCAGGAAACATCGCCCGGTCGGCGAGCGCGCTTGCATTCGGAGGCCTGCCCCTTCAAGGCAGGCTCTGCGCCGCACAACCGGCCGTACTACGCGTTGTCCGAGCCCGGAGCCCCCGATGCCCAAGATCACCTACGTCGACCACGCCGGAACGGCCAGGACCGTGGAGGGCGACGTGGGATCGACCGTGATGGAAGCGGCGATCCGCAACAACGTACCGGGGATTGATGCGGAATGCGGCGGCGCCTGTGCCTGCGCCACCTGCCACGTCTACGTCGATGCGGCCTGGGCCGAGGTCGTGGGTCCCGCCGAGGCGATGGAGCAGGACATGCTCGATTTCGCCTCCGACGTGCGCGCGACCTCGCGGCTGTGCTGCCAGATTCGCATCACCCCGGAGCTGGACGGGCTCAGCGTCACGACGCCGGCGCGTCAGGGCTGAAGGGGCGCTCGGAGCCCGCCATCGCGCGAGGCCGCCCGAGCCCGGCGCCGGATTTCCGATGGCGGTAGAGTAATTTACCGGACCAAAGTCCGCATCGCCGCATCGATGCCTTCGAGGTTGAGCGGGAACATGCGCTCTCCCATCAGCCGGCGGATCATCCCGATCGACTGGGTGTAGGCCCAGTGTTCCGCCGGAACGGGGTTCAGCCAGACCGTCTTCGGAAACCGCTCGAGGATGCGGTTCAGCCAGACCTCGCCAGGTTCCTCGTTCCAGTGCTCCACCGATCCGCCCGCCATGGCGATCTCGTACGGGCTCATGGAGGCGTCGCCGACGAACACCACGCGATAGTCCGGCGGATAGGTCCGCAGCACGTCGAGGAGTGGCAGTGTCTCGTCGTGCCGGCGCCGGTTCTCGCGCCAGACGCGCTCGTAGGGGCAGTTGTGGAAGTAGAAGTGCTCGAAGTGCTTGAACTCCGAGCGGGCAGCGGAGAACAATTCCTCGGCCAAAGCCACGTGGAAGTCCATCGAGCCGCCCACGTCGAGGAACAGCAGCACCTTCACGGCATTGCGCCGTTCCGGCCGGAGCCTCACGTCGAGATAGCCCTTGGCGGCGGTCTCGCGGATCGTTCCGTCGAGGTCGAGTTCGTCCGCGGCGCCGCTGCGGGCGAAGCGGCGCAGGCGTCGCAGAGCCACCCGCATGTTGCGTGTGCCGAGCTCGACCGTGTCGTCCAGGTCCCGGAATTCTCGCTTGTCCCAGACCTTCACGGCGCGGAAGTTGCGGTTGCCGTCCTGGCCGATCCGGATGCCCTCCGGATTGTAGCCGTAGGCCCCGAACGGCGAGGTGCCGCCGGTGCCGATCCACTTGTTGCCGCCCTGGTGGCGCTCGCGCTGTTCGGCGAGGCGCTGTTTCAGGGTCTCGAACAGATTGTCCCAGCCGAGCGCCTGCAGTTCCGCCTTCTCGGCATCGGTAAGGTACTTCTCGGCGAGCTTGCGCAGCCATTCCTCGGGGATCGGCGTCGGTTCGGATGCCGCGCCCAGGGTCTCGATGCCCTTGAACACGGTGCCGAACACGCGGTCGAAACGGTCGAGGTTGCGCTCGTCCTTCACCAGGGCCGTACGGGCCAGGAGGTAGAACTCCTCGATCCGCTTCTCGGCAAGGTCCCGGTCGAGCGCACCCAGGAGCGTCAGGAACTCCCGCAGCGTGACGGGGACCTTGGCGTCGCGCAGGGCGGTGAAGAACTGGAGCAGCATGGGGTGACAACGCGGGAAGCCGGTGTCGTGGTCAAGACCCGACCCGCGCCCGACGCCTGGCCGAGTCACATACGTTAAGCTGGGTATAACCCAGGATTTCTGTTGATAGTGCCAAGCGGACGTTATTCCAGCGAACAGGACTTGTCATCTGAATCGAACATCTTGGCCCCACGGTCTCGTGCAAGTCAGGGCAAGTCGTCAGGGCGCATGGTCTTCGGGTTGAGTTGGGAGTGACCGACATGGCGCTCGCGTTGCGCTCGTTGAGCGATTTCAAGCGGTTCCTTTCGGAGCCGGGCGCGACGATTCAGGTGGTGCGCAACACCTTCATCGACCGGCAACCCGCCTCCTTCGCGGACGCCTACCGGGCCAAGGGAATGTACGAGCCGCGCACCATCCGGGCGGTCTCCAAGAAGGCGGCGATCTTCTCGATCCAGGGGCATCCGACGACGATCTGGCTTTACTGGGACAAGGGCACGCGCAAATGGCGCTTCAACGACGATACGGTGACGATCCCGCTCGACACCGGCCTCGGTCCGCCGGACGAGATCGTCTATCGCTGCAGCTACGCGCCCGGCATGGATCCGGCAGCCCATTCGTCCGTCCGTCGGGCCAAGCCCCGAACGCCGAAGCCGCCCGTTGCCCTCAAGCCGGCATCTCCGAAGCTGCCACCGGGGCTCAAGGCCGGGCGGAGCGGCACGGTCCCCAGTCCATCCAAACCATCCGCTTCGAACTCCCTGTCCGTGCCCGTGATGCCCCCCCGTGGCCAGGGCCGGCTGCTCTGAAGCGCTCGGGTTCGTTCCTCAGGCGGTCTTGCTGACCGATTTGGCCTCGTCCGCAGGCGTCGCGTCCCGGACTTCCACGACCTTGCCGACGGTGCGGCGAGCCCGAAAGGCCGGCCGGACCTCGGTCTCCTTCCGCTTCAGCATCGCCCGATACTCGTCGCGTCGTTCGTGGATCGAAGCGATCACGAGCCCCATCGGCACGCCGACATCGACGAGGACGGCTTCAGAGAGCTGGAGCGACGCCTCGATGGTTTCGGGAACCGCATCATCGACGCCCATCTCATAGAGCGCGGTGGCGTGTCGGGCATCGCGCGCCCGCGCCACGATGGTGATATCGCGCCGCTCGGCCCGGGCTGCTTCCACTACCGCCTCGACGGCCCTGGGATTGTCCAGGGTAACGACGAGGGCCCGGGCATTGGCGATGTCGCAGCGGCGCAGCAGCTCGGGATTGGCCGAATCCCCAAAGTAGACCGGATTACCCAGACGCCGATGTTCCGAGACTCGGGCCGCATCCGCGTCGAGGGCGAGATATGGAATCTTGTGTCGGACCAGCATCTCGCCAACGAGCCGCCCGACGCGGCCGTATCCCGCGATGATGACCCGGTTCTGCTGACGATCCGGCACCGGCTCGGCCCGCGCCCGGCCGAGCTGCGCGGTCGAGAGCCGCTTGCCGAGGCGTCGTGCCAGCACGGCTAGGGCCGGGATCGCGATCATGGTCACCGTGGTCACGACCAGGGCGGCCTGCCCGACCTCCTCGGGCACGAGCCCGCCCGCCAAGGCGCCACCGATCAGCACGAAGGCGAACTCGCCGCCGGGACCCAGCAGAAGGGCTGCTTCGACGGCCACTGCCCGGGACAGCTTCAGGAAACGCGCGGCGATGACGATGACGGCGCCCTTGATGAGGATCAGGGCCAGGGCGAGCCCCAGCACCGCGCCCGGGGCCGACATGAGGTGGGCTGGATCGAGATTCATGCCCACGGAGACGAAGAATACCCCCAGCAGCAGGCCCTTGAACGGGTCGATCGTCGCCTCGATCGCGCGGCGATACTCGGTCTCCGCCAGCAACAGCCCGGCCACGAAGGCGCCGAGGGTCATCGAGAGCCCGGCGGCGGCAGCCGTCACGGCGGTGCCGATGATGACCAGGAGGCAGGCCGCCATGAACAGCTCGGGCGAGCGCGTTCGGGCCACCAGCTGGAACAGCGGCCGCAGCGCCACGCGTCCCACCACGACGATTACCACGATGGCGACAGCCGCCTGACCGAGCGCGAGGGCGAGGGCGCCCCCCACATCCGAGCCGTCGTTCCTGCCGAGCACCGCGATGGCAAACAGGACCGGGGCCACCGCGAGGTCCTGGAACAGCAAGACCGCGAAGCTTGCGCGGCCCGCCGGGGTATTCAGTCGCTTCTGGTCCGCCAGGACCGGCAGCACGATCGCGGTCGAGGACAGAGCGAGGGCCAGTCCGACGATGATCGCGGCGGCGAGCGGCACTGACAGGGACAGGAGGATCAGGCCGATCACGACCGAGGAGGCAAGGACCTGGATGGAGCCGAGGCCGAAGACGAGGCGGCGGAGCGTTCGCAGACGCTCCCACGAGAGCTCGACGCCGATCATGAACATGAGGAAGATCACGCCGAACTCGGCGAGGTGCGCGATCTCCGCCCGGTTGGCGATGGTGAAGGTCGAGACCCAGTGGTGCGTCTCGGCGAAGCGTCCGAGACCGAAGGGACCGAGGAGTGCGCCCGCCCCGATGAAGCCCAGCACCGGACTGATGCGCAGCCGATGGAACAACGGCACCACCACGCCCGCGGTGACGAGGAATAGGATCGCTTCCTTGTAGGAGCCGGCGTGCACGTCCGTCATCAGTCGGGGATGTCTCCAGCGGCCGGAGCAATGGACGGGCGCGCCCCGGCCCAGTCCGTCTATGACCATGGGCACCGGGGCCATCCCGGCGCAACAGCGCACACACGCGGAAACAACAAAATGGTCGGCTGCGACCATTCGGATGGGGAGACCGTGCTGGTCAGCACCGCTGATGCGGCGCAAAAACGGCACAATATGCGCATAAGGCAAAGCCTTAACGGACGGTTAAGCGCGCAGCGTCGCGTTTCGAGACACGAGTGCCCCATGCGAAAGACGCCGCCCAACCGCGACGTGCAACGTGAAGCCCGAGACTGGCGCCGGGAGTCCGACCGCTGGACTCACGAACGACATATCGAGAGGGGCTACCGCATCAAGTGGGGCTACGTCGCGATCGCGTATCTCGTCGAGTTCATGGTCATCGGTGCCTCGCTCTGGGGAGCGTGGCTGTTCGCTGGCGTCTACAGCGACGGCGACTCGCAGGCGTTCTACTTCATGCTCCTCGCCCCGCTGGTCTACGCGGCGGTGGAGCTGTGCCGCGTCCCCCTCGGGATTCTGGCCCGCACGCAGCGCTCTTATTTCATCCGCGCGCTGGCGATCGTCGGCATCATCTTCGCGGCCGGCGTTACCACCAAGTCGGTGTCTCAGCTCGGCGAAATGATGTTTCATCCGCGCCTGATGGACGCCGCCAAGGCGAAGACCGCCCTGAAGGACGCACAGGCTGATCGCGGCACCATCGACAACCGCATCGCCACGGCGGATGCGCGGGTCGCGCAGTACACGACCGAGCTCGATCAGATCGAGAAGCGCGCTGCCGAGAACGCCAGCCAGCTCGCCGGCTTGCCGGCGCAGCGCTGCGAACGCGTCTACGGCACCAACAGCCGTGGTCAGCGCTACTCGAACATGAAGTGCGTCACCGATCCGCGCACGGCGACCCTCAATGCGAGCGTCGCGAAGGCCGGCTCCGACCGGGGCGCCGTGACGAAGATGCTCGAAGAGGCACGCAAGGCCCGCGGCGACCTCGATCGGGGCGCGGCGGAGCGCAAGGTCGCCGACGCCGAGCAGGCCTATCGCAACTCGGTCAACCGCTCGCAGCTGCACTCCTTCACCGCCATGGTCTACGGCGTCGACCCGATCGACGTGAGCGAGGCGCAGGTCCACGCCTTCCTGCGGATCTTCGTGTTCGTGCCGGCGGTCTGTGCCGCTTTCGCGTCGACGATCCTCGCCCTCTGCGCCGTGTCGGTGCGCAAGACCTTCATGGACGAGGATGACCTCGGTGCCACCGTCGACCCGGCCGCGACCCCTTACATGCTCGACTCGATCACCGACGCCCTGCGCCAGGAAATGGCCTTGAGCCAGCCTCGAGGCGTGCCGGATGAGCCTTCCGTCGCTGCCCAGGCGCCGGCCCCCGCGGCTCCGGCTCCGGCAACGGCCGCGGCCGGCGGCGCGGTGATCCCGATCGATCGACGTGGCTCTGCACAGGCCGCGAGCGCAGGAGCCGGCGCGTGAGCATCCATACCTCCGGCACCCCCGAGAATGTCGTCCTCGCTCAGAGCGTGAACGGACGCCTTCGGGCCGAGGCGCGCATCATCGCCGCGCGCGCTTTCCTGTTCCGCTCCATCGGGGCAGGCGCCTTCCTGCTTCTCGCCGGCGCCGGACTTGGCGCGGCGTCCTACGGCTATGCCTACATGAACCAGTTCGATTCGGCGGCGGAGAAGATTGCGGCCGCGATGCAGGCGGCCCTGTCCGACGTGACCCTGAAGACCAAGGGCGAGGTCACACTGACGGATAACGTCCTCAAGCTCGAGGGCGGGGTGCCGAAGGCGGGTGGAGCGCCGATTCCGACGAAGGCGCAGCTCGGCAACGACGCCGCGCCGGCCTCGAAGGCCCCCGTGAACACCACCTTCACCGTGTTCAAGCAGGTGCCCTACATGGACGGCCAAATCGTCACCGGCTGGAACTTTCGTGCGAACGAAGACCAGCCGTTCCAGCAATACTGCTACTTCTCCCGGCGCCAGAACGAGGCGAAGGGGCAGGTCGAGATCAAGATCGATCTCGCTATGGACGGAAAGACGCTGCCCCAACCGCAGAAATCCGACGTCAACCTCGGCATCCTGGCATCGAACTGCGTCTGGCACGACGGAAAGACGCTCTAGCACGACCGGTCTTCGTCGGCCGCGGACGGTGCCTTGCGGGGATCCCGGCCGCGCCCTAACCCCGGATGTCTCAGCGTCCCCATCCCGCGAGTTCCGCCATGCGCTTCACCGGTACCGCCGACTACGTCGCGACCTCCGACCTGACCACGGCGGTGAACGCCGCCATCGTGCTGGAGCGACCGCTGCTGGTGAAGGGCGAACCCGGTACCGGCAAGACGGTGCTGGCCGAGGAAATCGCCAAGGGCCTCGGTGCGCCATTCCTCACCTGGAACGTCAAGTCGACCACCAAGGCGCAGCAGGGCCTCTACGAATACGACGCAGTCTCGCGCCTGCGCGACAGCCAGCTCGGCGACCCGCGCGTCTCGGATATCGGCAACTACATCCGGCGCGGCAAGCTGTGGGAGGCCTTCACCGCCCCCGAGCGCCCGGTGCTGCTCATCGACGAGATCGACAAGGCCGACATCGAATTTCCGAACGACCTCCTGACCGAACTCGATCGGATGGAATTCTACGTCTACGAAACCGGCGAGACGGTTCGGGCCGAACGGCGCCCGATCGTCATCATCACCTCGAACAACGAGAAGGAGCTGCCGGACGCCTTCCTGCGGCGCTGCTTCTTCCACTACATCAAGTTCCCCGACGCCGAGACCCTGAAGGCCATCGTCGAGGTACACTATCCGGGCATCAAGCACCGTCTGGTCGAGGAGGCCCTGCGCGTCTTCCTCGAGACCCGCGAGGTCCCGGGTCTGAAGAAGAAGCCCTCGACCTCCGAGCTACTCGACTGGCTCAAGCTTCTCGTCTCCGAAGACGTGGCGCCCGAGACCCTGCGCGAGCGCGATGGGCGCAAGCTGATCCCGCCGCTGCACGGTGCGCTCCTGAAGAACGAGCAGGATGTCGGGCTGTTCGAGAAGCTCGCCTTCCTCATGCGGCGCGAGCAGCGCGGTAACTAAGCCGCACCATCGGGCGTCGGCCCCTGGCCCGGCGCATCGGCGGAACCCAGATAGATCGGGTGGCCCGCGCAAGGTTCGTCTCCAGTGGAACGCTTCCGATGAATCTGAAGAAGCTCGGCCGCACCGGCCTCGACGTCTCGCCTCTCTGCCTCGGCTGCATGACCTACGGGGTTCCCGAGCGCGGTCCCCATCCCTGGACCCTGCGCGAGGACGAGAGCCGGCCGATGATCAAGCGGGCGCTCGATCTCGGCATCAACTTCTTCGACACCGCCAATGCCTATTCGGACGGCACCAGTGAGGAGATCGTCGGGCGCGCCCTGCACGACTATGCCGACCGCGACGCCGTCGTGCTCGCCACCAAGTGTTTCTTTCCTCTGAAGAGCCAGCCCAATGCCGGTGGACTCTCGCGCAAGGCGATCTTCGCCTCCATCGATGCCAGTCTCAAGCGCCTCGGCACCGACTATGTCGACCTCTTCCAGATCCACCGCTGGGATTACGGGACGCCGATCGAGGTCACGCTGGAAGCGCTCCACGACGTGGTGAAGGCCGGAAAAGCCCGCTACATCGGCGCCTCATCGATGTACGCTTGGCAGTTCGCCAAGGCGCTCTTCACGGCCGACCGCTACGGCTGGACCCGCTTCGCCACGATGCAGGACCACTACAACCTGCTGCACCGGGAAGAGGAGCGCGAGATGCTGCCGCTCTGTCTGGATCAGGACATCGCGGTGCTGCCCTGGAGCCCTCTGGCCCGGGGTCGGCTGACCCGCGACTGGGATGTGCGCAGCGCGCGTCAGGATAGCGACGAGGTCGGCCGGCATCTCTACGCCTCCGCGGATGCGGCCGATCGGGCCATCGTCGCCCAGGTCTCGACCATCGCCACCACGCGGGGCGTGCCGCGCGCCCAGGTCGCCCTGGCCTGGTTGCTCCAGAAATCGGTGGTGACCGCGCCAATCATCGGCGCGTCAAAGCCGAGCCATCTCGCGGATGCAGTCGCGGCTCTCGATCTCGACCTTACGAGCGAGGAGGTGAGTGCCCTCGAAGCGCCCTATACCCCGCATCCCGTCGTCGGATTCACGTGAAAGTCCAAGCCCGCATGCGTCGCCTGATCCTCCTGCGTCACGCCAAGTCCGACCGTCCGCCCGGCATCGCCGATCTCGATCGCCCGCTGAACAACCGCGGCAAGCGCGCCGCCCCGCAGATGGGGGCGTACCTTTCGGCCGAAGGCTTGATTCCCGAGGCGGTCGTCGTGTCTCCGGCACAGCGCACCCGCGAGACCTGGGATGCGATACAGAGCGCCCTGCAGGGGCCCGAGGCCGAGATCGTCCCATCGATTTACGAGGCGCCGGAAACGGCCTTGCTCGCCATCGTGCGGTCGACGCCGAATATGGTGGGGAGCCTCCTGATGATCGGTCACAATCCCGGCCTGCAGGATCTGGCGATGCGGCTGGCCGGCTCCGGCGACAAGGACGGGCGCAAGCGGCTGGCGCTGGAGTTTCCCACCGCTTCCGTGGTGGTCCTGGATTTCGACGGGGACGCCTGGAATGCGGTCGCTGCCGGGATGGGACGGCTGGAGCGGTTCGTCGCCCCGAGGGACATCGACATCGCGGATTGAACCCTTCTGGCCCGGACGCCGTTGCCCTGATCCCGAACAAGCTTCGCAGATCCCGTGCTCCTGACCACGCTCCTCGTCCTCTCGACGCTGCTGCCGCGCCTGGAGGGGACGATCGAAGATCTTCGACCGGACGCGACGCGCTGGCGGACGACATCTGCGGCATCCGAAAGGAATTCTGCGCCCTTCCCGGTCTTCGAATCCGAGGGCCGGGCCGTCTCGAACTGGCGCTATGAGGCAGCCGAAAGCCTGCGCCCCGCCTCGCTCGCTCTAGTGGCCCGCTACACATCCGGCGCCCCGGCCTTCGTCGCCCGTTGCGTCAAGCTGAACAATTACTGGTGCATCAAGAAGGCCCGCTGGAACGGAGAGATCGGCGCGGACAGCGAGGGTCATACCGGATTCGCCACCGCGGCCGATGGCGCCGATGCGGCGGCGCGGCTGCTCCGGCGCTACTATCGCGAATTCGGCCGCCGGTCGGCCCTCGCCATCGTGCGGCGCTGGGCTCCCGCAGAGTGCCGGATCGGCGGGTCGGTCGCACCCCTCACGAGCCGTCGAACAGGCACGAGGATTTCTCCGGAGATCGCGCCCCGCGGGATCGGCGGCACGCTCCGGGCCCGCTTCCTGGCTCGCCATTCGCGCGGCGGCATCTCCCGCGCGGCCATTGTGGGACGGGGCGGCCCTCTGCGGATTCAGCCTTGGTCGCCCCTGGCGCGCCTACGGGGGCGTCCGAGCCCGGTGCGCGAGACAGCCAAAGGTCCAGCTTCCACGAAGTTGGCAGCGGCGACGCCATCGAAATCGGCACTGCTGGTCCGCCCTTCCGAAATTTTGGTGAAGCCCTCGACGATGATCGCCAGGCCATCCGTGCTTCTCGTCGAGCCGAGCGCTGTTCTGAGCGCCGCATCGACGGCTCAACAGCGTGTGCCGCCTACGAAAGCCGGGTCGGTGGCGCGTCTGCAGGAGCGTTTCGTGGCGGAGTCCGCCGCTCTGCCGGCGATTGCGGCGGGCGCGTCGAGCCTGCCGCTTCTCGATCTGAGCGTGCCGGCGCCGGTCTGCGGCAACGATGAAACCCGCATCCGTAACTATGCCACGCGGATCGCCGCCAGCGTCGGCCTGAAAGTCGAGGACGACCTCGAGCTGTTCGGACCCGACGGACGTCCATTGCCGAACCTGCGCCCGGTCATGCAGACGATGTCGAGCGTGGAGCTCGGGGCCCTGCGCGCAGCCCCGGCCCTGGTGGAGACCGCCATTGAGCGTCTCGATGCCAACACCCTTGCCGCCGCCAACGCACCGGTCACGGCACCCTGAGCAGCGAGGCTTGACCCGCACGTCTTGCAGCGGCGTCGTGGTCGCGCCACCTCAGCGACATCGCTGCGGCGTCCAGCCTCGCCTTCCCCAACCCGCCCCATGAGAAGGTTGCCATGAACAGCTTCGCCGCGCGTGCGGGTTCCGCGGTCAAGGCCTTCGCCGAGGCATCGAGCGACCTGCTGATCCAGCCCACCCTGCGGCTCGGCGTCACCGGTCTCGCGCGATCGGGCAAGACCGTCTTCACGACGGCCCTGATCCATCACCTCGTCGAAGCCCATGCCCTTCCGGCCTTTGCGCCGGCCCACGAGGGCCGCCTGCGCCGGGCGCGCCTCGTGCCGCAGCCGGACGACGACATTCCGCGCTTTCCCTATGAGGACCACTACGCTGCCCTGACCGAGCAGCGACTCTGGCCACGCTCGACCGACCGGATCAGCCAGTTCCGCCTCGCCATCGAGTATGAGAGATCCGGAGGCTGGCGCTCCGGTCCGGGCACATTGATGCTCGATGTCGTGGACTATCCGGGTGAGTGGCTTCTCGACCTTGCACTGATCGATCAGAGTTACACCGCCTGGTCGCGCGCCACCATCGCGGGCACGCGCCGAAGTGGCCGCGGAGCGATGGCCGCGCCCTGGCTCGAGATGCTGAGGGGTCTCGACCCGCACGGCCCCCTTGATGAGGTGGTGGCCGAGCGCGCCAGCACCGGTTTCAAGACCTATCTCTCGGCCCTACGCGCCGGTCCCGAAGCCGTGGCGACCACGCCGCCCGGACGCTTCCTGATGCCTGGCGATCTCGCCGGCTCGCCGGCCCTGACCTTCGCGCCCCTCGACAACCTGCCTGAGATCCTGGCGCCGGACAGTCTCGCCGGACTCATGGAACGCCGCTTCGAGGCCTACAAGGCGAAGGTCGTCGAGCCGTTCTTCCGCAACCACTTCCAGCGAGTCGATCGGCAGATCGTCCTCGTCGATGTCCTGGCGGCGGTGGATGCCGGGCCGGCCGCGCTGGCCGAGCTCGAGGAGGCGCTCGATGCCGTGCTTCTCAGCTTCCGCATCGGGCGCAACACGATTCTGTCCCGGCTGTTTGCGCCACGCGCCGAGCGGATCCTGTTCGCCGCCACCAAGGCTGACCATTTGCACCAGACGAGCCACGATCGCCTCGACGCCCTGCTACGGCTGCTCGTTTCGCGGGCGATGCGGCGGACGGAGGCGGCGGGCGCACGGGTCGGCACCGTCGCCCTGGCCTCGGTCCGGGCAACGCGTGAGACCACCGTGCATGACGGAGACGAGATCCTCCGTGCCGTATCCGGTACGCCGGAAGCGGGTGAGCGCGTCGGGGACGAGATCTTCGACGGCTTGAGCGAGGCGGCGATCTTCCCCGGTGAGCTGCCGCAGCGCCCGGAATTGGTATTGGAAGGAGCCGTCCCTCCCGGGTCCTTACGGTTTCCCCGCTTCCGACCGCCCCTCGTGAAACCCGATGCCCTCGGCCGGCCTGGTAACCTGCCGCAGATCCGGCTCGATCGCGCCATGCAGTTCCTCATCGGCGACAAACTCGCCTAAGACCTCCGGGATGTCCCAGTCATGAGCTCGAGCAACCGCCCCCGTGCCTTTCGCATTCCGCCGAGCGGATCCGAGGAGATCGCCGACGGCATTGCGCCGTCTCCCGCGGCGGCGGCCCATGTCCGCATCGTCGAGGAGCCCTTCGAGGTCGTCGATGCGGCCGACGGTGTTGCGGTGCCTGTCGCCCCCAAGGCGCGCGCTCCGTGGCTCAGCCTGCTTCTCATCGCTCTCGGAGGTCTCGTATCCCTCGGCGTCGGGTTGTCGGTGGAGCGCCTGATCGCAGACCTGTTCAGCGCCGCCCCCTGGCTCGGCACCGTCGCCCTGGTCCTGCTGGCCGTCGCGGCAGTCGCATTCCTGGCCCTCGTCGCCCGGGAGTTGTCGGGGATCTGGCGCGAGCGCCAGATCGAGCGGGTCCGCGCCAAGGCGATCGAGGCGATTGCCACCCGCGACCATTCCGCCGCGCAGGCCGTTGTGCGTGACCTGACGGGTCTCTATGCCGAGCGTACCGCGTTGGCGGCGGGCCGTGCTCGTCTCGCCACCCTCGGCGACGCGATCCTCGATGTGGATGACCGCATCGGCCTCGCCGAACACGAGTTGCTCGCGCCCCTCGATCGCCAGGCTCGCAACGCCATCGCGGCCTCGGCCAAGCAGGTGTCGGCGGTGACCGCCCTGAGCCCACGTGCCATCGTCGACGTCGCCTTCGTGATCTTTGCCGCCGTGCGCCTGTTGCGCCGGATCGCCACGATCTATGGCGGACGCCCGGGCTTCTTTGGCTTCCTGCGCTTGGCGCGCGCCGCTTTCGCCCATCTCACCGTGACGGGGGGCATGGCGGTCGGCGAAAGCATGATCCAGCAGGTACTCGGCCTCGGCCTCGCCGCCCGCGTCTCGGCGAAGCTGGGCGAGGGTGTCCTTAACGGCCTGATGACGGCCCGCTTCGGCCTTGCCGCGCTGGCGGTCTGCCGGCCGCTGCCGTTCGTGCGTGAGGCGCCGCCGCGACTTTCGGACGTGGCGGGCGAACTGCTCAAGCCGCTGACGGATGAGGCTAAGGGCTGATCGCTACAGGGTCTTCATGAAGCCGGCGAGGCGCATCAGGCCTTCCGGCCAGGGACCGTGCCCGCTCGCCACGTTGATGTGCCCGGCCTCCCCCGCATCGACCACGACGGCACCCCAGGCATAAGCGAAGTCCTCGGCACGGGCGTAGCTGCAATAGGGATCGTTGCGGCTGGCGACCACCAGGGACGGGAAGGGCAAGGGAGAGCGCGGCACCGGTGCGAAGGCGGTGACGCTGGCGGGCAGGTTCGGCGTCGTCTCCACGTCCGGGAAGGCGACGAGAAGCGCACCGCGCACAACGCCCGGCGCGAAGTCCGAGGCGGCCTGCACCGCGGCCACAACGCCGAGGCTGTGCGCGATCAGGATCACGGGGCGGGTCGCGCCGTTCACAGCCCCGACGATCCGCGCGCGCCAAGCTTGAGCATCAGGGTGATGCCAGTCGTCTTGTACAACGATTCGACCCGTGGAAAGCCGATCGGCCCAGCGAGCCTGCCAATGCTCGCCTTCAGAGCCGGCATAGCCCGGCAAAAT
Organism: Methylobacterium sp. Leaf88; assembly: GCF_001422795.1. Lineage (NCBI taxonomy): Bacteria > Pseudomonadati > Pseudomonadota > Alphaproteobacteria > Hyphomicrobiales > Methylobacteriaceae > Methylobacterium > Methylobacterium sp. Leaf88. The sequence continues at coordinate 103,431 of NZ_LMMK01000001.1, read as the reverse complement.
TAGGATCTCGCAGTCGGCAATCTTCATGGCTCTGCGATACCGGCGGGGCTCCGCGTCGTCGAGTCGTTCGAAATTCTCGATGTGGAAAGGGGCGGCACGATTGTGTGCCGCCCCTTTCGTGCCTGACTCGAAAGATCCGCGTGATCGATCAATGCGCCTTGGGCGCGGAGGACGGTGACCGAGCTTGTGCCGGAGCGCCGGTCTCCGGCTGCTCGTTGCCGGCGGCCCGCTGAACGGCGGCGTTGAGGTTCTCTGGATCGAGGGCGCTCGCGACGAAGTCCCGTCCGCGATGGGTAACGTCGCGGGCGTAGCGAAGGCCCTGGTCACGCACTTCGTCCGCCCAGGGACCGACATTCTCGTCCTCGGTGCGGGTCCGCGGAAGCAGAGCGCCGATGAGGAGACCGGCCGCGAGTCCGACGACGCCAACGAGGAGTGGGTTTTCAGATACGAAGTCCTCGACGGCCGAGCGGCCATCCTGGAGGCGCGCACTGCTACGCTCGCTAAGATCGTTGATGCGGCGGCGCCCCTCCTGGCGGGTATCCGATGCCCAGCCTCGGGCGTCGTCGTAGACATCCGAAGCCCGTTCACGCAGGTCCTGAACCGTGTCGGAAACGCGGTCGCGGACGTCGCCTGCGGTCTCAGCCGCGCGGTCGCGGAGGTCGCTGGCGCGGGCCTTCACCTCGTCTGTGGTCGAGGAGCCATGGCTGCCCTCCGTCGTGTAGATGCTGTGTGCCTCGGTGCCGGAGTGGTGGGAGCCCGGGCTCGGCACATCGTGCAGGGAGCCTTCGGCCTGACGGCCGCGCGGCATCCCGGCGGCGAGAGCGATATCGTCGGGGAGCGAGCGGTGCTCGTCACCGGGTTTCTGGGTCGAACTCATGGGTTGCTCCTGAGAGTCGCCGAAGGCCGCATGGGCCGGATCGGGTCACGTGCGGTTGTCCGCGAGGGCCTAGATCTGGGTTTCGCTGGCGATATGGTTGACGGGATGCTGAGTCGGAAGATCCGGATCGTAGACGCGGTCGGCGCCCGTCTTCGTCACTGGAAGGCCGTCGACCGCGAGGCGCGCGCGCCGGCGGATTCCCGGTGTCGTCGGATTGGTCGACATGCGGTGGATAAGCCAGCCGACTCCGGCGGCGATGAGGAGCACCGGAACCGGATTGCGCCGCACCGCCTCCAGAGCCCCGTCATAGGCGCCGCTGAGCGGCGTACGCCGAGCGTTGCCCAGCATCTCGTCGACGATGCTGGAGACTGAAAGCCGCTCTTGAATTTGGTCAATGGTCTGGTCGAGACGGGCACGGCTCGCCTCGATGTCCTTCTCCAGATCGTTCAACGATTCGGTCATCCCGAGACCCTCTCAGACAATGTACGGGCGTCCTCGCGGACTTGGCGGGTCGTGCGCACGGGGGCGAGGGTCGAGAGCGACATGGCATTTCGCCCGATCAAGGCAAGCGCCACAGCGACGACGAGGAGGACGCCGCCGACGATCAAGGCGGCGAGCGCCTCCGAGTGAACCATGGTGGCAAGCCATTTCACCAAGGCATCGACGAGGACGAAGAGGGCGACGACGCCGAAGACGGCGGCGCCGACGAGGAGCCCAAGGCCGATGAACAGCGCTCGGACGTTGCTGGTCATCTCATTGCGGAAGAGGGCAATCTCCTTCCGTGCAAGTTCGTTGGTTTCCCGCAGGGCGTCGCCGATCAGGCCCTGGATACTGGATTGCGGACCGGTGGTCATCGAACGGTCCTCAGAGGCGATGGGAGGTCGGATGGGTACTGTTCAGAGGTGCGGCACTCGTCGACTTGATGAAGCGGGCCACCACGAAGCCGGTAAGGAAAGTCGCGACCGCAACCGCCACGGGAGCGCGCCGTGCGAACGCTTCTGCATCCTCGTAGAATTCCGAGAAGCTGCGTTCCTCGATCGAAGTGCCGAGATGCTCGAGACCATCGGCGGCACTGTCGAAGAAGGCCCTGATGTTAGGCTGCGCCTCGAAGGTCTTGCTGGACTCCCGGACGGACGTCGCGAGGTCGGTCACGGAGCGCGCGGCGTCGCCCTTGCGCTGGTCGATGTAGTTGGTTGCGTGCGAACGAGCCGCTTCGACGAAGCTGCGGCCACGCTCCGCCGCAACATCCGCGATCCCCTCGACATCGCCGCGCAGAGTCTTCCAATCGGCCGCCTGGTTCGCCGGCTCCGCGCCCATGGGGCCTGGGGGTTGGTTTGCGGTCACGGTGATACTCCTCGGCACGAGTTGAAAAGAAACGGCATTTGCGACGGTTAAACAGCAGCGGAAGAGACAGGGTTCCGCCTTGGGGTACCGCGTCTCGGACGAGGCCTGGGACGACCGGCGTCAGGCTCCGTTCAGCCGCGGTCTGGCAAGGCGCGAAAGCTTGAGCGTTGCGGTGTTCGGTAGGGTGTTCGGCGATGTCTGCGAGATGCAACGCCGGGCGCCGGAATGAGACAGGACGGGTTTTGAACTGGGTTTGTTTGCCGTGAACCCCACGCATTCAGGTCTTGACCCGGGTCCATCGAACGCGCTTGGCTGCACCGACGGATCGCGCTCGGCTTCCGCGCGTTCACCCAATGTATCAGTCTGGTCGCGCGCAATTCTGCGCGGGACCCGTGAGGACCGGAGCCGGCTTCGTGGCACGTCTCGTCATCGTATCGAACCGCGTTGCAATCCCCGAGGAAGGGGGAAAAGCCGTTGCGGCAGGTGGCCTCGCGGTGGCCGTCAAAGAGGCGTTCACCGCCTATGAAGGCCTCTGGTTCGGCTGGAGCGGCAATGTCGTCGAGAATCCATCCAGCGAACCGACCCTGATCGATCGGGGGCATATCAGTTACGCCGTGGTCGATCTGTCACCGCAGGACCATCGGGAGTATTATAGCGGCTTCGCCAACCGCGCCCTCTGGCCGATCATGCATTACCGGCTCGGCCTTGGAGCCTTCTCGCGCTCCGATTATGCCGGTTATCAGCGTGTGAACCGCATCTTCGCCCGAGCTCTCGCGAACCTCGTCGAACCCGACGACATCATTTGGGTGCACGACTACCACCTGTTGCCCCTGGCTTCCGAGCTTCGCGGGCTCGGGATCGCCAATCCGATCGGATACTTCCATCACATCCCGTGGCCGGCGGCAGACGTGTTCAACACGCTCCCCGCCAGTGGCGATCTTCTGCGCGGCATCGCGGATTACGATCTGATCGGTCTGCAGACCGATCCGGACGTCCACAACCTGACACGCAATCTCATCGACGAGCTTCGAGCGATTCCCCTCGGCGGTGGCTCCCTCATGGTGGACGGCCGCCGCACGCGCATCCGCAGCTTCCCGATCGGGATCGATGTGGCTGGCTTCAAGGAAGCGGCCGAGAATGCCGGGTCCAACCGTACCGTCCGCGAGACGATGGCGGGCCTGCGGACGCGCAAGCTGCTGATCGGCGTCGACCGCCTGGATTATTCCAAGGGTGTGCCGGAGCGGATGGAGGCGGTGGACCGTTTCTTCGCCTCCAACCCGGACCAGCGCGGGAACGTGGTCTATCTTCAGATCACCCCGAAATCCCGGACCGAAGTTCCGGAATACGAGGACCTCAGCCGCGAGGTGAACGAGACCGTCGGACACATCAACGGAACACTGGGCGAGCCGAACTGGACGCCGATCCAGTACGTCACCAAGGCCTATCCCCGTCCTGTCCTCGCCGGACTCTATCGGGCTGCACGCGTCGGTCTCGTTACGCCGATGCGCGACGGGATGAACCTTGTCGCCAAGGAGTACGTCGTCGCGCAGACGGAAGAGGATCCCGGTGTTCTTGTGCTGTCGAAATTCGCTGGCTCGGCCCGACAGTTGCCCGAGGCGCTTCTCGTCAATCCCTATGACCGCTTCGAAGTCGCGGAGGCGATTCGTACCGCGCTCTACATGCCACGCGGTGAGCGCCTCGAGCGCTGGAAGCCCATGGTCGAGCGTATGACGCGCGAGGATGTTGACTGGTGGGCGCGCAATTTCATGGCGGAACTCGAGAACTTTCGAACGATCGAGCGTGAGCCGCCCCGTACCGCCGCCGCTGCGGAATGATCTGTCGGCGTCGTCCGGCGACGCCTAAACCCGGGACGACACCAGATTCTTGATCGCAACTGACCACATGATCGGCGTCGATGACGGCGTGCCGGCGCCGCTCGGCGCGCATTTCGACGGGCGCGGTGTCAACTTCGCCTTGTTTTCGCAGAATGCCACGGCCGTCGACCTGTGCCTGTTCGATCCTGGCGAACGCCACGAAACTCGTCGAATCCGGCTACCCTGTCGCACCGACGACGTCTGGCACGGTTACCTGCGCGGCGTATTCCCGGGCCAGCTCTATGGCTACCGCGTCCACGGTCCCTGGGATCCGGCTCAGGGCCACCGCTTCAATCCAGCCAAACTGCTGCTCGACCCCTATGCCCGAGACATTCAAGGCCGCATCCGTTGGCATGATTCGCTCTACGGTCACCGCCGCGGACTCCAGCGCGCGGAGCAGATCGACCGGCGCGACAGTGCCGCATTCATGCCACGTGGCATCGTGGCGCCGCCGGAGGTGCCCGACCTCGCGGTGAGCCCGGTTCGACGACCGCTGTCGCAGACGGTGATCTATGAGGCGCACGTCAAGGCACTCACGCAGACCCATCCGGACGTGCCGGAGGCGGCACGCGGGACCTATGCGGCGCTCGCCCATCCGGCGATCATCGAGCATCTTCTGAAACTCGGCGTCACCGCCATCGAGCTCCTACCGATTCAATCCTTCGCCGACGACCGTTTCCTCGTCGAGAAGAACCTCGTGAATTTCTGGGGCTACTCGCCCCTGAACTACTTCGCCGCCGATCCACGCTACCGCGGCCCGGCCGGCATCGGCGGCCTGCGGGCGGCTATCCGCGAGCTCGCCGCCGCCGAGATCGAAGTGATCCTCGACGTCGTCTACAATCATACGGCGGAGGCCGATCACACCGGCCCAACCCTGTCGTTCCGCGGCATCGACAACGCCAGTTATTACAAGCTGAAACCGGACAATCGCCGCGAGGAAATCGACTGTACCGGCTGTGGCAACACCCTCGACCTCGACCATCCGCGCGTCATGCAGATGGTGCTCGACTCCCTGCGGCACTGGGTGACCGCCTACGGCGTCGCAGGTTTCCGCTTCGATCTGGCGACGAGTCTCGGTCGCAACCCGTATGATTTCAGCCCCAAGGCGGCCTTCTTTCAGGCCGTCGCGCAGGATCCCGTCCTCGCCCACGTGAAGATGATCGCCGAACCCTGGGACATCGGCGCAGGGGGGTATCAGCTCGGAGGCTATCCCCGCGGCTGGAGCGAGTGGAACGATCAGTTCCGCGACAGCATCCGGGGCTTCTGGCGCGGCGATCGCGGCACCCTGGCCAAGGTCACGCAGGGTCTCTCCGGCTCACGCGAAATCTTCGCGGCCTCCGGGCGGTGGCCGCTGTCGAGCATCAACTTCGCCGCCTCTCATGATGGCTTCACCCTGGCCGACGTCGTAGCCTACGAGGAGAAGCACAACCTCGCGAATGGTGAGGACAATCGCGACGGCCATGGACACAATCTCTCGCGTAATTACGGCGTCGAGGGCGAGACCACCGATCCAGTCATCCTTAACCTGCGGGCCCGTCAGAAGCGCAATCTCCTGGCGACAGTGTTCCTCGCGCAGGGCGTGCCGATGCTGCTTATGGGCGATGAGCGCTCGCGCAGCCAACGCGGCAACAACAATGCCTACGCGCAGGACAATCAAACCAGCTGGATGGACTGGGAGAACGATCCCGATCTCAGCCTCACGACCTTCGTCGGCAACCTGACACGCCTTCGCCGCGAGCAGCCCGCCCTTCGTCGGCGCGACTATCTCACTGGAGCACTGGTCGATGACGGGCCTCTACGGGACGTTCATTGGCTTGCCCCGGGCGGGACTGAGATGGCGGATGGCGATTGGGCGGATTCCGAGCGGCAAGCCTTCGGCATGCAGATCGGGAATGACCTACCGCAGGCGGATCGCCTGCTGATCCTCGTTAACGCGGCTGAGGAGCCCTGCGACTTCACCCTGGCGCCGATCATCGGCGGCCCCTGGACGCTCGTTTTCGACACCACCAAACAGACCGGTGCGGTACCGGCCGGACAGGCTCTGTTTCCGCCTGGGGCCGGGATCCGCCTCGATTCGCAGGCAATTTACGTCCTGCGCGCGAGGCCGGCTTCGGCGTATCGGGGATAAGCGCAGGGCGGATCGAAATCGTCGTCGGGGCTCGGACGAGGGCTCATCCCACCGATCCCTCATGGCACAGCTCATGACGCGCTTGTTCGAGGAACTCTTCGCGTTCGGAATTCGAAAGCGGTAGCAAAGCGCATTCGGAGGTCGGGTGGGCGTCGGCGCCGTCGGCGTCCCAGCATCGCTCTGCGTGACCCTTCCGGGCGAAATTGAGCTTGGCCCTCCCCAGGACCAGGACTGCAACAGTTTCTTTCATTTCGGATCTCAGAGCAGGGGCGAGCGTGTCCGTCGCGCATGAGGCAAATGTCGGACCGTGCCCGTATTGACGCCGAGAAGCCGGTGCGGTGCACAAAACTCTTTCGGCCGGTGGTTGTCGCTGCCGAGCCACGCCTTACCTCGACGGTGATCCCGCAGGGAACAACACGGTGCGCGCCGGCTTCTGCAAGGTGCGACGGACGCTCATGTCCCCCCGAAGCGTGCGAGAGACGGAAGATGGTGGCTTGATGCAGCGCGCCCACAGCATGGCTTTCGGCAGCGAAGTGACGAAGGACGGGGTTCGCTTTGCCTTCTGGGCGCCGACGGCCCAGGAAGTGAGCCTGGTCCTCGACGGGGCCGACCATCCGATGCCGGAAGCCGGTGCAGGCTGGCGCCGGCTCACGGTTCCGAACGCCGGCGGTGGTGCGCGCTACGGCTATCGCATCGACGGCGATCTCGTCGTACCGGATCCGGCATCGCGGTTTCAGCCCGACGACGTCTCCGGCTTCAGCGAGGTGATCGATCCGCGCGCCTACGATTGGACCGACAGCGCCTGGACCGGACGCCCCTGGGAGGAGGTCGTGCTCTACGAACTCCATGTCGGGACGGCAACGCCGCAAGGCACCTATGCGGCGCTGGAGGGCAAGCTCGAGGATCTGCGCGACCTCGGCATCACGGCCATCGAACTATTGCCGCTGGCCGACTTCAAGGGCACCCGCAACTGGGGCTACGACGGGGTGCTGCCCTACGCGCCGGACAGCGTCTACGGCCGACCGGACGACCTGAAGCGCCTCATCGACAAGGCGCACGCCCTCGGGTTGATGGTATTCCTCGACGCCGTCTACAACCATTTCGGCCCGGCTGGGAATTACCTCAACGCTTACGCCAAGACCTTCTTCACCGAACGACACCAGACGCCCTGGGGCGCCGGAATCAATTTCGACGGCGAGACCAGCGGACGCGTTGTCCGCGACTTTTTCATCGAGAATTCCCTGTACTGGCTCGAGGAGTTTCATTTCGACGGTCTCCGCTTCGACGCGGTCCATGCGATTCTCGACGATTCCGAGAAGCACTTCATTGGAGAACTCGCTGAGACGATCCGTGCAAGGCTGCCCGGCCGCCACATTCACCTTGTTCTCGAGAACGAAGCGAACCAAGCCCGCTGGCTTGAGCGCGATCCGCAGGGTGAGGCGATCCAGCACAACGCACAATGGGCCGACGATCTGCATCATTGTTGGCATGTGTTGCTGACCGGCGAGGATGCCGGATACTATGCTAGCTTCGCCGACAAGCCGGTTGAGCATCTGGCTCGCTGCCTGTCGGAAGGCTTCGCCTATCAGGGCGAGCCGTTCCCGACCCTCGACAACCATCCGCGCGGCGAGCCTTCAGCCCACCTGCCGCCCTCGGCCTTCGTCACCTTCCTGCAGAACCACGATCAGGTCGGAAACCGGGCGTTGGGTGAGCGACTGAGCGACCTCTGCGATCCGCAGAAGCTTGCGCTTGCCCGGGCCGGGCTGATCCTGAGCCCGCAGATCCCGATGCTGTGGATGGGCGAGGAGTGGTCGGCGACCGCGCCGTTCCTGTTTTTCGTCGATTTCGCGCCGGACGGGGAATTGAACAAGGCCGTTCGTGAGGGCCGCCGCCGGGAGTTCAACAGCTTCGCCGCCTTCGCCGACGACACGTCGGTGATCCCGGACCCCACCGAAGCGAAGACGTTTACGGATTCGCGGATCGACTGGTCCGAGCGCTCGGATGCGCCGCACCGCGCGGTGCTCGCCGATACGCGCAACCTGCTTCAGATCCGTCATCAGAGCGTGGTGCCGCTGACGAAGACCCGCTACCTCGGCGCGAAGACGACCCTCCCGCGGCCCGACATCGTCGACTGTACCTGGACCTACGCGGGCGGCTGGCTTCGCTTCGTGGCCAATGTCGGCAGCGAGGATTTTACCGTCGAGCGTGGGAGCGGTCAGGTCATCTGGTCGAGCGGGATGGGCAACGGATCGATCGTACTTCCGTCTTGGACGGGTGTTTTCCTGACGGGTGTGAACTGATGAGCCGCGACCTCGAACGCCTCGCCGACCTCCTTGGCGTCGCCGCCGGCTATACCGACGCCTTCGGGCAGCCGGTGGAGACCGCTCTTGACGTCCGGCGCGGGATGATCACCGCCCTCGGCTATCCCGCCGAGACCGATGCGGATATCGCCGCGAGCCTCTCCGAAGTCTCGACCGTGCGGAGCGGGTTGATCCCGCCGCTGCTGCCAGCCGAAGCCCGCCGCGCCACGAGTGTCCCGATCCAGGTGGCAGGCGCCGGCGGGACCTTGTCCTGGCGTCTGGTCGACGAGCGTGGGCATCACCGCGAGGGTCGTGTCGCGGTCACGGGCTCCAGCTTCGAGTTGCCGCCACTCACTCCCGGCTATCACCGCCTCTCCGTCGCGCTTGGTGAGCATCGCTCGGATGCTTGGGTGATCTCGGCGCCGCAGCGCTGTTGGCGCCCGCGGGCCTACGCCGATGAGGGAGCCCGCGATTGGGGGCTCGCGGCACAACTCTATGGCCTGCGCTCACCCGACAACCTCGGGATCGGCTCTTACGCCGATGCGGGGCGGGCAGCGCGGGCTGCGGGCCTGCGCGGTGCGTCCTTCCTGGGCCTCAGCCCCGTCCACGCGCTGTTCGCCACCGACCGCACCAAGATCTCGCCCTACTCGCCGTCGTCACGGCTCTTTCTCGAGACCCTGTTCATCGAGCCCGGTGTCCTGCCGGGCTTCGTCGGCTCGAAGGCGGCCGCTCTCCTCGCCTCCATGGCGGATCGCGTGGAGAGCCTGCGCGAGGCCAAGCTCGTCGAGCATGCTGGCATCTGGGCCGTGCTCTCGCCGGTGCTTCAGGCCCTCTGGCAGGAATCCGCGGCGCGCGACGGGATGGACGCGGGCTTTATCGCCTTCCGGGCCGCCGGCGGCCCGGATCTCGAAGCCCACGGCACCTTCGAGGCGCTCGCCGAGCATTATCAGGCACAGGGCGCCCAGTGGCTCGGTGACTGGCCGGAAGAGATGCGCCGCAACGGGACGCCCGCCGTGCGCGCCTTCGCCGAAGGCCACGCCGAGACCGTGACCTACCACATCTGGCTGCAGTACCTTGCGGATCGCCAACTGGAGGACGCATCCAACACCGCGCTCGCCACCGGCATGCGTCTCGGGCTCTACCGCGATCTCGCCGTCGGCGCCGACCGCGGCGGCTCGGAGATCTGGTCGCATCCCGAGCGGTTCGCGAACGGCGTCTCCATCGGGGCACCGCCGGACCTTCTGGCGCCGAAGGGTCAGGATTGGGGCCTGCCAGCCTTCCATCCCCTGGAGATGGAGCGCGACGGGCTCGCGGCCTTCCGCGCCCTGGTGGTGGCGAACATGCGCCACGCCGGCGCGATCCGGATCGACCACGCCTTCCAGCTCGCGCGCCTGTTCCTGATCCCGGTCGGACGCTCGGCCAAGGAGGGGGCTTACGTCGCGATGCCTTTCGAGCCGATGCTCGCGGTCCTGCGCCTGGAAAGCCACCGCGCCAAGTGCCTCGTGATCGCGGAAGATCTTGGCACTGCGCCGGAGGGCTTCTCAGACGCCCTGATGCAGGCAGGCATCCTGAGCTACCGGATCCTCGCCTTCGAGCGCGAGCAGGGCGCCCGCTTCAAGCCCCCGGCAGCCTATCCCCGCGATGCCCTCACGGCCATCACCACGCACGACCTGCCGACGTTCGTCGGATGGTGGCGGGGCGTCGACACCGACACGCGTCAGGCGCTGGGCCTCTACGACTCCGAGCGGGCCGATGCGGAGCGCCGCGAGCGCGTCGAGGAGCGCGCCCGCCTCACCGAGGCGCTGGCTGCTGAACAGCTGCTGCCGAGCTATGATCCGCCCGAGGCCGCGCCGTTCGAGGCTGCTGCCCGTTATCTTGGGCGCGCGCCGTCCATGCTGACGGCGGTCCAGTACGAAGACGTCGTGTCCGAGCTGTCCCAAGCCAACGTCCCGGGCTCGACGGAAGGCTATCCGAACTGGCGGCGTAAGCTCGATCGCACCCTGGAGAGCATCGCCGCCCCAGGGGGGCCCCTCGCCAAGCTCGCCGCCTCCCTTGCCGCCGAGGATCGCGGGCCGCGCTCGGGCGCCGCGCGCCTCGCATCGGCTCCCCCCCGATCGACCTATCGCCTTCAGTTCCACAAGGATTTCACCTTCGCGGATGCGGAGAAGATCGTACCCTACCTTGCCAAGCTCGGCATCAGCCACGTTTACGCCTCGCCGATCCAGAAGGCCCGGCCTGGCTCGACGCACGGCTACGACATCGTCGACCACTCCACGATCAACCCGGAGCTCGGCGGCGAGGAGGACTTCGTTCGCTTCTCGGACGCGCTGCACGGTGCCGGACTGAAGCTCCTCCTCGACATCGTGCCGAACCATATGGGCGTGGGCGGCGCCGACAATCCCTGGTGGCTCTCCGTGCTCGAATGGGGTGGCCTCTCCCCCTCGGCCGAGGCCTTCGACATCGACTGGTCACGGCTCGGCGCCAAGAACAAGCTTGTGGTGCCCTTCCTCGGCGATCGCTACGGCGAGGCCCTGGAAAAGGGGACTTTGGCGCTGAAGTTCGACCCGGAGAAGGGGGCCTTTAGCATCTGGCACTACGAGCACGAATTCCCGATCTGCCCGTTGCAGTATCCGACGATCCTGAACCGCTCGCTTGCGGCCCTCGGCGACATCGAGGACGCAGCTGCCCTGGAAGTCTTGGGCATCTCCGAGCGCCTGCGCCTCATGGGCGAGGAAACGACCGACGAGCGCCGTCGCGCCTTCCCGGCGGAGGCCGAGGAATTGAAGGATCGCCTCGTGGAGGCCGTCGAGGCCTCGCCGGCCATCGCGGCCGCGATCGGCCGCACGCTGAAGCTTCTCAACGGCGCCAAGGGGCACCCCGACAGCTTCGGCCCGCTGCACCGCCTGCTGGAGCAGCAATCCTACCGCCTCGCCCATTGGCGGATCGCCGCGAGCGACATCAACTATCGCCGGTTCTTCGACGTGAACGGCCTCGCTGGCCTGCGCGTCGAGAAGTCCGACGTGTTCCGGCGATCGCACGAGACGATCTTCCACCACATCGCGGCCGGGCGGATCGATGGGCTGCGCATCGACCACATCGACGGGCTCGCCGATCCCCTTGGCTACGCGCGCGCTCTTCAGGCCGCCATCGGCCCGGGCTTCTACGTGGTGGTGGAGAAGATCCTCGAACCCGGCGAGCGTCTGCGGCCCTGGCCCGTGGCGGGCACCACCGGCTACGACGTCCTGAATCAGCTCGACGGTATTCTCGTCGATAAGGGTAAGCGCGCGGAGATCCGCAAGCTCTACGAGAGCCGAACGCAGTTCGACGAGCCCTACAAGTTCATGCTTCGTGCCGCCAAGGCCGAGATCCTCGAGATCAGCTTCGCCTCCGAGCTCGAGGTGATGACCTCCGACCTCAAGGCGGTGGCCGATGCCGACCGGCGGACTCGTGACTTCTCGGTGAACGCCATCCGGCGGGCGCTCATCGAGACCATCGCCCGCTTCCCGACCTATCGCAGCTACCTGCCGGGCGACCTCGACGAGAGCGATGTCGAGGACGAGGATATCCGCCTCATCGAGACGGCGGTGAAGAAGGCCAAGCGCTGGAGTGCGCTGCCGGACCGCTCCGTGCACGACTTCGCCGCCGACGCCATGCTCGGCCGCATCGACGTGACGGGCCCGGGCAGGCCGGACCCGGAGGTGATCCTGCGTTTCCGCCGCCGCTTCCAGCAGCTCACTGGCCCGGTGATGGCCAAGAGCCTTGAGGATACGCTGTTCTACCGTTTCGCGGAGCTCCTCGCCCTCAACGAGGTCGGTGGCGATCCGGGCGAGTACGGCCTTGACGCGGAGCACTTCCATGCGCTCCAGGCGGCGCGGGCGCGCGACTGGCCGAACGCGATGATCACAACCGCGACCCACGACACCAAGCGCGGTGAGGATGCCCGCTCCCGCCTGCTCGCCCTGTCGGAAATCCCGCAGGATTGGGCCGCCGCGTGGGAGACCTGGACGAACCTCGCCCAGCCTCACCTGACGGTGATCGACAAGGAGCCGGTGCCGGACGCCAACGACCAGTGGATGTTCTTCCAGGCCATCCTCGGTGCGTGGCCGCTGGAGCTTCTCGACGCGGACGATCCCATGGCGATCGAGGATTTCCGTCATCGCCTCGACGCCTATGCCGAGAAGGCCCTGCGTGAATCGAAGCGCCGGTCGAGCTGGGTCAACGTCGACGAGGACTACGAGGGCGCGGTCCACGCTCTCTTCGCTCAGCTCATCGCGCCGGGGTCGGCGTTCCTGGCTCAGCTGCGCCCCTTCGCGAAGCGCCTTGCCCATCTCGGCATGATTGCCGGTCTTGGCCGAACCGTGCTGAAGGCGACCCTGCCGGGCCTTCCCGATACGTACCAGGGGACCGAGTTCTGGGATTTCTCGTTCGTCGATCCCGACAACCGGCGCCCCGTGAACTATCCGGCCCTGGCCCGTGCGCTCGAGGAGGGCCTGCCCGCCGCCGACCTGCTGGCACACTGGACGGACGGGCGCGTCAAGCAGGCGACTCTTGCCAAGCTTCTGGCTGACCGCGCCGCTCGCCCAAGCTTCTACGCCGACGCCGATTATCAGGCACTTCCGGCGTCCGGTTCGCAGGCGGAGCATGTCATCGCATTCACACGGTCCGATGCGACGACGGGTGAGGGCGATCTCGTCGTGGCGGTCCCGCGCCTTGTCTCGGGCCTCGTCGGCGAGGACCTCTGGTCGAGTGAGGCTTTTGCGGGCACGGGCGTGGCGGTGACGCCGGCCTCGGCCTGGATCGATCTCGTCACCGGCGACGAGATTGCTGCCGAGGATGGCCGGATCGAACTCGGACGGGCCTTCGCGCGTCTGCCCTATGCCGTCTTGAAGCGGATCCGCTGACGGCGCGTCGAACGCGTCTCGCATGGCGAGGGCGCACCGACACGATCGACACGGGGGAGGGATCGGCCTTCCCCGTCACGGCTTCGCCTTCTCGGGACAGCCGCTCGCCGGTTCAAGCGGTCCCTGCCGGGGTCCAGAGCCGTGCATGCAGAGACGAAATGGAGCACGCATGAACGCACCCAGTCCCGCAACGACCGCCGCCCAGCGGACCGCCGCCGGTCAGGTGCCGCTTCCCGCCGCCCTCGCGCCCCGGGCCGAGGGGCCCCGCATCTACAACCTCTTCCCGCTTCTCGTCGGCCGGGTGTCCGCCTGGACCGCCGAACTGCCTCGGATCGCCGCCCTCGGTTTCAACTGGGTCTATCTCAATCCCTTCCACCAGACCGGTGGGTCGCGCAGCCTCTATGCCGTGGCCGATCCGGACCGTCTGGACGAGCGCTTCCGCGACCAGGACGGAACTTCGGACGACGAGCAGATCCGTCGGTTCTGCGCCGCTGCTGCGGCGCACGGTCTCAGCGTGATGACGGACCTCGTGATCAACCACACTGCGATGGATGGCCCCCTTGCCAGCCAGCGTCCGGACCTGTTCGTGCGGGATGCCGAAGGCCAGATCGAGAGCCCCTACGCGGTCGACCCCGACGATCCGTCGATACGCACGGTCTGGGGCGATCTTGCCGAACTTGACTATCATTCGGACAGTGCGCGTCGCGAACTCACCGCCTTCTGGTCGGGCTACGTCAATCGGCTGCAGGATCTCGGCGTCCAGGGCTTCCGTTGCGACGCCGCCTACAAGGTCCCGGCTACGGTGTGGCGCGACCTCATCGGTGCTGCCAAGGCGCTGGAGCCGGATTGCCTGTTCGCGGCCGAGACACTCGGCTGCACCTTCGAGGAGGCGCAATCCACCGCCGGCGCCGGGTTCGATTACCTCTTCAACAGTTTCGCCTGGTGGGACTTGAAGGCATCCTGGGCGCTGGACCAGTACGAGCGCCTGCGCGTCATCGCGCCCTCGATCGCTTTCCCCGAGAACCACGACATGGCCCGCTTGGCGTCCGACCTCGACGGCGACGCAGCGACCATCGCCCGTCATCTCACGGCGCGCTATGCCCTGTCGGCGTTCTTCTCGGCCGGTGTGCTGATGCCGATCGGGTACGAATGGGGCTACCAGCGTGCCTTGCACGTGGTCGACACGACGCCGGAAGCGCGGGAATCGAACACCGGAATCGACATCTCGGCTTCGATCGCAGCGATCAACGCACTGCGGGCCGAACTTCCGGCTGCCAACGTCGAGGGCGCCCAGGCGCGCATCTCCTCGCCGGACGCGCCCTACGCGGCTCTGCTGCGCTCTGACACCGGACATGGCGCCTCCGCGCGCAGCGCCACGCTGGTCCTGTACAATCCGACGGAGGCTCCGGTGCCAGTGGAGCCCGGTGTCCTTCTGGCCCGGACCGGTGGCATGCTCGGCGATTTCGTCGATCGGACCCCTGAGGCGGAGCCCATCGATTTTCGCCCGGGCGTCGCTCTGACTCTGGCGTCGGGAGAAGTCCGCATTCTCGCCGCGGAGCGCGCGGACGTACAGGTTGAGCCGAAGCCGAGCACGCCCACCGGTGAGGGACGGGTGGTGATCGAGGCGGTGATGCCGGAACTCGACGGCGGTCGGTCGGCGGTCAAACGCGTCGTCGGCGAGAGCGTCCACGTCACCGCCGACATCTTCAGCGACGGCCACGAGATCATCGACGCCGAGATTCTCTCGCGTGTGGTCGGCGAGACCGAATGGCGGGCCGACCGCATGGTCTTCGTGGACAACGATCGCTGGGGCGGCCACTTCCCGCTCCTTCGCAACGCCCGCTACGAGTTCACGATCCAGGCCTGGCGCGATGGCTATTCGTCCTGGGTCCGCGACACCTTGAAGAAGCGCGACGCCGGGGTCGACGTCCGTCTGGAGACCATCGAGGGCGTGGACTTCGTGATGGGCGCGGTGGAGAACGCCGAGGGCCCGGACGGCGACCGACTGAAGGCGCTCGTGCGCGAACTCGCGGCGCAGCCGACTGGCTCTTCGGCGCAGCTCGACCTCATGCTTGCGCCCGCCAACGCGCACCTGATCCGTCGGCATGCCCCGCGCAACAACCTCTCGCGCTATCCCGTGAAGGTGCCGGTGATCGCCGACCGCCTCGCCGCCCGATTCTCGGCTTGGTACGAAATTTTCCCGCGCTCCCAGTCGATGGACGTCGACCGCCATGGCACCTTCGACGACGTGATCCGACGCTTGCCGGAGATCCGCGAACTCGGCTTCGACGTGCTGTACTTCACGCCGATCCACCCCGTCGGAAAGACCAACCGCAAGGGCAAGAACAACACCCTCAAGGCCCTGCCCGGGGATGTGGGCTCGGTCTACGCGGTCGGCTCCGAAGAGGGCGGGCACGAGGCCGTGCACCCGGATCTCGGCACCCTCGACGACTTCCGCCGCCTCGTGGCGGCGAGCCACGCCTACGGGATGGAGATTGCCCTCGACTTTGCGATCCAGTGCTCGCCCGACCATCCCTGGATCAAGAACCACCCCGAATGGTTCGAGTGGCGCCCCGACGGCACGCTGAAGTTCGCCGAGAATCCGCCCAAGAAGTACGAGGACATCTCCAACGTCCACTTCTACGGTGGCGCGCTGCCGTCCCTTTGGATCGAGCTGCGCGACATCGTCATGGGCTGGGCCGAGCTCGGCGCCCGGATCTTCCGCGTCGACAACCCGCATACGAAGCCGATCCCGTTCTGGGAGTGGATGATCGCCGAGGTGAATGCCCGCTACCCGGACGTAATTTTTCTCGCGGAGGCCTTCACCCGGCCGAAGATGATGAAGAAGCTTGCCAAGGCCGGCTATCAGCAGAGCTACTCTTACTTCACCTGGCGCGACACCAAGCAGGATCTGATTGCTTATTCGACCGAGCTAGCCGGAGAGATGGGCGAATATTATCGCCCTAACTTCTTTGCCAACACGCCGGACATCAATCCGATCTACCTGCAGACCAGTGGACGGGCGGGCTTCGTCGTGCGTGCGACCCTCGCCGCCACGCTGTCGAGCGTCTGGGGCATCTACAACGGCTTCGAGATGTGCGAGGCCGAGCCCTACCCAGGCAAGGAGGAATACCTCAACTCCGAGAAGTACGAGCTGAAGGCCTGGGACTACCACCGCCCCGGCAACATCCGCGACCACATCATCAAGCTGAATCAGATCCGGCGCGACAACCCGGCCCTATGGGACTTCCGCAACGTCGTCTTCACCGGCGCCTACAACGAGCAGATTATCGGCTACGCTAAGGTGACGCCGGACGGGGACAACTGCATCTTCGTGCTGGTCAACCTCGACCCGCGCAACCGCCAGGAATGCACCTACGAGGTGCCGCTCTGGCTGCTCGGCCAGCCCGATGACGGCGCGGTCGAGGTCGAGGACCTGCTCCTCGGCTACAAGTTCGCGCTGCGTGGGAAATCGCACCGGATCGCCCTCGATCCCGCAGAGCGCTCGGCGGTGATCTGGCGCCTTCGCGCCCCGAGCCGGGTTGCGTAAGCCGCGTGCCCGTGTCAGCAAAAAAACCGGCGGCCCAGGCGGGCCGTCGTCGTGTCGCCCGATTGTCGGCGCCTACCCCGCCGACGGACGCCGCGCTCGCCAGTCTCACCGCTGAGAGTGGTGCGGATGCCCCGGACACGCCCTTGAACTCGACGCATGAGGCAACGACGCGATGATCGATCGCAGCGATCCGCAATGGTACCGTGACGCCATCATCTACCAGATCCACGTCAAGTCTTTCTTCGACTCCAACAACGACGGGATCGGCGATTTCGAGGGCCTGACGCAGAAGCTCGACTATGTCCGCGACCTCGGTGTCACGGCCATCTGGCTGATGCCGTTCTATCCGTCGCCCCTGCGCGACGACGGTTACGACATTGGCGACTATCGCGAGGTGAATCCCTCCTACGGGACGATGGAGGAGTTCCGGAAGTTCGTGGACGCCGCGCACGAGCGCGGCCTGCGGGTGATCACCGAGCTTGTCATCAACCACACCTCGGACCAGCACCCCTGGTTCCAGCGGGCCCGCGAGGCCCCGGCCGGTTCGCCGGAGCGCGACTTCTACGTCTGGTCGGACACCGACACGCCGTACTCGGACACGCGCATCATCTTCCTCGACACCGAGGTCTCGAACTGGACCTGGGACCCGGTCGCGAAGCAGTACTTCTGGCACCGCTTCTACAGCCACCAGCCGGACCTGAACTTCGACAACCCGGCCGTGCTCGAGGCGGTCATCGAGGTCATGCGCTACTGGCTGGACATGGGCGTGGACGGCCTGCGTCTCGACGCGATCCCCTACCTGATCGAGCGGGATGGCACGAACTGCGAGAACCTTCCCGAGACCCACACGGTCATCAAGGCCATCCGCACTGCGCTCGACGCGAGCTATCCCGACCGCATGCTGCTCGCCGAAGCCAACCAGTGGCCCGAGGAGACCGCGCAGTATTTCGGCGACGGCGACGAGTGCCACATGGCATTCCACTTTCCGCTGATGCCACGCATGTACATGGCGATCGCCCGTGAGGACCGGCATCCGATCACCGACATCATGCGCCAGACGCCGGAGATCCCCGAGGGCTGTCAGTGGGCGATCTTCCTGCGAAACCACGACGAGCTGACCCTCGAAATGGTCACGGCCGAGGAGCGCGACTACCTCTGGTCGTTCTACGCCGCCGAGCGCCGCGCCCGCATCAACCTCGGCATCCGGCGCCGCCTTGCACCCTTGCTGGAGAACGACCGCCGCAAGATCGAGCTGATGAAGTCCCTCGTCCTGTCGATGCCCGGTACGCCGGTGCTCTATTACGGCGACGAGATCGGCATGGGCGACAACATCTACCTCGGTGACCGCGACGGCGTGCGCACGCCCATGCAGTGGTCGCCGGACCGCAACGGCGGCTTCTCGCGGGCGAACCCGCAGAAGCTGTTCCTGCCTTCCGTGCAGGACCCGATCTACGGCTTCGACGCGATCAACGTCGAGGCACAGACCCAGTCGCAGACCAGCCTGCTGAACTGGACGCGTCGGATGATCGCGATCCGCAACAATTCGGTGGCTTTGGGCCGCGGCGGCATGCAGTTCCTGTATCCCTCGAACCGCAAGGTCCTGGCCTGGATTCGCGAGTTCGAGGGCGAGCGCGTCCTCTGCGTCGCCAACCTGTCGCGGGCGCCGCAGGCGGTGCAGCTCGACCTATCGGAACTCCGCAGCGCTGTGCCAATCGAGTTGACCGGCGGTTCGGAGTTCCCGGCCATCGGCGAACTACCCTATCTGCTCACCCTGCCGTCCTACGGCTTCTACTGGTTCTCCCTCAGCGCGGCGAACGCCGGGAGCATCGGCCCGCAGCCGGAACTGCCGGAACTCTTCACCCTCGTCCTCACCGGCGGCATCGAGACCCTGATGGCCGGGCGCGAGCGCACGGCGTTCGAACGGACCGTCGCTCCGCGCTTCATCGCCACCCGCCGTTGGTTCGCCGCCAAGGGCTCGCGCATCAAGTCGGTGCAGGTCACCGACAGCGCGGCGCTGAAGGACAGCACCGGCGAGGCGAAGTTTCTTCTGCCCCGCGTCGCGGTCCACCTCTCCACCGGCGAGCGGCAGGACTACTTCGTACCGGTGGCCGTCGATGAGGGCCGCGAGGACGAGGCGATGCTTCAGCACGCCGTGGCCCGCGTACGCCGCGGTCCGCGCACCGGCCTGCTGCTAGGCGCGGCGGCTTCGCCGAGCTTCGCGGTCGCGATGATCGAGAGCATGCGCGAGGGTCGCGAGATCCCCACCGAGACCGGGCGCCTCGTGTTCTCGACCACCTCCGCCTTCGACAGCGACGTTACCGTCGAGGCCGGCGAAGTCCGGTCGCTCAACGCCGAGCAGAGCAACACCTCGATCGCCATTGGATCGAAGATGATGCTCAAGCTCCTGCGCCGCCTGCAGACCGGGATCCATCCGGAGATCGAGGTCGGTCGCTTCCTCACCGAGACCGCGCATTTCCATAACACGCCGGCGCTCCTTGGCGTTCTCGAACACGTCGACGCAAGAGGTACCCGCACGGCGCTCGCAGTGCTGCAGAAGTTCGTGCCGAACCAGGGCGACGCCTGGACGCTCATGCTGGAAGGCCTGCGCCGCGACTTCGATACCGTAGTGCTGGCTCCGGAGAGCGAAGCGCCGTCCCCGGCCGAGGCCTTCGAGACACATCTGCGCTGGGCAATCCTGCTCGGTCGCCGCACGGCCGAGATGCACAACGCGTTCGCGGTCGAGACCGACGACCCGGCCTTCGCGGCCGAGCCCTTCGACCACGCCGACCTCTACGCCCTCGGCGATGACACCCGCCGCCAGGCGGAGCGGGCCTTCCGCGGTCTCGACGGCCTCGCGGGCCGCGCCTCCAACGCGGCGAGCACCGAATTGGCGGGTCGCCGCCACGAGGTCGAGGCGGCGATCGAGACCCTCACCGCCAAGGCACCTCAGGGCGCCATGAAGACCCGCATCCACGGTGACTATCACCTCGGGCAGGTGCTGGCGGCCGAGGCCGATCTCATCATCGTCGACTTCGAGGGCGAACCTTCGCGGCCGGCCGACGAGCGCCGGATCAAATCGACGCCCCTGCGCGACGTCGCCGGCATGCTGCGCTCATTCGCGTACGGCGCCGAGACCGTGACTCGCGGAATCGCAGCCCGCTTCTCGGATTCCGAGGAGCGGGCCCGCCGGGCCTCGATCGCCTGGCGCGGCATGATCGATGCCGCCTTCCTCGACGGTTACCGCGAGGCCGTCTCGGTGAGCCGGGCCGCCGTAACCGATCCCGAGACCGAGAGCCGCCTCCTCAAACTCTCCCTCCTGACGAAGGCGCTCTACGAGGTCGATTACGAAGCCAACAACCGTCCGGACTGGATCGAAATCCCCGCCCGTGGGGTTCTCAACATTCTGGACGAGATCAAGAAAGGCGTTTAAATGATGGGCATCGACGAGACGTTCGCGAGCAGGACGGGCCAAGCGTCCGGCACCTCAAAATCGGCGGACGTTACGCCCGTTGCCCCCCGGGCGCCGCAGGCGGCGGCGCCCGAGACCGGTTCTCTCCACCCGGACGCGATCGCCGCCATCATGGCGGCGAACCATGGCGATCCGTTCTCGGTGCTGGGCCCCCATCAGGTCGGTCCGGGTGAGTGGGAGATACGTGCCGTCCTGCCCGAGGCAAAATCCGCCAGCCTCCTCGTGGGCGGCCGGCGCATCCCATTCGAGCGCAAGCACCCGGACGGCTTCTTCATCGCACGCCTGCCGAGCGAGGGGCGCCCACTCTACGAACTGTCCGTCGAGACCTGGGATGGCTTGGAGCGCTCGCGCCATGACCCCTATGGATTCGGCTCCTCCCTGCGCCAGGAGGACATCGACAACCTGCGCGAGGTCGGCAGCAACGTCACCTACCGCATCCTCGGTGCGCAGCATCGCCCCGTCGACGGCATCGACGGTTTTCGCTTCGCGGTCTGGGCGCCGAATGCCCGCCGTGTGAGCGTCGTTGGCGACTTCAATAACTGGGATGGCCGTCGACATCCCATGCGGCTCTGGCAGAATGGCGGGATCTGGGAGCTGTTCATCCCCGGCCTGAAGGCCGGCGCGCATTACAAGTACGAGATCCGTGGCGCCGATGGATCGCTCCTGCCCCTCAAGGCCGATCCCGTCGCCTTCGCGGCCCAGAAGCCGCCCGAGACCGCCTCCGTTCTCCAGGGTACGAACGATCCTGCGTGGCACGACGAGAAGTGGATGGCGACGCGTGGGGCGAAGGACCCGCGCCATATCCCCATCTCGATCTACGAAGTTCATCTCGGTTCCTGGGCGCGCGTCGCCGAGGAGGGTAACCGCTACCTAACCTACCAGGAACTGGGTGAACGCCTGATTCCCTACGTGAAGGAAATGGGCTTCACCCATATCGAGATGCTGCCGATCACGGAGTACCCCTTCGACGGATCATGGGGTTACCAGCCCGTGTCGTTGTTCGCGCCGACGAGTCGCTTCGGTACGCCAGACGACTTCGCCGCCTTCGTGGATGCGGCCCACGCGGCTGGGATCGGCGTCATGCTCGACTGGGTCCCGGGCCACTTCCCCCTCGATGCACACGGCCTGGGCCAGTTCGACGGTACGCACCTCTACGAGCACGCCGACCCAAGGCAGGGCTTCCACCAGGATTGGGGCACCTACATCTACAATTTCGGGCGGACGGAAGTATCCAGCTTCCTGGCCGCCAATGCACGGTTCTGGCTCGAGCATTACCACCTCGATGGCCTGCGCGTGGATGCCGTCGCATCGATGCTTTACCTCGACTACTCCCGTCGTCAGGGCGAGTGGATTCCGAACCGCTACGGTGGCAACGAGAATCTCGACGCCATCGAGTTCCTGCGCAAAACCAACGAGGCAACCTACGCCCATGCACCCGGCACTCTGACGGTGGCTGAGGAGTCCACCTCCTGGCCGGGCGTCTCGCACCCGACCTATACGGGGGGCCTCGGCTTCGGGTTCAAGTGGAACATGGGGTGGATGCACGACACCCTGAACTTCGTCTCGAAGGAGACGATCCACCGGCGCTACCACCACCACGACCTGACCTTCGGTCTTCTCTATGCCTTCTCGGAAAACTTCATCCTACCGCTGTCCCACGACGAGGTGGTGCATGGGAAGGGTTCGCTCCTCGGCAAGATGCCGGGCGACCGCTGGCAGAAATTCGCGAACCTTCGCGCCTACTACGGCTTCATGTGGGGCCATCCTGGAAAGAAGTTGCTCTTCATGGGCTGCGAGTTCGGCCAGGAGAAGGAGTGGAACCACAACCAGAGCCTCGACTGGCACCTTCTGAAAGACGGGCTGCATCAGGGCGTTAAGGATCTGATCCGCGACTTGAACCATCTCTACACGGCGACGCCAGCCCTCCATAGCCGGGACACCGAGGCCGGTGGCTTCCAGTGGCTGGTGTCTGACGATCAGGACAACAGCGTCATCGCTTGGGCCCGGAAAGGTCGCGAGCCCAATGAGATTGCGGTCGTGGTGTCCAACTTCACGCCAGTGCCGCGCGAGGGATACCGGGTCGGCGTTCCCGCTGAGGGCTTCTATCGAGAAGCGATCAACTCGGATGCGGAGCGTTACGGCGGTTCGAACGTCGGCAACATGGGCGGCGTTCAGGCCGAAGCCGTGCCGAGCCACGGCCAGCCCTATTCCGTGTCCCTGACGATTCCGCCCCTCGCGACGACGATCTTTATCCGAGAGGGATAAGAGCGTATGCCGCGCGTCCCGCCCTTCGGGATGGGACGTGGCACCCCCAGACACGAACACAGCCGGCGGGTGTCCCCGCCGGCTGTGTTCGTCTCATTGATGTGGACGTACCGAGATCAGGCGGCGCGCAGGCGCAGACCGGCCGTATTGCCGAAGGCACGAGCGTAGAGAGAGGCGTAGTTCATCGCGGCCTGGTCCCAACCGAACGAACGCGACATGGCGTGGCGACGCATCGCGTTCAGCCGCTTCTTTTGCGCGAAGGTGTCGAAAGCGCGCCGGATGGCGCCGGAGAAGCCCCGCGCGGAAGCCTCACCGAAAGTGAAGCCGGTGACGCCGTCCTCGACCGTGTCGGCGAGGCCGCCGGTGCGGTGAACGATCGGCAGGGACCCGAAACGCTGGGCGTACATCTGGGCGAGGCCGCAGGGCTCGAAGCGGGACGGCATCAGCAGAAAGTCGCTCCCCGCGAACATGCGGCGGGCATCGCGCTCCTCGAAGCCAACATGCACGCCGACGGAGGAGGGGTAACGGCGGGCAAGGTCGCGCAGCGCGCCCTCGAACCGACCCTCGCCCTGACCGATCACCACCAACTGGCCGCCCTCGGCGACGATCGACTCGGCCGCGCCGATGCTGAGATCGATGCCCTTCTGGTGCACGAGGCGGGAGACAACGGCAAAGAGGGGGCCGCGCGACACGGCCAGACCGAACTGTCGGCGGACGGTCTCGGCGTTGGCGCGCTTGCCCTTCCAGTCGTCGATCTCGAAGCGGGCGGCGAGATGCGGGTCAGTGCGGGAGTCCCAGCTCTCGTCAATGCCATTAAGGATGCCGGCGAGACGACCTTGCGCGGCTCGAGTTCGCAGAAGGCCGTCGAGGCCGCAGCCCGATTCCTGCGTGATGATTTCCCGGGCGTAGGTCTCGCTGACGGTCGTGACGTGCGAGGCGTAATAGAGCCCGGCCTTGAGAAAGGAGAGCTGCCCGTAGAACTCGACGCCATCCATCCGGAAGGCATCCTCGGGGATGCCGAGACGCCCGAGGGCCTCACGCGGGAAGACGCCCTGATAGGCGAGATTGTGCACCGTGAGGATGCTCGGCACCCGCAACCCGCTCCATGCGAGGTAGGCGGGGGCAAGGGCTGCTTGCCAGTCGTTCAGGTGTAGCAGATCCGCGGCCCAAGTCGGGTCGATGCCGCGCGCGATTTCCGCGGCCGCGAGGCTCAGGCGGGCGAAACGGATGTCGTTGTCCCCGAAGTCGCCCTGAGCGTTGCCGTAGGGCGTCCCATCCCGCTGATAGAGGTCTGCGTTGAGGATGACGTAGACTTTGAGCCCGTCGGTGGTCTCCACGAGTCCGAGATCGCTGGGCGGAATGCCGGCCTGGGCCGGCAACTGTGCGACGACCGGAATATTATCGAACTGCTCGATGACCTGTCGATATCCCGGAATCACGACGCGGACATCGTAATGCCTGCGCAGGGCCCGCGGAAGGGAGCCTGCGACTTCCCCGAGGCCGCCCGTCTTCACGAAGTCGGCCATCTCCGGCGTAGCGAAGAGGATACGGGGCTGGAGTTGATGACGGGATCTGGGGCTGTGGTGGAGGTCGATGGGGTCTTGCTGGTCCGCCACGCTCATGAATACGTTCCCGCGTCGAGCGGTGGGCGGGAACGGAGAGCGAGAGCCCAGCATCGACGTCGACCTCGTGAACGCAGCGTGATGGCTATTGTTCCGTTGCGTTGCACAATTCAAGCCACGTCCAGGAACTTTCTCGTTTTGCGACGAATGTGCCCGCTTTTTACACGGTGACGTGATGTCGGGGGTAAGCCCCGGCAGGGTCCCGGAGCAGGATCAAACCCTCATCGGCTTCGAGGACCATAGCGTCATCGGACCGGCTAATGGGCCGGTCCGGGCGCGTCGAAAGGAGAATGGCCCAGGTACTACCGTCTTCGGCGGTATCGATGATGGTTTGCCGCGATGCACTGAAGTTCAGCAATATGCGGAGCGTCGCATCACCGTCGTGCCGCTCATAGGCAAAGACGAACGCCGTTGAGGAGGGAAGGCTGCGAAATCCTCCGGTCGAGAGGGCGGTATGATCCCGGCGCAGGCGCAGGAGGCGGCGATAGAGGGTGAGAAGCGATCGGGCATCATCGCACTGGCACTCGACGTTCCGGGTTGCCGCATCCGGGCTCAACGGGAGCCAGGGCTCTCCTGCACTGAAACCAGCGTGGAACGAGTCGTCCCACTGCATCGGCGTGCGTTCCGGGTCGCGGCCATGGCCCGGCTCGTTGCGCTCCCAGGGATCCTGGACGCGGTCCGGTGGAATGGTCACGTGGGCGAGACCGATCTCGTCGCCGTAATAAAGGGTGGGCGTGCCGCGCAGGGTCAGCAGAAGCATCGCCGCGATGCCGGCCTGCGCGGCGCCGACCCGTGCCGCGATCCTGGACTGGTCATGGTTGCCGAGCACCCAGTTTGGCCAACCGCCAGGGGGGAGGGCGTTCTCGTAGGCGATTACGAGCTCGGCCACCGAGTGGGCGTTCCAGGGCGTCTGGATAAGCTGGAAGTTGAAGGGCAGATCGACGCCTGCCAGATCGGCACCGTAATAGGCTACGAGGCGCTCGACGGGCAGGTAGATCTCGCCGATCAGAACGCGCTCCCCGTAGGGCGCCAGCACGGCCCGCATCTCGGCGATGACATCGAAGATCTCCGGACGATCGGCGGAGTAGACCTGGGCGAATCGATTGATCTCAGCCTGTCCGGCGCTGAACCCCGGATTTTCGGGATTGTCGCGGAATCCCTCATCCTTCATCAGGTGCCAGATCACATCGACGCGGAAGCCGTCCACGCCGCGGTCAAGCCAGAAGCGAAGTACGTCATGCATCGCCGCGCGAACGCTCGGGTTGCGCCAGTTCAGGTCCGGCTGCTCGCGCAGGAAGGCATGGTAGTAGTATTGCCCGGTCGCTTCGTCGAGGGTCCAGGCAGGGCCGCCGAAATTGCTGATCCAGTTGTTCGGCGGGCCTCCATCGGGAGCGGGATCGCGCCAAATATACCAGTCCCGCTTGGCGCTTGTGCGTGCGCTGCGGCTGTCCGCGAACCACGGATGGGCGATCGAGGTGTGGTTCGGGACGAAATCGAGGATCACCTTGAGCCGCCTGAAATGGGCTTCCGCCACCAAGGCGTCGAAATCCTCCAGTGTTCCGAACAGCGGGTCGACGCCGCAGTAATCCGCGACGTCGTAACCGAAATCCGCCATCGGAGAGGGATAGAACGGCGAGATCCAGACGGCGTCGACGCCGAGCCAGGCTAGGTAGTCGAGGCGGCGGGTGATACCGCGCAGGTCCCCGATTCCATCCCCGTCGCTATCTTGGAAGGAGCGCGGGTAGACCTGATAGACGGTGCCGCTCTTCCACCAGACCGTATCCGCCATGCAATCCTCCGGCGACGCGTCCCGATCGCGTCCGGGCCGGACCCTAGCCGCAGACGGGACCCTGCGCGACCCGTTCGATCCGAAGGGCGTTCAGACAATATTCGAACGTGGTGTGGTCTCATTCCCGCACGGTTTGGCTGGGACTGTCGGACACCGTGACGCAGGTTTGAACGCTGGTGCAGGACTGTGGTCTCGATGGCGGCCCCACAGGGCACGTTCGCACAAGCAATGCTCCGCATCCTAAAGGGGTACCGAATTCTCAGGATGGGTGGAGTGCGGGAAAACGACTCCGGCGCGACGATCGGACACCAGACCAGAGAACGATCGCGAGTCCGGTGCAGCTAATACGGCACCGGTCCGTGAGACGAGACGAGGGGACGAGGCCGAACGCAGAACAGGAATGCCCGAGCGCATGATAGCCCCAGGGTTGTCATCCCGTCAGCGGCGTCCAAGTTTCACGGCCGAGAGGGGGACTGACACGTGCTGAAAGACAAACTCATCGGACGAGACAATTCCGACGCCACCGTTTCCTCGGAGGCCTCGGACGTGGCTCAGCGATCGCCTTCGCCGATGGCGCAAGAACGCACCCGACCGGTGCGTAAGGCATCCGGCGACGCGGTGGCGGACCTGCGGGAGGCCATCCTGGCCAAGCTGGTCTACGCCATCGGAAAAACGCCTTCGACCGCACGTGAGCGCGACTGGTTCGCCGCGACGGCACTCGCCCTGCGCGACCGGGTCGTCGATGCTTGCCACGATGCCGACGGGTCGATCCCGAACAAGCGGGTCTATTACCTGTCCCTGGAGTTCCTCATCGGTCGTCTCCTCTCCGATGCCATGAACAATCTCGGCCTCGTCGAGACCACCCGCGCGGCCCTGCGGGAACTTGGCGTGCAGCTCGGCGACGTGGAAGCGGCGGAGCCGGATGCTGCGCTGGGCAATGGCGGCCTCGGGCGCCTCGCCGCCTGCTTTATGGAAAGCATGGCGAGCCTATCGATTCCCGCTATCGGCTATGGCATTCGCTACGATCACGGCCTCTTCCGGCAGTCCCTGGAGGACGGTTGGCAAAAGGAAGCCCCGGAGACCTGGCTCGCGGAGGGTAACCCGTGGGAATTTCCGCGGCCCGACGCGACCTACACCATCGGCTTCGGTGGCCATGTCACGATGTCGGCGGTCTCTGACGGCGTGATCCGCCGCCATTGGCATCCGGCCGAAACGGTTCGGGCGGTGGCCCATGACGTGCCGGTGGTCGGTTGGCGGGGACGCCATGTGAATACGCTGCGCCTCTGGAAGGCCGAGGCCCAGGTGCCTGTCGATCTGGCCCGGTTCAATGGCGGCGATCATGTGGGCGCCGTCGCGGGGCGTGCCCGTGCCGAGGCGATCTCCCGCGTACTCTACCCGAGCGACTCGTCCGCCGAGGGCCAGGAGCTGCGCCTTAGGCAGGAATACTTCTTCACCTCGGCGTCGCTGCAGGATCTGGTGCGCCGGCATGCGGCCGAGCGCGGCGATCTGCGCTCGCTCCCCGACCATGCCGCGATCCAGCTCAACGATACGCATCCCGCTATCGCAGTGCCGGAACTCATGCGCCTTCTCCTCGAGGATCACGGGTTCAACTGGGAGGATGCCTGGCACGTCACCACGCATACCCTCGGCTACACGAACCATACGCTCCTGCCGGAGGCGCTGGAGACCTGGCCGGTCGAGCTGATGGAGCGCGTGCTGCCGCGGCACATGCAGATCATCTACCTGATCAACTGGATGCACCTCGAAGAGCAGGGCAAGCAGGGCCGGGGTTCCGCCGAGAAGCTCGCCGCCGTGTCGCTCATCGACGAAACCCACGGCAAGCGGGTCCGCATGGGCCATCTCGCTTTCCTGGGGGCGCGCAGGGTCAACGGCGTTTCCGCCCTGCATACCGATCTGATGCGCTCGACGGTGTTCAAGGAGCTCCACGCCCTCGACACCGACAAGATCGTGAACAAGACCAATGGCATCACCTTCCGGCGCTGGCTCCACAACGCCAATCCGGAGCTCACCGCCCTTGCCGTCGAGGCGGTCGGACCGGAAGTGCTCGATACGCCGGAACGGCTCGCCGGCTTGGCCGACGTCGCGTCCGACGCGAACTTCCAGTCCCGCTACGCGGCCATGCGCCGTGCGCGGAAGGCGGCTCTCGCGCAGGTGGTGGCCGATCGCACCGGTATCACGGTCGATCCGTCTGCCCTGTTCGACGTCCAGATCAAGCGCATCCACGAATACAAACGCCAGCTCCTCAACGTGATCGAGACCGTTGCCCTGTATCAGGCAATTAAGGCTGATCCGAAGGCCGCTTGGACGCCACGCGTGAAGATTTTTGGCGGCAAGGCTGCGCCAAGCTACGTCCAGGCCAAGCTCATCATCAAACTCGCCTGTGACGTAGCCAAGTTGGTCAACGCCGATCCGGACGTGGCGGGCCGCCTGAAGGTGGTCTTCTTGCCGAACTACTCGGTCAGCTTGGCGGAAGCGATCATCCCCGCCGCTGACCTCTCCGAGCAGATCTCTACGGCCGGCATGGAGGCCTCCGGCACCGGGAACATGAAGCTCGCCCTCAACGGTGCGCTGACCATCGGCACTCTTGATGGTGCCAATATTGAGATCCGTGACCATGTCGGCGCGGACAACATCTTCATCTTCGGCCTGGATGCGGCCGGAGTGCAGGCGCGGATGGCCGTGCCGAACTACGCCGAGGTCGCCATCGCCGCTTCGCCCCGCCTGAAAGCCGCTCTCGACCTCATCGAGGCTGGAGGCTTTTCGCCCGAGGAGCCGGACCGCTTCCGACCGATCGTCGACGACCTGCGCCACAACGACCGTTATCTTCTCACCGTCGACTTCGACGATTACTGGCGCGTGCAGCGCTCGGTGGATCGGGCTTGGAGCGATCCGAAGACCTGGTGGCGGACGGCCATCCTCAACACAGCCCGGATGGCGTGGTTCTCCTCCGATCGTTCCATGCGGGAATATGCCGAGGAAATCTGGCGGGTTCGGCTCGGCTGATCCGCCCGGTCTGCCCGGTTCTCAAGATGGGAACCGGGCAGGTCACGGCCGCAATCTTGGAAAACAAATGAGCTGCATTCCCGGGGTATGCAGCTCATTTCGTTCGATCGCCTCAGCGTGGACGAATACCGGGTCAGATGCCGGCGTCGATCAGGATCGGATGGCACCGGGCACCGGTCGTCGCAGCGAGCACCTCGACGGCCCCGACCGTCGAGGCGTCCCCGGCAACGTGAACCACATCTGTGCTGCGCAGCGACGGCAGGTGAGCGGTGAGGGGACCGGGACGAACTTCGGGCGGGCGCTGGCGGGCACGATCCGATACGGTGACGATTCGGGTCACGCCGGTCGCGCGCAGCCAATCCAGGGCCGGTCGCATGTAGAGATCAAGGGGATTGCGCGCACCCACCACCAGGATGATTTCGCGGGCCGGTTCGATGTAGCGCGCTGCATGGGCGATGGACCAGATTGGTGCGAAGCCGGTCTCTGACGCAACGAGAACGAGGCGTCCGCCCCCGGCGCGGTAGTAGCCGCGGCCGACAGGGCCTTTCACCTTCACCGGGTGGTCGCAAGCGAGAGCGTCTACCAATTCGTGCCCAAGACCGAATCCGTCGCGATCCTGCCGCAGATGGAACACCAGTTCGTTGAGCTCGGCCGATCCGTCGACACGCAGCGTTGGGCTCAAGGTGACGGGCGCGAAATTCTCGAAGGTGACGTCGACCCCGTGACCCGGCTCCAGGGCGAGCCGACGGGTGATCGTGACGACGACCTGAAAGGTATGCGAACCGAGGGCGGTGATCTCGGTGACCGTACCGGTCCGCTTCTGTACGGCGGTAGGCCGGCTCGGCAGCACGAGGCGAGCGGGCGGCTCTATGGCAGCCGCGCGAGGTAGTGAGAGCTTGATGGCCTCACCGCGATGCGCGCGAGTTTGAGCCCGACGTGGGGCAGGGCCGATGCCCTGGCCACCGGCTCCGGGGGTGGCAGCGATCATCCCATCGGCGAGAGCGGCTTCCAGCGGGGTGTCGCCGGTGGAAACGCGCACGGACTTGCCGTTGACGACGAGCGAGCAGCGGGCGCTCATGGTCGTCCTTCAGGTGTGGGGAATGGGGTGGGCGCGTCGCATAAGGCTCGCCGGGCGAACCCTCGCCTCAGCGCGGTTCGTTGAGCAGATGATCGACGAGGGCGGCCCAACGGTCACGGACCGCCTGTGCCTCGGGTGACAGCGGCTCGGCGCCGTCGATCCGGCTGATGCAGGCGCGGAGCCGTTCGGCCTCGCGACGCTCGGCCCCAAGCACAGCTTTCATAACCATGACCTCGGCCTTGAGCCGCGATACCTCACCTGCCGCGGCCGTAACCGTCGTCGCGATCGCGACCGGTGCGGAAGCCGGGGCCTCGGGGGGTGCCGCGACGTCGGGCACCGCGCGAAGTGGGCGCGCCATCAAGCGTCGGACGAGGCCGGTGTCGATCTCGTCGTCCACGATTCGCAACGCAGCCTGCGCCATGACCCCATCTCCCTCGGCCGGCGCGTCGCACCTTGCCGCCCGCACATCAACTCGAAGCTGAGGATGCCGGATCATGGTTAAGGGAGGTTTAACCCGATGCGTTGGTTTGCCCGCATCTGCCTGATTTCACTCAGGCAGCTTCAGGCGCCGCACCAAGCAACTGCCGAGCTTGAAGCATCGACATCGGTTCGCCGAAGGCGAAACCCTGAGCATATTCACAGCCCAATTCGAACAGAATTTGGGTGTCAACCTCCGACTCGGCGCCTTCGGCGATGATCGACAGGCCGAGTTCCTGTGCCATCTTGACGATCGATCGCAGAATGGCGGTCTGGCCCGTCGCGATCTGGCGTACGAAGGACTGATCGATCTTGATCGTGTCGAAGGGGAAGCGCTGAAGGTAGGAGAGGGCCGAGTAGCCGGTCCCGAAATCGTCCAGGGACAGGCCCGCGCCAAGGTCGTGGATGCGGTGAAGCATCTGCGCTGCGTATTCCGGATTCTCCATGACCAGGCTCTCGGTCATCTCCAGCTTCAGTGAGCCGGGGATGACGCCGGATCGGGCCAGGATCGTCTTCACGTCATGCAGGAGATCGTGGCGCAGGAGCTGCCGCGAGGAGATGTTGACGGAAGCGAAGATCGGCGGTTCTACGTCGAGGGAGCGCTGCCAGGCCGCCAGCTCGAGGGCGGTCCGCTCCAGGGCAAAGATACCCAGATTGACGATGAAGCCGCTCTCTTCCGCGATCGGCAGGAAGGTTGCGGGACCGATACGGCCGAGCTTCGGATGGTCCCAGCGCAGGAGGGTCTCGAAGCCGGCGACGGTGCGGTCCTCCAGGCGGACGATCGGCTGGAACAACACCTTCATCTCGTTGCGATCCAGCGCCCTGCGCAGATCAGCCTCCAGCATCATGCGGTCGCCACGCTCGTTGCGCATGGTGGCACGGAAAACCTCCGTGCGATCCCCACCGCCGCGCTTGGCCTGGATCATCGCCATTTCGGCGTTCTTGAACACCTCTTCTCGTTTCAGGTTCGCCCCACCCTCGTAGAGGGCGAGACCAACAGAGACCGTCAGGAAAATTTCGCGATCCGCATAGGTGATCGGCGTCGCGATCGCTTTGCGGATCATTTCCGCGAAGGCGAGGATGCGGTCCGGCTCCCGCTCCGAGATCAGGATCAGGGCGAACTCATCGCCAGCCACGCGCGCCAGGGTATCCTGCGGTCGGAGGAGGCGTCCGAGCCTGCGCGACAGCGTCAGCAGGATCGAGTCACCGGCCGACAGACCGATGGCGTCGTTGATGGCCTTGAACCGGTCGATGTCGAGGACGATCGTCGTCGGCCGAAGTCGGGGATCCTGGCTGGCGAACGCCAGTCCTGCATCGAGGCGGTCGTAGAAGAGTTCGCGGTTCGGCAGGCCTGTCAGACTGTCATGCACTGCATCGTGAAGGAGGCGTTCCTCCGCCGTCTTCACCTCAGTGACGTCGCTGATCGTGCCGACGACCCGGATCACCTCTCCGTCGGAACCGATCACAGGTCGCGCTTTCAGGCGATACCAATAGTACGGCCCGGCAGTGGAGCGCAGGCGAAAATCGTGCACGATGCGGCCACGGCGCTCCTCGATGACCGTGTCGAGGGCCGCCGAGTAGCGCTCGACGTCGAAGGGGTGGACCAGGTTGAGCCAGTTGGCCGCTGGGCCTTCGAGGGCACCGCGTTTCAGACCGAGCTGTCCCTCGATCTCCTGACCGGCGAAGACCCGGTCACCCGGTACGTCCCAATCGAATACCACGTCCCCTGCGCCCGTGAGGGCCAATGCGCGCCGCTCTGTGTCGGAGACGAGAGCATGGGTCAGGCCACCGCCCGCGAAGGCGTGCTGCATCACGGTGAAACCGATCAGCATGACGATCAGCACGAGCCCGCCGATGAGGGCGGGCTGCACCAGATCGCTGCTGATCTGCCCCGTGATCGCGAACCCGGCAGCCACCACCCAGACGAGAAGTAGGCACCAGGTGGGCACCAGCAGGATGGCGCGGTCATATCCGTTATGCGCCGCGAGATAGACGATCAGCAGCAGGCCGACGCCGGCCACCGCCGCGATGGAGATGCGGGCGACGCCGGCCGCCACGGGCGGATCGAACACCGCGAGGCCCACCAGGCACGCCAGGAACAGGAGCCAGATGATCGCCACGTGGCTGTAGCGCACGTGCCACCGGCTGAGGTTGAGATAGGCAAACAGGAAGACCAGGAGCGTCGCGCCGAGAACCGCCTCCGTCGAGGCGCGATAGACACGCTCGGCAACTTCGGTGATGGGAAACACACGCTGCAGGAAGCCGAAATCAATTGAGGCATAGGCCAGCACGGCCCAAGCCAGGGACGCGGCGGCGGGAAAGATGATCGCGCCCTTCACGACGAAGATAATCGTCAGGAACAGGGCGAGGAGACCCGCAATGCCGATGATGATACCCTTGTACAGGGTCAGGCCGTTGGCCTTCTTGCGGTAAGCTTCCTGATCCCAGAGGTACACTTGCGGGATGTTCGGCCCTCGCAACTCGGCCACATAGGTTACGGTCGCCCCGGGATCGAGGGTGATGACGAACTGATCGGCTTCCGGGTTCTCGTCGCGCTCCGGTCGAATACCCTGGCTCGCCGTGATGGCGGCGATGCGCGAGCCTCCGAGATCCGGCCAGACAACACCCGAGCCCACGAGGCGGAAATGCGGGGCGACGAGGACCCGGTCCACCTGCTCGTCGGTGTCGTTGGTGAGGGCGAACACCATCCAGTCGGGACGGGCGCCGGTCTCACGGGCCTTCACCACGATGCGGCGGACGATCCCGTCCTTCCCCGGGGCGGTGGAGATCTGGATCAGGTCGCCATCGGAGCGATAACGTTCGATCATCGGCGTGAGATCGATGACGGGCGCGTCGAGGGTGACGCGGACCGCCTCGACGGCCTGCGCCGGTCCTCCGACGATCAGGGCACTGAGCAGTGCCGCAGCGAGGGCGGCCAGGACGGGGGCGAATCTACGCAACGGGCGAGTGTTCCGGCCGGGCGAGGCATGATCGATGGAAACAGGCGACGGGAGACGGCTCAGCTGTGCATCCAGTCGTATCGGTGGGGGCCTCGACGAGCAAGGCGAACGGTCGCCTTGCGCGACGGCGTTCACCGTTTGTGAACCGTGGCGCCGATGAATTTCGATCGCCTGCCTTTGCGGCCAAAACAAGCCGCGTCGGCCAAGCTCATGCCGCCTGCAGCGCCGCCGCGATGCGATCGAGGGTCGGAAGCTTCTTGATCGGACCGATGGCGGCCAGGGTCGGAGCGCCCTTCAGCAGGCGCCGACCAGCCTGGCGGACGTCGTCGACCGTCACGGCATCCACCTTGGCGATCACCTCGCTGGCCGGGATGACGCGGCCCCAGGCCAGGATCTGTCGGGCATTGCGCTCGATCCGGCCGCCGGGCGTCTCCAGGGCGGAGAGCAGCGCGACCTTGAGCTGCGCCTTTGCCCGAGCGACTTCGATCGTGTCGGCATCCGCCGCGGCGCGGATCGTTGCGTCCAGCGTCACCTCCATCAGCTCGGCGAGGTCACCCCCGGATGTGCCGGCACCGATGCCGAACAGGCCGCAATCGTAGAATGCCCAATGGAAGGACTGGATCTCGTAGGCAAGGCCACGCGTCTCGCGCACCTCGTGCCACAGCCGCGAGGTCAGGCCGCCGCCCAGCACCTGCGCGAAGATGTGGAGCGCGTAGTAATCGTCGTCGCGAAACGACAGGCCCGGCAGGCCGAGGACGACGTTGGCCTGCTCGAGTTTCTTCGGCAGCCGCTTCTCGCCGCCGCCATAGATCCCCGGCACCGTCTCGGGCGCCTGCATCGGCTTCAAGTCGCCGAAATAGCGCGATGCCGATTCGACGATTTGGTCATGTCCGATGGCGCCCGCCGCAGCCAGGACGATGCGGTCGGGCGTGTATTCCCGGGCGATGTAGGCTTCGATCGCGTCTCGGTCGAAGCTGTTGATCGTCTCAGGCGTGCCGATGATCGGACGGCCCATTGGCTGGTTCGGAAATGCCGCCTCGGTGAAGGCCTCGTAGACGACGTCGTCTGGCGTATCCTCGATCGCCGCATATTCCTGCAAGATCACGCTCTTCTCGCGGGCAAGCTCGCCGGCATCGAAGACCGAACCCGTGAGGATGTCTCCGATCACGTCGAGGGCGACGCTCGCATCCTCGCCAAGCACGCGTGCGGTGTAACTCGTTCCCTCGGCACTCGTCGCGGCGTTGATGTCGCCGCCCACATTCTCGATATCCTCGGCGATGCGGCGAGCGGATCGGGTCTTGGTGCCCTTGAAGGCCATATGTTCGATGAGGTGGCTCAGACCGCCCTCGTCGGTGCGCTCATGACGCGAGCCGGCACCGACCCAGACGCCGAGCGTCGCCGTCGCGACGCCCGGCATCGCCTCGGTGACGACGGTGACCCCATTGTCGAGCTTGGTGATCTTGAGATCGGGCGATGCACCGTGCGTGGCGAAATGCTGGTTCATGAGCCGTTACGCTCCCTTGGTGATGCGGGCGCGCTCGCGGATGAAGGTCTCAACCGCCGCCTGATCGTTGGCAACGCGCGAAAAGGTCTCCTTACGGTCCATTAAGTCGGCGAGGTGCGGCGGAAGCTCAGGACGCCGCCCGCCGATCGCCTTCGCGACGGCGTCGGGGAACTTGGCGGCGTGCGCGGTGGCGAGCGCGACGACCGGCGTGCGCGGATCCTGGCGCAAGAGCTTGCGTGCCGCATGCACACCGATGGCGCTGTGGGGATCGATGACGTGTCCGGTCTCCGCATGGGTGCGGGCGATCTCAGCCATGACTTCCGGCTCGGCGACGGCGGTGGCGTCGAACTCGCTGCGCACGGTCTTGAGAACCAAAGGATCGAGGTGAAAGCCACCCGACTGCTTCAGCCCGGCCATCAGCCGGCCGAGGCTCGTGGAATCGCGCCCCAGAGCTTCGAACAGCAGGCGCTCGAAGTTCGACGAGATCTGGATGTCCATCGAGGGCGAGGTGGTCGGCTGCACGCCGCGGACCTCGTAAGCACCATGCTCGAGTGTCCGGGCCAGGATGTCGTTGGCATTGGTTCCGATCATCAGGCGCTCGATCGGCAGTCCCATGCGCTTGGCGACCCAGCCGGCGAGAATGTCTCCGAAATTTCCGGTTGGAACTGCGAAGGAGATCGGCCGGTGGGGGGCGCCCAGGGCCACGGCCGAGGTGAAGTAGTAGACCGCCTGCGCGGCGACCCGGGCCCAATTGATCGAATTGACGCCCGAGAGCCGAACGTCGTCGGCGAAATCAGCGTGCTGAAACAGGGCTTTGACGATGTTCTGACAATCGTCAAAGTTGCCGTCGATGGCGATGGCGTGAACGTTGTGTGCCCCCACCGACGTCATCTGCCGGCGCTGGACTTCGGACACGCGCCCTTCTGGGAACAGGATGAAGATGTCGACCTGATCGAGACCGCGAAAGGCCTCCACCGCGGCGCTGCCGGTATCGCCCGACGTCGCGCCCACGATGGTAGCCCTTGCATCGCGGGCGCGCAGGACATGGTCCATCAGGCGCCCAAGGAGTTGCATCGCCACGTCCTTGAACGCGAGCGTCGGGCCGTGGAAGAGTTCCAGCAGGAACAGGTTGTCGTCGAGCTGGGTAAGGGGGCAGACCGCCGGGTGCCGGAAGGTGGCGTAGGCCTCCTCGATCATGCGATCGAGGTCCACGTCCGCGATCTCCCCGTCGATGAGCGGGCGTAGAACGGTCTTGGCGGCATTGGCATAGCGCAGGCCTGCGAGACCGGCGATCGCCGGTCTAGTGATCTGCGGCCAGCTTTCGGGCACGTAGAGCCCGCCGTCGCGCGCAAGGCCGGCGAGAAGGGCGTCGGAAAAGCTGAGGGGCGCCGCGGCGCCGCGGGTCGAGACGTGAAGCAAGGGGGCCTCCGGGAAGGCGCTCCGTCTACACGATGTCGGCGGGCGTGTCGAAAGTCTTGGACGTCGTCAGGCGTTGCTGCCCGGGGCCCTCATCAGGCGGCATCCCGTGATCCGCCAAGCGCCGTCCGGCTGCTTCTCCAGGCTGTAGAGAGCAGCCCAATCGGCCCCGTCCTCATCCTGCAAGGTGACGCCGAGGGCCACGCCGTCGTCCCCGGCATCCTCGATGCGATCCACGCTGTAGCGCCGATTTCGGTAGACGGCGCCGTAGCCCTGTCGGACCATTGCGATGAAGGTCTCGGGAGAGGGAAAGAGTCCCTGGATCGCGGGCGCGGCCTGGGCGTAGGCCGTAGCCGCATCGTCTCGACGGAATGCTTCGATCTGGCGTTCCACCGTGGCCTTCGCGGCATCCCGGGCGGCTGCGTCCACCGCGAAGGCTGTCGAAGGAATCCACATCGTTATCAGGATCAGGAGGATGGTGCGCATGGGGCCCACTCCGTAACGTAACCGCTCGTTCGAAGATAAGCTGGAACACATGCGCGGACGAAGCAAGTTTTCGGCTGCACGCGTCACTATTGCGCGGGGGGCTGATCCTCGTGGAGCCGGCGCCAAGCGAAGACCCCGAACACGCCGACGAGGCACGCCGCGATCCCGAACCACGTGAAGGCGTATTGCAAGTGGTTGTTCGGCAGATCGACCCGGAGCTGACCGCCCTTCGGCCAGCCGCCCGGGTTCGGCGTCGCATCCGCCTCGACGAGGTAGGGCCGGGGATCGGGGAGGCCGCGTGAAGCGCTGATGCCGGCGATGTCGCGGTTAAACCATTCGTTCCGTGCCGGGTCCGGCGCTGGCACGAACATCGTCCGTGGTTCGGACCCCCGGAGTATGCCGGTGACGGTGGTGACGCCCTCGACCTGCCCGGCCGCGCGGTTTGCGGGCGCCTTCAACTCGGTGGGCACGAAGCCGCGGTTGATAAGGATGGTGCCACCATCCTCGAGCAGGAAGGGCGTCAGGAGATAATAGCCCTGAAGGGCTCGCCCCGGAACCTCGCCCGCGGCGAGACCGTGGACCAGCGTCTCGGCTTCGTGCCGAAACCGGCCGGTGATGCGGACACGCCGGAACTCGTCCCGGGCTGGATCCCAACCCTGCGGCAATGGAAGCGCGGTTGGCGGCTCGACCTTCGATCGCGCCAGGATGCGCGTGATTAGGGCTTCCTTCTCGCCCTTGCGTGCGAGCTGCCAGACTCCGAGGCCGAGAAGAATCGCGAGGCAGATCAGTGAAACGAGGCTGGGCATCAAAATGCTGCGCCAAGCGCCGGGACGGAGGGGCGAAGCCATGGTTAACGGAAGCGTCCTTGCTCGGCCTTATTGGTGAATTGCAGGGCCGCGAGGACGCCCTTCAGCGGCCGCACCAGGAGAAGGCTGAGGCCAATCGACAGGGTGCCGGCCACCAGGGCGTGAACCCAGATCGGCGGCTCGTAGGTGATCTCCATCCAGAGAGCCAGCCCGACGACGATGATGCCGACGATCGACATGACGAAGAAAGCAGGGCCGTCTCCGGAATTGAAACTGCCGTAGTCGAGGTCGCAGACCTCGCAGGAGGGGCGGAATGTGAGGAATCCGTCGAACATATGCCCCTCGCCACAACGGGGACAACGGCCGCGCAAGCCGGCGGAGACGGGGGAAGGCTTCGGCCGCGATGCGTCCAAGATGGAGAACTCCTCGTACGGCGCTGCGCCGTATCAATCCAGATGGGCATGGAAGGTGCGCGCTTCAGGCACGAGCATGAAAAAGGGCGGCTCGCGCCGCCCTCTTCAACACTGGCATGCGGTGCAAGCCGGGCTCAATGAGCCGCGTGACCGACGCCGGCGCCCCAGACGTAGATCGAGGCGAACAGGAACAGCCAGACCACGTCGACGAAGTGCCAGTACCAGGCAGCGAATTCGAAGCCGAGATGCTGTCGGGTGGTGAACTGACCGAGATAGACGCGGTAGAGGCAGATCGCGAGGAAGATCGTGCCGATGATGACGTGGAAGCCGTGGAAGCCCGTCGCCATGAAGAAGGTTGACGAGTAAATGCTGCCGGAGAAGCCGAAATGGGCGTGTGCGTACTCGTAGGCTTGGCAAGCGGAGAACAGAACGCCCAGGATGATCGTCAGCCAGAGGCCGTACTTCAGGCCCTTCCGATCATCATGCAGCAATGCGTGGTGCGCCCAGGTGATCGTCGTACCGGAGGTGAGCAGGATCAGGGTATTGAGAAGGGGCAGATGCCACGGGTCGAACGCCTCGATGCCCTTCGGCGGCCAGGTGCCGCCCGTGAAGTCGACGCGCGAGGCCTGGATCGGATCGGCGGTGTAGAGCGCCGCTTCGAAATAGGCCCAGAACCACGCGACGAAGAACATCACCTCGGAGGCGATGAACATGATCATACCGTAGCGGTGGTGCAGTTGCACGACACGGGTGTGATCGCCCGTGTTGGCCTCGTGCACGACGTCCTTCCACCAGGCAAACATGGTGTAGAGAACGCCGAGCGTTCCTGCGCCGAAGATGTAGGGGCCCGGGGTCAGGGTGCCAATCTGAAGGCTCTTCATCCAGAACACGGCGCCGAATGCCATCAGGAAGCCCGAGAACGCGCCGATCAGCGGCCAGGGACTCGGGGCCAGAATGTGGAAGTCGTGATTTTTGGCGTGCGCCTCGGCCATTGAACTCTTCTCCTACCCCCGACCTCCGGACCGTCACCGGCCCTCGATCCACTGAATGCATCGTCCTGACCGGGTTGCCCCGGATTGTTGTGGCAAACCCTTACCCAGGGTCGCGCGCTGTTGTCACGCTTGCGCCGTCAAAAATTCGACTTCGTCCCCGTGCCGCCCGTTGTCGCAAGCGCGGCCGTGGGCTGCCCGTTCTTCGAAGCGAAGTAGGTATAGGAGAGCGTCATCTCCGACAGATGTGCGGTGTTCGAGTCCTTGCGGACCTCGGGGTCGATGTAGAACACCACCGGGAAATCCATCGTCTCGCCTGGCTGCAGGGTCTGCTCGTTGAAGCAGAAGCACTGCACCTTGACAAAAAAGCTGCCCATCAGACCCGGCTGAACGTTGAAGGTCGCTATGCCGGTGGAAGGCGTGCTGCCGGTGTTCTTCACGCGGAAAAAGACGGTCTTGGTCTCGCCGAGCCGGGCCTCAACCTTCGGCGACTCGGCCTGGAAGCGCCAGGGCAGGGTCGACGACACATTGGTGTCGAAGTGGACCACCATGCTGTCGTCGATCGCCGCAGCGGTCGGGGCCCGGCCCGTACGCGGCGTCCCGTCGTAGCCGGTCGCCTTGCAGAACATGTCGTAGAGCGGCACCGACGCGAAGGCGAGGCCGATCATCCCGAAGGCGAGGCCTGCGCAGGCCAAGGCCGTCACGCCGGCCTTGCGGCCGGTTCCACGCGGTGGCGCATGTCTGGGGTCGACCATCAGAAGGGTACTCCGTTGTCCGGCGCGATCAGATCGGACGGTTGAGGACCTGCGGCCCGAGCTTCGCGATCGTGAGCACGTAAAAGATGGTCACCAGGGCGAACAGGACCGCCGCGATGGCGATGGAGCGCTTGCGCCGGCGATGCGACTCCTCGGGCGTCAGCGGGCGGGGCGTCCCCGGTGGGCCGGGGCGATCGCTCACAGGTTCACCGCGCGGAAAAGGCCGAGGCTCTGCTCGGCGAGCAAGGCCGCAAACATCAGGAAGAGGTGCAGAATCGAGAACCCGAACATGCCCATCGCCGCCTTGCGCTCCGGCTCGCCCTCACGATTGCGAAACACGTGGACGCTGAAGGCCAGCATCCCGAGACCGCCCAGCAACGCAGTGACCGCGTAGAGCCACCCACCGAAACCAAGGGCGACGGGCGCGAGGCCCAGGGGGAAAAGTAGGATCGAGTAGGCGATGATCTGGCGACGAGTTGAATCCGGCCCGGCAACGTTCGGCATCATCGGGATGCCCGCCTTGGCATAGTCGGCGGACTTGATGAGGGCCAGGGCCCAGAAATGCGGGGGCGTCCAGATGAAGATGATCATGAACAACACCAACGACTCGACGCCGACGGTTCCGGTGACGGCCGCCTGGCCGACCATCGGGGGGAGGGCGCCGGCGGCGCCGCCGATGACGATGTTCTGCGGCGTCGCGCGCTTGAGCCACATCGAATAGACGACGGCGTAGAAGACGATCGTGAAGGCGAGGAGTCCGGCGGCCAGCCAGTTGGAGGCAAGGCCAAGGACAAGCACCGAGCCCACCGACAGGACGATGCCGAAGGCCAGCGCCTCATCCGGGCGGATACGACCATCCGGGATCGGACGCTTGGCGGTCCGGGTCATCACGGCGTCGATGTCGGCATCCCACCACATGTTCAGGCAGCCTGAGGCGCCTGCGCCTACGGCGATCATCAGTAGCGAGATGGAGCCGACGACCGGTTGGATATGGACGTTCGAGACCAGCATGCCGACTAGGGCGGTGAAGATGACCAGCACCATCACCCGCGGCTTCAGCAGGGCGAAGAAGTCCGACACCTCGCCGCCGACCGGCGACAGAACTTGCGGCTCGGCGCCAGCGGATAGGCTGTTCGACAGGCTCGTCATGGGGTCCCGATACGGTTTTGTGTTTGGTGGGGCTTCGGATCGCGCCGCGCGGCGCCGCCCTTTGCGGGAGGCCTCGGGCAAACACGCAGAGTGAACTCCGAGAGCTTGACCGGGGCCTCCTGGAAAGAGCGAGGACCGCTCGCGCGGTCCTCGCAATCCTCGAAGCTTAAAGCAGCTTCAGTGGTGGCCCGGCTCGTCGATG
This sequence comes from Methylobacterium sp. Leaf88, assembly GCF_001422795.1. Taxonomy (NCBI): domain Bacteria; kingdom Pseudomonadati; phylum Pseudomonadota; class Alphaproteobacteria; order Hyphomicrobiales; family Methylobacteriaceae; genus Methylobacterium; species Methylobacterium sp. Leaf88. The sequence continues at coordinate 62,053 of NZ_LMMK01000001.1, read as the reverse complement.
ATCCGGGGCAGGGTCTCGAACTGATGGAAGGGCGGAGGAGAGGACAGGGTCCACTCCAGTGTCGTCGCACCCTCACCCCACGGATTATCTGCGGCGCGCCGGCTGGAGCGGAAGGCCAGGACGACGCCGATGAAGAACACCACCATGCCGAGGGCGAAGATGTGTCCACCCCAGGTGGAGACCTTGTGCCAGCCTGCGAAGGCCTCCGGGTAGTCGGCGTAGCGGCGCGGCATGCCGGCGAGGCCGAGGAAGTGCATCGGGAAGAACAGGACGTTCGCCCCGATGAAGGCGAGCCAGAAGTGCAGCTTGCCGGCCCATTCGGGGATGATGTGACCGGTCATCTTCGGGAACCAGTAGTAGACGCCGGCGAAGATGATGAACACCGCACCGAGCGAGAGCACGTAGTGGAAGTGCGCCACGACGTAGTAGGTGTCGTGCAGGTACTTATCGACCGCTGAGTTCGCGAGGACGACGCCGGTGACGCCGCCGACCGTGAACAGGAAGATGAAGCCGACCGCCCAGTGCATGGCAGCGGTGAAGCGGATCGAACCACCCCACATCGTCGCGATCCAGGAGAAGATTTTCACCCCCGTGGGCACCGCGATGACCATCGTAGCGAAGACGAAGTAGGACTGCGTCTGAAGCGACAGGCCGACGGTGTACATGTGGTGCGCCCACACGACGAAGCCGACGACGCCGATGGCAACCATGGCGTAGGCCATGGCAAGGTAGCCGAAGACGGGCTTGCGCGAGAAGGTTGAGATGATGTGCGAGACGATGCCGAAGGCCGGCAGGATCATGATGTAGACTTCGGGGTGACCGAAGAACCAGAACAGGTGCTGGTAGAGCACCGGATCGCCGCCGCCGGCCGGGTCGAAGAAGGTCGTGCCGAAGTTGCGGTCGGTAAGGAGCATCGTGATCGCACCGGCGAGCACCGGCAGCGACAGGAGGAGTAGGAACGCGGTCACGAGCATCGACCAGGCGAACAGTGGCATCTTGTGCAGGGTCATGCCCGGCGCGCGCATGTTCAGGATGGTGGTGATGAAGTTGATTGCGCCGAGGATCGAGCCGGCGCCGGAAAGGTGAAGGGCGAAGATCGCGAAATCCACGGCCGGTCCCGGGTGGCCGGAGCTCGACAGGGGCGGGTAGACGGTCCAGCCGGTGCCGGCGCCAGAGGAGCCGGGGGCGCCTTCCACGAACAGCGAACAGACGAGGCTGAGGAAGCCCGCGACCGTCAGCCAGAACGAGACATTGTTCATGCGCGGGAACGCCATGTCGGGCGCGCCGATCATGAGGGGCACGAACCAGTTGCCGAAGCCGCCGATCAGGGCGGGCATCACCATGAAGAACACCATGATGAGGCCGTGGCCGGTCACGAACACGTTGTAGGTGCCGGGATTGGCGAAGTACTGGAGGCCGGGCTCTTCCATCTCCATGCGGATGCCGAAGGACAGGAACGCACCCATGATGCCCGCGCAGAATGCGAACAACAGGTAGAGGGTGCCGATGTCCTTATGGTTCGTGGACAGGAACCAGCGGGAGAAGAAGGAGGGCATGTGGTGGTCGTGGGCGTCGTGATGCCCCGTATGTGCAGCGGCGTTCGCCATGGATGCAGACCTTAGTCCAGGTTTCTCGTGATCATCTCGATGGGTGGATCCGGGCGCCGCTCGAGGGCCCGGGTCCGGGATCCGCGCCCCTACCGGGCGTCGGCGAACTTCGACGGGTCGTCGATGCGGGCGAACTTGGTCTTACCCTCGGCGAGCCACTTGGCGTAGGCCTCCTCGCTCACGACCTGAACCGTGATCGGCATATAGGCATGTCGGGCGCCGCAGAGCTCGGAGCACTGGCCGTGGTAGGTGCCCTCACGCTCCGCCTTGAACCAGAACTGGTTCAGGCGGCCCGGAACGGCGTCGATCTTGAAGCCGAAGGACGGCATCGCCCAGGAGTGCATCACGTCGGCGGCGGTGACCTGGATCTTCACGATCTTGTTCACCGGTACGACCATGTCGTTGTCGGTGCCCAGCAGCTTGGGCTGCTTGTCCTCGTCGAGGTTGGCATCGAAGGTGAAGCCGCCCCCGTTTTCCACAGCCGGGTACTCGTAGGACCAGTACCACGCATGGCCGATGACCTTCACGAGGACGTCGGCCTTGGGATCGGAGAGCTGCGTGCGCAGCAGGCGGAACGACGGGATCGCGACGGCGACCAGGATCAGCACCGGGACGATAGTCCAGGCCACCTCGATCATGGTGTTGTGCGTGGTCTTTGAAGGCGTCGGGTTTGCCTTCTCGCTGAAGCGGAAGACGCAATAGAGGATCAGGCCGAGCACGAACAGCGAGATGCCGAACGACAGCCAATGCATGCCGTGCTCGAACGAGTGGATATCCCGGGCGTTCTCGGTGACGGCGACCTGACGGTCCATCTGCCACGGCACGGGCTGGCCGATGCCGGCCGCGAGAGCCGATGACGAAGAAACGAGGAACGCGCCAAGCGCGGCAAGCCCCCATGATGACCGGTGTTGCGCCTGCGTCGTCCGCATGTGCCTCTCGTGGCTCCCCGTGATTGTGATCGTCGATGCCGCGCGTCTTGCTGGGTTTGTTCTAAATCGCAAGTGCATTTCGCGGATCGCGGGCCGTTTGCGGGTAAGAACCCACGTCGGGCCGATTGGCGTGTCAGACCACAAGGGCGGGAGGCGCGCAACCGCAACAGCGTCGCATCAGACCGCTCGAAGGTCTCGACTCAGGCTGTTCACCGTCTATCGAAATGTCGCAGCCTCGGTAACGTGTCCTCCGGTATTCATCATGCCAGGTGAGGAAGCGTCGCCCGGCTTCGAGGCCGGCTGTGGGGTCGCGCGTGATCGATCGACTGGAATTCATCCTGGCTCTCGCCCGCGAGCGTCACTTCGGCCGGGCTGCCCAGGTCTGCAACGTCTCTCAGCAGACCCTCTCGGCCGGCGTGAAGCAGTTGGAAGAACGGCTCGGTGTGCTTCTCGTGCAACGGGGCTCGCGTTTCCAAGGGTTCACTCCGGAAGGCGAGCGCGTTCTCGAATGGGCGCGGCGCATCGTCGGGGATGCGCGGGCGATGCGAGAGGAGGTTGCAAGTCTGAGGCGCGGTCTTTCGGGAACGCTTCGACTCGCGGCAATCCCGACGGCGACTCCGATCGTCGCCGCGCTCACGACGCCGTTCCGGGCGCGCCACCCGAACGTCCGCTTCTCTGTTCAATCGACGACCTCCGGGGAAATCGGGCGCCTGATCGCCGATCTCGAGATCGATGCCGGCATCACCTATCTCGAGAACGAGCCCCTCGGCCGTTTGACCGCCGTGCCGCTCTATCGGGAGCGCTACCGCCTGCTGACCGCGATCGACGGGGTGTTCGGCGAACGGGAATCGGTGACGTGGGACGAGGTGGCGAGCCTGCCTCTGTGTCTGTTGACCCCGGATATGCAGAACCGGCGGATCATCGACCGGCAGCTTCTCAACGCGGGAACGGAATCCGCACCGCTTCTCGAGTCCAACTCGATGATCGTTCTCCTGACCCACGTTCGCACAGCCAAATGGGCGAGCATCATGCCGGCGGTTCTCGCCGACACGTTCCGTCTGAATGACCGCGTCAGAGCCGTGCCGATCATCGATCCGGATCTCAGCCACGTTGTCGGTCTCGTGGTGCCGGAACGCGAACCGATGACGCCCCTCTGCGCGGGGCTGATCGTGGAAGCGCGGGCCGTTGCTTCGTCCATTACCCAAATGATCGACGCGCTGTGAGAAAAGCTTGACGACTCGGCATGAGGGACCGGGGTTGCGATGCCTTTTCGCGTCGCAGAATTCGTTTCCGACAAAAATCCGTTGTCGATCCACCGATCAGTGCGATTGATCGGGGGTTGGCGATATACCACCTTGGAACGAGAACAATCTCAGTCCGGGTAGGAATAATGGTGCCGAACGAACCCTGGAACGAGCCGCGGGCCGCCAGGATCATCGCCGAACATATCCACCTGGAGGGGGCGACGCTCCCGATCCTCCATGCGCTGCAGGAGACCTTTGGCTACGTCGACGAAGGTGCTGTGCCGCTGATTGCCGACGCGCTGAACCTATCGCGTGCCGAGGTGCATGGATGCATCACCTTCTATCACGATTTCCGGCGCGCGCCGGTGGGGCGCCACCAGGTGAAACTCTGCCGCGCCGAGGCCTGTCAGGCCATGGGCTCGGACGCGCTGCACGCCCAGATTCTGTCGCGTTTCGGGGTCGACTGGCACGGGACGACCGCCGACGGCCAGGTCACGGTCGAGCCTGTCTACTGCCTCGGTCTCTGCGCAAACGGTCCCGGAGCCCTCGTGGACGACGAGCCTTTGGCCCGGCTCACCGCCGATTCCCTCGAAGCCGCCCTGACGGAGATGACATCGTGAGCATCACGATCACCGTTCCGCGCGATGCCGTGGCCCTCGGGCTCGGCGCCAATCGCGTGGCCCGCGCGCTGTTCGCCGGCGCTGAGCGCCGTGGCCTCGACATCACGATCGTCCGCACCGGGTCCCGGGGCCTCTTGTGGCTCGAGCCGATGATCGAGGTCGCAACGCCGGGGGGCCGTATCGCTTATGGACCGGTGACACCTGCCGACATCGACAGCCTCCTCGATGCGGGCCTCGTCGAGGGCGGTGCCCATCCCCTCCGCCTCGGGCGACCGGAGGAGATCCCCTATCTCGCGCGTCAGCATCGGCTCACCTTTCAACGCTGCGGCGTGGTCGATCCGGTCTCGGTCGAGGATTACCGAGCGCATGGCGGCTACCGGGGCCTCGAAGCTGCCTTGAAGCTCGACGCGGCCGGCATCGTCGCGGAAGTGCGTGAATCCGGTCTTCGTGGCCGCGGTGGCGCCGGGTTCCCTGCCGGGATTAAGTGGAACACGGTGATGCTCGCTCAGGCAGAGCAGAAATACGTAATTTGCAATGCCGATGAGGGGGATTCTGGAACCTTCGCCGATCGCATGATGATGGAGGGCGACCCCTTCAACCTTATCGAGGGTATGACCATCGCGGGTCTCGCCACGGATGCAACCCGCGGCTACATTTACCTGCGCTCCGAGTATCCTCAGGCCTTCGCGACCCTCAAGGAGGCGATCGCCAACGGCATCAGGGCCGGCGTCCTCGGCGAGAACGTACTGAACTCCGGCAAGGCCTTTCATCTGGAAGTTCGCCTCGGCGCCGGCGCCTACATCTGCGGCGAGGAAACGTCCCTGCTCGAGAGCCTGGAGGGCCGCCGCGGCATCGTGCGCGCCAAGCCGCCGATTCCGGCCCTGAAGGGCTTTCTCGGCCAGCCGACGCTCGTCAATAACGTGATGACCTTCACGGCCGTGCCCTACATCCTACAGCATGGCGCCAAGGCCTATGCCGAGTACGGCATGGATCGCTCGCTCGGTACCCTCGCGATCCAGCTCGCCGGCAACATCAAGCACGGCGGACTGATCGAGTACGCCTTCGGCATCACATTGCGCGAGATCATCGAGGATTTTGGCGGCGGCACGCAGAGCGGGCGTCCGGTTCGCGCGGTCCAGGTGGGTGGCCCTCTGGGCGCCTACTTCCCCGACCACCTCCTCGACACGCCGCTCGATTACGAAGCGATGGCGGCCAACAAGGGTCTCGTCGGCCACGGCGGTATCGTCGTCTTCGACGACACCGTCGACATGGCCAAGCAGGCGCGCTTCGCGTTCGAGTTCTGCGCCGTGGAATCCTGTGGCAAGTGCACACCCTGTCGCATTGGCGCAACCCGCGGCGTCGAGACCATGGACAAGGTCATCGCCGGGATCCGGCCGACCGAAAATCTCGCCGTGGTCGCCGACCTCTGCGACGTGATGACCGACGGTTCGCTGTGCGCCATGGGCGGTCTGACGCCGATGCCCGTCATGAGCGCCATCACCCACTTCCCCGAAGATTTCCAGCAGCGCGGACCGATGTCCGTCGCAGCTGAATAAGGAGGCGCGATCCATGGCCCTCATCAAAGAGATCGACTACGGCACCCCGATCCGCGTGAACGAGCAGACGGTCACGCTTACCATCGACGGCATGAACGTGACGGTGCCCGCGGGCACGTCGGTGATGGCCGCCGCCATGCATGCCGGCACGCAGATCCCCAAGCTCTGCGCCACAGACTCGCTGGAGGCTTTCGGTTCCTGCCGTCTCTGCCTCGTTGAGATCGAGGGACGTCGCGGCACGCCCGCTTCCTGCACGACGCCTGCCGAGAACGGCATGGTCGTCTCGACCCAGACGGACAAGCTCGCGAAGCTCCGCAAGGGCGTGATGGAGCTCTACATCTCCGATCACCCCCTCGACTGCCTGACCTGCGCCGCCAACGGCGACTGCGAGTTGCAGGACATGGCGGGCGCGGTGGGCCTGCGCGACGTACGCTACGGCTATGACGGCGCCAATCACGTCAAGCCGACCTCCGAGCAGTACCTGCCGAAGGACGCGTCGAACCCGTACTTCACCTACGATCCGTCGAAGTGCATCGTCTGCAATCGCTGCGTCCGCGCCTGCGAGGAGACGCAGGGGACCTTCGCGCTGACCATCTCCGGTCGAGGGTTCGACAGCCGCGTCGCTGCCGGCCCGACCGACTTCTTCAACTCCGAGTGCGTGTCGTGCGGCGCCTGCGTCCAGGCCTGCCCGACCGCGACCCTGCAGGAAAAGTCGATCATCGAGCACGGTCAGCCGGACCATTCGGCGATCACCACCTGTGCCTATTGTGGCGTCGGCTGCTCGTTCAAGGCCGAGATGCAAGGCACCCGGATCGTCCGCATGGTGCCCTACAAGGGTGGCAAGGCGAATGAGGGCCATTCCTGCGTGAAGGGCCGGTTCGCTTACGGCTACGCCACCCACAAGGACCGCATCACCAAACCGATGATCCGCGACAAGATCACGGACCCCTGGCAGGAAGTCTCCTGGGAGGTCGCGATCGACCGCGCCGCGTCAGAATTCAAGCGCATCCAGGCCAAGTATGGCAAGGATTCGGTCGGCGGCATCACGTCGTCCCGGTGCACCAACGAAGAGGCTTACCTAGTCCAGAAGCTCGTGCGCGCCGCCTTCGGCAACAACAACGTCGACACCTGCGCCCGCGTCTGCCACTCGCCGACCGGCTACGGGCTGATGTCGACGCTCGGCACCTCGGCCGGCACGCAGGACTTCGCGTCCGTGGCGCATTCCGACGTGATCCTGGTCATCGGCGCGAACCCAACGGATGGCCACCCCGTCTTCGCGTCCCGCATGAAGAAGCGCCTGCGCGAAGGCGCGAAGCTCATCGTCGCCGATCCGCGCAAGATCGACCTCGTGAAGTCGCCCCACATCCAGGCCGACCATCATCTGCCGTTGAAGCCGGGTTCGAACGTCGCCTTCATCAATTCGATGGCGCATGTCATCGTCACGGAAGGCCTCGTCGACGAAGCTTATGTCCGCGAGCGTTGTGACCTCGGCGACTTCGAAGCCTGGGCGCGCTTCGTTGCCGACGAGCGCCATTCTCCCGAGGCGCAGGCGACCTACACGGGCATCGACCCGACCGAGCTGCGTGCCGCTGCACGGCTCTACGCCAAGGGCGGTGCCGCCGGCATCTATTACGGCCTCGGTGTTACCGAGCACAGCCAGGGCTCGACCATGGTCATGGGCATGGCCAACCTCGCTATGGTCACCGGCAACATTGGCATGCTGGGCGCTGGCGTGAACCCGCTGCGCGGTCAGAACAACGTCCAGGGCTCCTGCGACATGGGCTCGTTCCCGCACGAGTTGCCTGGCTACCGCCACGTCTCCGACGACGCCACCCGCGAGACCTTCGAGTCGCTCTGGGGCGTGTCGTTGGACCAGAACCCGGGCCTGCGCATCACCAATATGCTCGACGAGGCCGTCGATGGTGCTTTCAAGGGCATGTACATCCAGGGCGAGGACATCGCCCAATCGGATCCTGATACGCACCACGTGACCGCCGGGCTGATGGCGATGGAATGCATCGTCATCCAGGACATCTTCCTCAACGAGACAGCGAAGTACGCTCACGTCTTCCTGCCCGGCGCTTCTTTCCTCGAGAAAGACGGCACCTTCACCAATGCCGAGCGCCGCATCTCCCGCGTGCGCAAGGTGATGCCGCCGCTCTCCGGCGTCGGCGACTGGGAGGGCACGATGCTGCTGTCCAACGCCCTCGGCTATCCCATGCACTACAGCCATCCCAGCGAGATCATGGACGAGATCGCATCCCTGACGCCAAGTTTCTCCGGCGTGAGCTTCGCCAAGCTCGACGAACTCGGCTCGATCCAGTGGCCGTGCAACGAGGCCGCCCCGAAGGGCACGCCGATGATGCACGTGGACCGCTTCGTGCGCGGTCTCGGAAAGTTCATGATCACCGAGTACGTGCCCACCGAGGAGCGTACGGGCCCGCGCTTCCCGCTCATCCTGACCACGGGCCGCATCCTGTCGCAGTACAACGTCGGCGCGCAGACCCGTCGTACGGAGAACTCGCGCTGGCACGAGGAAGACGTGCTCGAGATCCACCCCTTCGACGCGGAGGTGCGCGGGATCGTCGACGGAGACCTCGTTGCGCTGGAAAGTCGCTCCGGCGACATTGCCCTGAAGGCCATCGTGTCCGAGCGCATGCAGCCCGGCGTGGTGTATACGACCTTCCACCACGCCAAGACCGGCGCCAACGTGATCACCACCGACTACTCGGACTGGGCCACCAACTGCCCCGAGTACAAGGTCACGGCGGTGCAGATCCGGCGAACGAACCGCCCCTCCGACTGGCAGGCGCGGTTCTTCGAGGAGGATTTCTCGTTGACCCGGATTGCGACACAGTTGAATGCGGCCGAGTGACCAGACCAGCCTGACGGCGAACGAGGATCATCCGGCGGTCGAGACCGCTCGGCGCGTCCCGACCCTGGTCGTCGCCTACGATGACCAGGAGCCACGGAGCGGCACCCGGCCCCTTGCGGTCGAGATGCCGGTCAACCTGATCTACGGCGCGGTGCCTTACGCCGTGATGATGACGACGCCGGCAGATCTCGTGGACTTCGCCTACGGGTTCAGCTTGACGGAGGGCATCATCGCCACCGCCGACGAGATCCGGTCGGTTCAGGTCGAGGCGGATACGACGGCGGGCGGCATGCGCCTTCTCGTCGATCTCGTGCCGGGGCGCCTGCGGGAACACCTCTCGCGTAAGCGCGCCATGTCGGGGCGTACCGGCTGCGGCGTCTGCGGAATCGACGATCTCGCGTCACTGCCGAAGACCGACGCGCCTCTGCACGGCGCCAGCCGGGTCACCATCGCGGCGATCCAGCGGGCTCTGATGGCCATGGGCGACGCGCAAGTGTTGAACGCCGAGACGCGGGCGGTCCATGCCGCGGCCTGGGCGAATCTCGATGGAAGCTTAGGGGCGCTGCGCGAGGATGTCGGGCGGCACAACGGCCTCGACAAGCTGATCGGCGCCTTGATCCAGCGCAAGACCGACCCGGCCGATGGATTCGTCGTCATCACCAGCCGCTGCTCCTTCGAGATGGTCGAGAAGGCGGCGAGCCTCGGCGCGACGGTGCTGGTGGCAATCTCTGCCCCGACTTCGCTGGCGATCGACCGGGCGCGTCTTCACGGTATGACGCTCTGCGCCATCGCCCGCTCAGATACCCTGACGGTCTTCGCTGGACGCGAACGTCTCGACTTGCCCGCGCAGCCCTGACGCCACGCGATTCCCGTTCCCTCGACAGAGTTTTCGTACCGATGAGCGCCCTGACGTCCGACGAAAAACTGGTCCGCATGGCCAATCAGATCGCCACCTTCTTCCGGTCCTATCCGGACGAGGAGGCCGTGGCCGGCATTCACAAACACATCGTGGCGTTCTGGACGCCGAAGATGCGCAGAGCCCTCGAGGCCTCTGGACTCGATCCGGACAGTGGCCTCGATCCCCTCGCGCTCAGGGCCCTTCAGGACACCCCGGCTGCCGATAGCCCCGTTCGTGCCGCCACCCGCGACCCGCATTTGCAGGGTGCAGGGGCCAGCGACGCCGGCTGATCCAATTCCGAAATCGTCAAACCCGAAGGACCACGCGGTCCTTCGCGTCTCATTACCTGCAGCGCTGACTTCAGTCCTTCTCCGGTTCCTTCCTGGTACCTGGCACGATCGTCGCGCCACCGATCACCCGGACCGGTCGCTTGGCGTCCGCCGGCACGTCCTTCCAGTTCTGCGCCATCGGCTTCGGCACCGGAGGCGGCTGCACCGAGGCCGGCGTCATGGCGGCGGCCGGTCCATCGACCTTCGGAGATGAGACCGCGGCGGTTACGGCGGCGGGGGCAGCGTTGGCCTTTGATCCGGCAGGGGGCACATCGGACAGCTTCGGCGCCCCGGGTGTGACAACAGGCGAACCCGCTTTGACCGTTGGGGTGAGGTGGACGACTTTTCGAAGTGTCTCGGACTTCGGCTTTGCGTCTGCCCCGCGAGCATCGGGGTTCAGGCCCATGGGATTCCGATCGGCAGGTCCGGGCGGCGCCGGCGGAACGGTCCGCGATCCGGTTTCCGATCGATTCGCAAGGTCCGGAAGGCCCGCCGGAGCGGGGCGCGCACGTCGAGCCTGATCCTGCGGGAAGGGGATGTCCGCCGGCGGTATGATTCTTTCGGCTTGCCGGATCGGCTGACGGATCGCCTCGTCGTCTTCGGTCCAGCCATAGCCGGGTGCACGGCGTACGATCCGCGGAGGTGCGTCGGGCGCTATGTCCAGCCGATGGCGTCCAATGATTCGACCGTCGCGCGCATCGACGAAGAGCCGGAGGCGATCACCATAAGGATTCGATGCCTCGACGATATACGCCTGCCCATCGAAGCGTGGACGCGTGACGTCGGTGAATCCGCGGTCATTCAGCCGCCACACGACGGCACGGGGCGGTAGAAGGAGGTCAGGCTCGTAGGCGTATTGCGCCTGGACAGCAGGCGCGGCTGAAAGCGTCATGACACCGGCCAAGACGCCGGCCGACAAGGCGCGGGATGAGGGGGATGCACGCATGGGCTTCTTGCGAGACGAAAACATCGCTGTGAGATCCAGAGAGATGTCGGTGCGGAGGCCTGCTGTTGTCGCAGGTCCTCCGCTCCAAGGTCCGCCGGGATTCGAGACAATCCCCGCACGCCGCTTGTGCTCGGCACGCCGTGTAAACAGGCCGAATGGGGCGAGATTGCGAGGCTTCCACCGTGGGTTCGGCTTCAACGGATCTGGCTCGTTCCGATCACCCGTGGGCCTGCGGCGAGAAAGCTCGCGGCGGGAGGGAACCATGCGCCGGAAAACCGCAGTGAGCCACCGGACACGCCCTTGCTGGAGCGGTTAAAATCTGTCACTTTCCACCGGTAGGACAGTAACGCTGTCCCATTCCCGGCAGGGTATCTGTCCGGATGGCTGTGAGGATCTCGCTCAGGTGACGTTGCCGGCGACCAAACGAGATTCGAAGCCGGTCGCCATCGCGGCGATCCGGGCCCGCACGGCTTGAAACCAAGCCGGCGTCGAGCCCGCGAGTTGCGGGCGCTTCCTGACCGAAGAACCCGCCCAGAGCCGACGCTGTCGAGAGACAAACCCGGAAGCCCCTCGGGCTCTGGGCATGAAACATGCTCGCTTGCGGGCAGGTCGGAGGCGAGAGATGGTGGACGTGGTCGCATCTTCTGAGTTCGGGGCGCTGCAGGCGTCGGTTCCCGCCACCCGCGACGGAACCGCGCCCCTGATCGTGCGCGACGGGGCTCTGCCGAAAGTTCAGGGGCTTTACGACCCGGCTCGCGAGAGCGACGCCTGCGGCGTGGGCTTCGTCGCCGACATGCACGACCGGCGGACGCATGCCATCGTCCAGCAAGGACTCCAAATCCTGAAGAACCTTGATCATCGGGGTGCCGTAGGCGCCGATCCGAAGATGGGCGACGGGTGCGGTATACTGGTTCAGATTCCGCACGCATTCTTCAAGGCTGAGTGCGAGGCACTCGGTATCACCCTACCCGAGCCCGGACATTACGGGGTCGGCCAGTTCTTCATGCCGAAGGATTCCGAGGCCCGTCGCCTCGTCGAGGAGATCGTCGAGAAGGCCCTGGCCGACGAGGGACTGCCCTTCCTCGGCTGGCGCGATGTGCCGGTCGATCCGAGCGACCTCGGCGTGACGGTCAAGGAGACAGAGCCCTGCCACCGGCAGATCTTCATCGGCCGTCCTGCCACGGTGTCGGACGAGAACGCTTTCGAACGTCGACTGTTCACCGCTCGCAAGGTGATTTCGAACAAGGTCTATGGCCTGAAGGACGAGCGTGCGAGCACCTACTATCCCGTGTCCCTCTCGACCCGTACCATCGTCTACAAGGGCATGGTTCTGGTTGATCAGCTCGGCGAATACTATCGCGACCTGCAGGACGAGCGCTTCGTTTCTGGTCTCGCTCTGGTGCACCAGCGGTTCGCCACCAACACCTTTCCGACTTGGCGCCTGTCGCACCCCTACCGGATGGTCGCCCATAACGGCGAGATCAACACACTGCGCGGCAACGTCAATTGGATGGCGGCGCGCCAGGCGAGCGTCGATTCGGAGCTGTTCGGCAACGACATCTCGAAGCTCTGGCCGATCTCCTATGAGGGCCAGTCCGACACCGCGTGCTTCGACAACGCCCTCGAATTCCTCGTCCAGGGTGGGTATTCGCTGGCCCACGCGATGATGATGCTCATCCCGGAAGCCTGGGCCGGCAATCCGCTGATGAGCGAGGAACGCCGTGCGTTCTACGAGTATCACGCCGCCCTGATGGAGCCGTGGGACGGTCCGGCTGCCGTCTGCTTCACCGATGGCCGCCAGATCGGCGCGACCCTCGATCGCAATGGACTTCGACCCGCGCGCTACCTCGTCACCGACGACGGCCTCGTGGTGCTGGCGTCCGAGATGGGCGTGCTCCCGATCCCGGATGAGAAGATCGTCGAATCCTGGCGCCTGCAGCCCGGGCGGATGCTGCTCATCGACCTGGAGAAGGGCCGCATCGTCTCCGATGAGGAGATCAAGAGCGAGCTCGCCGCCGCGCATCCCTACGCCGAGTGGGTCAAGAACACCCAAATCGTCCTTGAGGACCTGAAGCCCGTGATCCCGCGGGCCTCGCGTTCGGACGTGTCGCTTCTCGATCGCCAGCAGGCCTTCGGCTACAGCCAGGAAGACCTCAAGCTTCTCATGGCGCCCATGGCTGTCACCGGCCAGGAGGCCGTCGGCTCCATGGGCACCGATACGCCGCTCTCTGCGCTGTCCGACAAGCCGAAGTCGCTCTATTCCTATTTTAAGCAGAACTTCGCGCAGGTGACGAACCCGCCGATCGACCCGATCCGCGAGGAAGCGGTGATGAGCCTCGTCTCGTTCATCGGCCCGCGCCCGAACCTGCTCGACATGGAGGGCGCCTCCCGCAAGAAGCGTCTTGAGGTTCGTCAGCCGATCCTGACCAACGGCGACCTCGAGAAGATCCGCTCGATCTCCCATTTCGAGGACCGGTTCGACACCAAGACCCTGGACATGACCTTCCCGGCCGAAACCGGTGCGGCGGCCATGGAGGGCGCGGTCGATCGCCTTTGCGATCGGGCCGAGGTCGCGGTGCGCGGCGGCTACAACATCATCATCCTGTCGGACCGAGGCGTCGGGCCGGATCGCATCGCGATTCCGGCACTCCTCGCGACTGCCGCCGTGCACAATTACTTGATCCGCAAGGGACTGCGTACTTCCGTCGGCCTCGTGGTCGAGTCGGGGGAGCCACGCGAGGTACATCACTTTGCTTGCCTCGCCGGTTACGGCGCCGAGGCAATCAACCCCTATCTCGCCTTCGAGACGTTGATCGCGATGAAGGACGAGTTCCCGCCGGACCTGACGCCGGACGAGATCGTCTACCGCTATATCAAGTCGATCGATAAGGGCCTGCTCAAGGTAATGTCCAAAATGGGCATCTCGACCTATCAGTCCTATTGCGGTGCCCAGATCTTCGACGCGATCGGTCTGAATTCCGCTTTCGTCGAGCGGGACTTCTTCGGAACCGCGACGACGATCGAGGGCATCGGTATGGCCGAGGTCGCACAGGAGACCGCGCGGCGTCACGCCGATGCTTTCGGCGACTCCCCGATCTATCGGACCGCCCTCGATGTCGGTGGTGAATACGCCTATCGCCTGCGCGGTGAGAGCCACACCTGGACGCCCGATTCGGTCGCGACGCTGCAGCATGCCGTGCGCCTCGGCCTGCCGGAGCGCTACCGGGAATATGCGCGGCTGGTGAACGAGCAGGAGAACCATCTCAAGACGATCCGCGGGCTGTTCCGCATCAAGCAGGCGGCCGAGATCGGCCGGGCGCCGGTCGACATCGATCAGGTCGAGCCCGCGGCCGATATCGTCAAGCGGTTCGCGACAGGCGCCATGTCCTACGGCTCGATCTCGAAGGAGGCGCATGAGACACTGGCAATCGCGGTGAACTCGTTCGGCGGTCGCTCGAATTCGGGCGAGGGCGGCGAGGAGGTCGAGCGCTTCAAGCCGATGGCGGACGGGCGCTCGCGCCGCTCGGCCATCAAGCAGGTCGCTTCCGGGCGCTTCGGCGTCACGACGGAATATCTCGTCAATTCCGACATGATGCAGATCAAGGTTGCGCAGGGTGCCAAGCCGGGCGAGGGCGGCCAGCTGCCCGGCCACAAGGTCGATGCCAAGATTGCCAAGGTCCGCTACGCCACCCCCGGCGTCGGCCTGATCTCGCCGCCTCCGCATCACGACATCTATTCGATCGAGGATCTGGCACAGCTGATCTTCGACCTGAAGAACGTGAATCCCGAGGCCGACGTCTCGGTGAAGCTCGTCTCCGAGGTCGGCGTCGGAACAGTCGCGACTGGCGTCGCCAAGGCGCGCGCCGATCACATCACGATCTCGGGCTTCGACGGCGGCACTGGTGCGGCCCCGCTGACCTCGATCAAGCACGCGGGTGGCCCCTGGGAAACGGGTCTGGCCGAGACCCAGCAGACCCTGGTGCTGAGCCACCTGCGCGGGCGCGTCGTCCTTCAGGCCGACGGTGGCATCCGCACTGGCCGCGACGTGTTGGTCGCGGCCCTGCTCGGGGCCGACCAGTTCGGCTTCTCGACCGCGCCGCTGATCGCGGCCGGCTGCATCATGATGCGCAAGTGCCACCTGAACACCTGCCCGGTGGGCGTGGCAACGCAGGATCCCGTTCTGCGCAAGCGCTTCAAGGGGACGCCCGAACACGTGATCAACTACTTCTTCTTCGTGGCCGAGGAGCTGCGGGAGTTGATGGCGTCCATGGGCTTCACCAAGATCGAGGACCTGATCGGACGGGCCGACCTCCTCGACACGCTGGAGGTGATCAATCACTGGAAGGCGCGCGGTCTCGACTTCTCGAAGCTGTTCCACCGCCCGGAAGTGCCCGAGCACGTCGCGATCCGGCACACGGAGAAGCAGAAGCATCCGATCGATACGGTGCTCGACCGACGCCTGATCGCCGGCGCGCAATCAGCCCTTGACGGCGGCGAGCCTGTAGTGGTGCGGGAGGAGATCAAAAACTCGGATCGTACGGCCGGCGCCATGCTTTCAGGAGTCGTGGCCAAGCGGTACGGCCACGAGGGTCTGCCCGACGACACCATCCGGTTGGAGCTGTCCGGAACGGCCGGCCAGAGCTTCGGCGCCTGGCTCGCGGCGGGTGTCACGTTGGTACTCACCGGCCACGCCAACGACTACGTCGGCAAGGGCCTGTCCGGTGGCAAGCTGATCATCCGCCCCTCCGACGCCCTGCGGGCGCCGGGCTCGCACACCATCATGGCCGGCAACACGGTCCTTTACGGGGCGATCGCGGGCGAGGCCTACATTCGCGGTTCGGCCGGTGAGCGCTTCGCCGTCCGCAATTCGGGCGCCATCGCTGTGGTCGAGGGCATGGGCGACCACGGCTGCGAGTACATGACCGGCGGCGTGGTGGTGTCGATCGGCGAAACCGGACGCAACTTCGCGGCGGGCATGTCGGGTGGCATTGCCTACGTCCTTGACGAGGACGGCTCGTTCTCGGCCCGTTGTAACCTGTCCATGGTCGATCTCGAACCCGTCGAGGAGGAGGACGACCTCATGCGTCGATTCCACCAGGACGGCGACCTGGAAACGAAGGGCCGTGTCGACATCCTGGCCGATATGTCGGGGCACGACGAGGAACGCCTGTCTCAACTCATCACCAATCACCTGAAGTACACGGGCTCCCCGCGTGCCAAGGCGATCCTTGATGACTGGGCTGGCTACCGCACCAAGTTCGTCAAGGTGATGCCGGTGGAGTACCGGCGAGCCCTGCGCGAAATGGAAATGGCGCGGATGCCGGTGGCGGCCGAGTAGGCGCTGCGCGACCGAAATTCTATCGAGACGGTTCCCGGTTCGTCGACGAACTGGGAACCGCACGGGTCAGCACCTTAGGATGGCTGACGCATGAGGCAGGGCGGTGAGCGGCCGATCTGCCGGGTGAAAGCGGAATAGGCCATCGAGGCCGCCTTCCGCGCGACGGATCAGACAGACTCGCGAAAGACGGTCAGACGATGGGCAAGGTCACGGGTTTCCTCGAATTCGACCGGCAGGAGCAAAAGTATCAGCTCGCAGCCGATCGCGTGCGCCATTTCCGCGAGTTCACGCTGCCGCTCGACGAGCATGATCTTAAGAAGCAGGCGGCTCGTTGCATGGATTGTGGCATCCCGTTCTGCCACGGTCCGACGGGTTGCCCGGTTCATAATCAGATCCCCGACTGGAACGAGCTCGTCTACCAGTCCGACTGGGAAGAAGCGGCACGCAACCTCCATTCAACCAACAACTTTCCAGAATTTACCGGCAGGATCTGCCCAGCGCCCTGCGAGGAGGCGTGCACGCTGAACCTCGAGAATCAGCCGGTGGCGATCAAGACCATCGAGCAGGCGATCGCGGACCGCGCCTGGAACAACGGATGGGTCAAGCCTGAGCCTGCCGATCATAAAACCGGAAAGAAAGTCGCGATTATCGGCTCCGGCCCTGCAGGGCTCGCAGCTGCGCAGCAACTCGCCCGTGTCGGGCACGAGGTCCACGTCTTCGAGCGCGAGCCCAAGGCCGGCGGCCTGCTCCGCTACGGCATCCCCGACTTCAAGATGGAGAAGCGCCACATCGACCGGCGCGTGAAGCAGATGGAGGGTGAGGGCGTTCACTTCCATTACGGCGTCAATGTCGGAATCAACAAGCCGCTCGATGAACTCACCGCCGAATTCGACGCAGTGCTGTTCGCCGCTGGTGCCGAGGACCCGCGTAATCCGCAATTGCCCGGCCAGGATTTGGAGGGCGTCCACTACGCCATGCCATTCCTGGTGCAGTCCAACCGCCGCGTCGGTGCCGAGCCGATGCCGGGGAACGGTGAGGCTCCCATCCTCGCCACCGCCAAGAACGTCGTCGTCATCGGTGGTGGCGACACCGCTTCGGATTGCGTCGGCACCTCGTTCCGTCAGGGCGCCTTGTCGGTGACGCAGCTCGACATCCGGCCTCGCCCACCGGAGCGCGAGGACAAGCTCTCGGTCTGGCCGTACTGGCCGACCAAGATGCGGACCTCTTCCAGCCAGGCCGAGGGCGCCGAGCGCGAGTTCCAGGCCGCGACGCTCCGGTTGGAGGGCAAGAAGGGCAAGCTCACCGGCGTCGTCTGTACCCGCGTCGATGAGAAGCGTCAGCCGATCCCGGGCGGTGAGTTCACGCTACCCGCCGACCTCGTGTTCCTGGCGATCGGCTTTGCCGGCTCGGTCCGGAAGGGCCTGCTGGAAGAGTCCGGCGTCGCCATGGACAAGCGTGGCAACGTGACGGCGAACGAACTCGACTACCGGACGTCGAACGAGAAGATCTACACAGCGGGCGATATGCGCCGCGGTCAGTCCCTCGTGGTCTGGGCCATCCGCGAGGGGCGTCAGGCGGCGCGTTCCATCGACGAGGCCCTGATGGGCGCGAGTATCCTGCCGCGCTGAAGATGATGCCGGACTGGATTGCGACGTCTCGCCGTCGCAGTCCGGAACACGCCGGGTCTACGCATCATTGCTGTCCTGACACCCAAGATGTCGGGATACGCGCATGACCGAACCGATGGCCGAACCCAAGATCGAACCGTATGACGGGCCTGCGGGAGGCTGGGGTTCTGCGCGCTCCCTCGCGGAAATCCTGACGCGGGAACAGATCCCAGTCTCCGGCGCGGCGCTGCTGATGAAGCAGAACAAGCCGGACGGCTTCATGTGCGTCTCGTGTGCCTGGTCGAAGCCGGCCAAGCCCAACACCTTCGAGTACTGTGAGAACGGGGCAAAGGCCACGGTCTGGGAGCAGACCGCCAAGCGGATCGGACCCGACTTCTTCCAGCGCCACACCGTGAAGGAACTGCTGAGCTGGACGGACTACGCCCTCGAGGAAAAGGGACGCCTGACCCATCCGCTCCGCTATGACCCCGGCAGCGACCGGTACGTGACGGTGTCGTGGGAAGAGGCTTTCGCGGAGATCGGACGCGAGCTGCGCGCCCTCGATCCGAACGCCGCGGTCTACTACACCTCTGGCCGCGCTTCGCTAGAGACTTCATACATGTACGCGCTGATGGCGCGGATGCATGGCACCAACAACCTGCCCGACTCTTCGAATATGTGCCATGAGCCGACCTCGGTCGGACTCAAATCATCGATCGGATCTCCTGTCGGGACCACGATCCTGGAAGATTTCGAATCGACCGATCTGATCCTGTTCTTCGGACAGAACGTCGGTTCGAATGCACCCCGCATGCTCCACCCTCTCCAAGAGGCACGAAAGCGGCGCGTTCCAATCGTCACATTTAACCCACTGCGGGAGCGCGGCCTGGAGCGCTTCACGAACCCGCAATCGCCGACCGAGATGCTGACGCGCAGCTCCACCGAAATCTCGACGCAGTACCATCAGGTGAGGGCGGGCGGAGACCTCGCGGCGATCACCGGCATGTGCAAGGTCTTGATTGCCGCCGACCGCGAGGCGATGGAGGTCGGCCGCCCGCGTATCCTCGACGTCGATTTCATCGCTGAGCACACCCACGGTTTCCGGGAGTTCGTCGCATTCTGCGATTCGCAGTCATGGGCGGATATCGAGACGCGCTCGGGGCTCACCCGGGAGGCGCTGGAGGCGGCGGCGACGGTCTATGCGCGGGCCCGTTCGGTCGTTGCGGTCTACGGCATGGGCCTGACCCAGCACCGCCGTGGGACCGAGGGCGTACAGATGCTCGTGAATCTCATGCTTCTGCGCGGCAATGTCGGTCGCCCCGGGGCCGGGCTCTGTCCGGTCCGTGGGCATTCCAACGTCCAGGGTCAGCGCACCGTCGGCATCACGGAGAAGCCGGAGCTGGCACCCCTCGACAAACTCAAGGAACTCTACGACTTCGAGCCGCCGCGGGAAAAGGGTTGCAACACCGTCGAGGCCTGCGAGGGTATCATTGCCGGTGAGGTGAAGGCCTTCATCGGTCTTGGCGGCAACTTCATCCGCGCCGTGCCCGATACCGTCCGGATGGAGAAAGCTTGGCGCGCGCTGCGCCTGTCGGTGCAGATCTCGACCAAACTGAATCGCTCGCACCTGGTTCATGGTGCCGTGTCCTACATCTTGCCCTGCCTCGGCCGGATCGAGGTCGACGAGCAGGCTAGCGGCCCACAGGCGGTCTCGATGGAGGATTCGACCTCCTGCTTCCACGGATCCCGCGGACAAACCAAGCCGGTCAGCGATCAGGTGCGCTCCGAGCCGTGGATCGTTGCTGAGATGGCGAAGGCATTGCTGCCTCCGAACCCGAGGGTTGATTGGGACGAATGGGTCGGTGACTACGCCAAGGTTCGGGATGCGATCGAAGCGACCTACCCAGATGTCTTCCACGACCTGAACGGCCGGATGTTTCAGCCCGGAGGTCTCCACAAGCCCGTCGCGGCGCGTGATCGCAAGTGGGAGACCGAAACCGGCAAGGCCAACTTCACCGTTCCGGACGGCCTGGAGGCCGACCCTGACATGCGCAGCAACCGCCGCGACGTGCTCGATCTGATCACCCTTCGCTCGAACGATCAGTTCAACACGACGATCTACGGCTATGACGACCGCTTCCGTGGTGTGAAGGGCACTCGGATGGTGCTGCTCATGAACGACAAAGACATCGAGCGCCTCGGACTCGCCGACGGCGAAATGGTGGATCTTTCGGCTGACGCCGATGATGAGTTCCTGCGCGAGGTCAACGGCCTGCGGGTGATCAAGTACGGCATCCCGGAAGGTAACGTCGGAGGCTATTACCCGGAGCTCAACGCCCTCATTCCACTCTGGCACTACGACCAGCAGGCGAAAACGCCGGCCGCGAAGGCAATCCCAGTGCGGATTCGGAAAGGGGCGCCGATCGCCGTCGCGGATTGACGCAAAGTCGACTTTCCGCCGCTGGTCCCCTCGACGACCGGCGCCACAGACCCATAATCGACGGCATGGACCGCTCCGACGACGCCCATGACCGCCGCCAGACCATCATCGACCGGATGCTCGCCCAGGCGTTGGATCCGGCTTCGAATGAGCGGAGCCCGAGTCATGACGGACTGCCGAAGGACATGCGGGCAGTGGTCGATGTGCTCCTGGCCAAGGCCGAGGCACTGCGCCAGCGTCGCCTGACCTATGCCGACTTGGAGGCTGCGTTGCCGCCGCGGGATGTCACGGCGGAAGACCTGGAAGCGATCTTCTGGATCCTGTCCGAGCACGGAATCGCCATCGAAGACGGCGATTCGGGTGGAGACTGATTGGACGTGATTTCAATCGAAATCGGCGATTGCTCTTTTCAATCCAGACTCACGCGCGTTGGGTGAATAGCAGCTACGGCCCGGCATCTCTCGCCTCTGCCGAAGAACCGCTTTATAAGCCGCGCTTCTCCGCGGGGCCCTCCGCCGCGCGGAGCCGACCGAAAGGCGGAACGGAGACGATTATGGCCGAGCGTTGGACACCGAAGACCTGGCGAAACCTGCCGATCCAACAGGTACCTGCCTATCCGGATGCCACCGCCCTGGAATCGGTCGAGTCACAGCTCGCAAGCTTCCCCCCCCTGGTGTTTGCAGGTGAGGCGCGGAAGCTCAAGTCGGCTTTGGCTCGAGTCTCGACCGGCGAGGCGTTCCTGCTCCAAGGGGGAGATTGCGCCGAGAGCTTCGACGAGCATTCGGCCGATAACATCCGCGACTTCTTCCGGGTATTCCTGCAGATGGCTCTCGTACTCACCTTCGCGGGCGGCTCGCCCGTGGTGAAGGTGGGGCGGATCGCCGGTCAATTCGCGAAGCCTCGTTCCTCACCGAATGAGACGATGAACGGCGTGACCCTGCCGAGCTACCGTGGCGACATCGTCAATGGCCTGACTTTCACGGAGGAGGCCCGCGTGCCCGACCCGCGCCGTCAGCTCGAAGCGTATCGCCAGTCGGCGGCAACGCTCAACCTGCTGCGTGCCTTCGCGACTGGAGGCTATGCCAATTTGGAGAACTCGCACCGGTGGATGCTCGGCTTCGTGAAGGATTCTCCGCAATCCTCGCGCTACGCCGATTGCGCTGAGCGGATGACCGAGACCCTCGACTTCATGCGGGCCATCGGCATCAATCCGGAGACGCACCAAGAGGTTCGCACCACGGATTTCTACACCAGCCACGAAGCCTTGCTCCTGGGCTACGAAGAGGCACTTACCCGTGTCGATTCGACGAGCGGCGACTGGTACGCCACGTCAGGCCACATGCTCTGGATCGGTGACCGGACCCGGCAGCCGGATCACGCGCACATTGAATATGCGCGCGGCATTAAGAATCCGATCGGACTCAAGTGTGGTCCGTCGATGACGGCCGAGGGTTTGCTCCAACTTGTGGATCAGCTGAACCCGGCCAACGAGGCTGGGCGCCTGACGCTGATCTGTCGCTTCGGAGCAGATAAGGTCGGAGACCACCTTCCCGGCCTAATCCGGGCTATCGCGCGCGAGGGCCGCAAGGTGGTGTGGGTCTGCGATCCGATGCATGGCAACACCATTTCGGCCGGAGGTTTCAAGACGCGTCCGTTCGAACGGGTGATGCAGGAAATCGAGGGCTTTTTCGGCGTCCACCGTGCCGAAGGGACCATCGCTGGCGGCATCCACCTCGAGATGACTGGCAAGGATGTAACCGAGTGTACCGGCGGCGCCCGGGCGTTGACGGCTGAAGACCTGCGCGATCGCTATCACACCTACTGCGATCCACGCCTGAACGCCGAGCAGGCCTTGGAAGTGGCGTTCCTCACCGCGGAACTCGTGAAGCGAGAGCGCTCGGCGATCGAACGTCCTCGCCTCGACGCTGCCGAGTAGCGCTCCGCTCACCGGGCGACGTCGGAAGAGCCTTGCAGCTCGTTCCGACGTTGCGTTCTCAGGATTGGGAACCCGGGTCCAGCATCGCGTTCCCAAAATGCTGCACCAGGCTCATCTCGAGTTTTCCGGTCATCCCTGAGAGGATCGCCAGTGCGTCTAGCGGCGGCATCGGCTTCTTATAAGAGCGGCGCTCCGTCAGAGCTGCGTAAATGTCGCAGATGGTCAGCAATCGGACGGTGTCGCTGATCTCCGATCCTACAAGACCATCCGGATAGCCGGATCCGTCCAGCATCTCATGATGATGGCGGACGGCGCCGAGGGTAGCCGCGTCACACCCGCTCTCGCGTAGGATGTCATAACCGATCACCGGATGGCGGCGCATGATAACCATCTCGTCGGCATCGAGGCGCCCGGGCTTGTTCAGAATCTCCAGCGGGATTTGCGCCTTGCCGACATCGTGCAGAAGGGCGGCCCGCACGAAATGTTCGCGATCCTCGGTGCGAAAGCCGAGATGCAACACGAACTGAGCCGCAACACCGGCAACGAGGAGACAGTGCTGGTACGTGGCATCGTCATGCGTCCAGACGGTCTCCAGCCAACGTGTTAGGCCGCCTTCCTTCACTGCAGCGAGGATTGGATCCAGCCCGGCATCGACCTGCGCCAGAGAGATTGGGCTGCCCCCACGGACGCCGTCGAAAAGGCCGCTCAGAATTTCCTTGGCGCGGGACACATTCTGAAGGACAGGCTGTACGCAGAGATCCGGCTCAGCTGTCTTCATCTCCGCCTGAAGTGCCTGCACGACGAGGTGCGGCGCGGTATAAGCGGGAAAGCAGATCGTTGCGCCGAGGTTGCGAGCCTGACGCAGATCGGTGTCGGTTGTCGATCGAAGGAGACAGATGACCGGCATATCGGTCGCCTTGCCGTGGTGCAAGAAACTACGGAGGCGGCTCACCGACTCGCGTCGGCTCAAGGTCAGATCGGATACGATTGCGCGCGGCTGGACGTTCGACGGATGATCGTCGCCGGCAGCGATGACCTCGCAAGGTCCGATCGTTCTGATGAGTTTTTCCAAGGCCGCGCTCCGATCTGGACGATCAGTGAGCAGGTAAATGGCTCCTTGCGCCATGACGTGCGGGCTTCCTCCAGCGACCTTGATTGCGTATCCCGATGGCGAATGGGATATCGGTGATGTAGTTTGCCTTCGGGAGGCTTCTTTTTGCTGATCGCGTGCTCGAAAAATTTTCTAAGCACGATATCAATTTTGGTTAGGTCAGTGCAATCTGTAACACCCGCGCCGGAAATGCTCCGCACTTGTAAATTGTCATATGATACGATTTAGCGACAATAGCACGGTACGATAATGGTCAGTAAGTGTTCTCAAGCCGTAAATTGCTGACGAGAAACGATGCGGGGACAGATCAATTCGATAGTCGAGCAGCGCGGAGGACATGAGCGGAGGCTTAACAACCTTAGGTTCGATAAGCATACTTTCGCATAGCGTTTTTTCAGGCGTCATTATTTCATTAAGTCGTCGTTAAGCTATCTTCTGAGTTTTAAGGGTTATCAATCTTTATTTCTATATTGTGTTATGAAACATTTAATTGAAAATCTCAACCTTGCTAAATTGAGTAAAACTCTGAATTTGAAAATTTAAATTTTTAATTTGAATATGATCCAAGTATTTGTATCGAAACTTATATATATTTATTAATTTTCAATATACTTATAGGCTTTCATTTTATTGGTGGTTATATACGAATACTCGCGCAATTCCAACGGACGGAATTTAATCTATACATCGAAGGATCTTGCACGCGCAACGACGGTCTATGTTCCTCGCCTGGGCTCAGATGACGCACTATTGGCGCCTTTATTCATAAGGAGCGGCCGAACGGGCCGCACAGGAAGCGACACAGTCCCCAAAAATCTGGTCATTGGATCTGCTGCCGCCCGTCCGGTAACGTGGTGGTGCACCAAATACGAATCTCCACGGTTGTTCACGCTACGTTGTGGTTCGTCATGGCTATGTATCCCGAGCTCGCATCCCCGTGGTGCGGGAATCTACGGCGTGGATGATGCCAATCCGACGCTTCGGCTCCTCGAACATCGTGTCCTGCATCCTGTGAAGATCGCCATCATCGCGCATCTGAAATTCCCGATCGCACAGCCGTTCTCGGGAGGGTTGGAGATGCACACGCATTTACTTGCGTCAGCACTCCAGGCCCGTGGCCACGATGTCACGCTCTACGCGTCGGAAGGGTCGCGGGGCGATTTCCAGCTGGTTGCCATCTGCCCTCCCACCGGATGCGCGTTCGATGATGTTTCGGAGGCGCGGATCGATGCCGCGGAACATTCTACCTATGCCAGGATCATGGATGCGGTCGTGTCCGGTGGGTACGATCTCGTCCACAACAACAGCCTCCACTTCCTCCCCCTGCTTCGCGCCGGTGAACTTGCCGTTCCGATGGTGACGGCCCTGCATACGCCGCCCTTCGAGCCTTTCGTCCGTGGCGTGCGGGCCCGGGCGCGGGATATGACTTTCGCGGCCGTCTCTCCGTCCCTCGCTCGAGAATGGCATGACCTGATCGGCAATCCGCAAGTCATCGGCAATGGCATCGATCTCACGGCTTTTGCCTATGCCGCGAAGCCGGCGGGCGAACCGCACGCGATTTGGATGGGTCGGCTCGTTCCCGAGAAGGGGCCGCATCTGGCCATCGATGCGGCACGCGCCGCCGGCCTGCCCCTGAAGTTTGCTGGGCCACGCTCCAATCCGGCCTATTGGGACAATGAAATTGCTCCCCGCTTGGGCGACGACGTGACCTACCTCGGGCATCTCGGACACGACGCGCTCGCGGCTCAGGTCGCGAAAGCCCATGTGGCTCTCTGTACGCCGCGGTGGGAAGAGCCGTTCGGGCTTGTGCTCGCCGAATTCTTGGCCTGCGGGACACCCGTGGCCGCCTTCCGGCGTGGCGCGATCCCGGACATCCTCGATGACTCCTGCGGGGTCCTGGCCGCGGCGGACGATGTCGCCAATCTCGGTCGGGCTGTGACGCAGGCCATCACTCTCTCCCGAGCCAATTGCCGCCGTCGGGCGGAGCAATTGTTCGATGCCGACACCATGACCGACCAGTACGAGGCCCTCTACGCACTCGAGCTCCAGCGAGTGGCCAGCACTGCGATCACTGCCCGTGCCAGCAATGCCTGAGCAGGATCTTTCCCTCGGGCGCGCTGTCGTTTGTGTGCCTGCCCGGAACGAGGCGAATGCGCTGCCGCGTCTGATACGATCTCTCAATCGGCAGTACGGCACTGGGGATGGCGCGCGTCTGCGCGTCGTGGTTCTCGCCAACAACTGCAACGATGACACCGTTGCGATGTTGCACGGACTGGAACGAAACGCCGAGATTCCGCACCTCGCCCTACGGATTCTCGAGGCGACGATTGCGTCACCCCATGCCCATGTCGGCACCGCGCGGCGTCGTGCCCTCGATGCCGGCGCTGCTTGGTTGGAGCAGGAAGGCGTGACCGAGGGCGTCCTCCTCAGTACCGACGCGGACGCGGTTGCGCCCGCGGACTGGGTGACGGCAAATCTGCGAGCGTTGCGAAACGCCGAGGTCGTGGGTGGACGCCTCGTACTTCACGGCGAGACGCCGGCGGCCGACCCCCGTCTTGCCGCGCTCCATGCGCGGATCGAGGAATACTGGGTGGCTGTGCGGCACCTCGAGGAGGTCTTCGACCCGCCCGCCCACGATCCAGCCCCCCGCCATGGCGATCATGTCGCCGCCAGCCTTGCCCTGCGCGCCGACCTCTATCGTCGCGTGGGTGGGTTGCCGATGCTCCCCTGTGGCGAAGACAATGCCCTGGTTGCGCGGGTGCGCTGGCATGGCGGGCGCGTCCGGCATTGCCCCGGGGTATCGATCGCAGTCTCCGATCGGAGAACCGGCCGGGTGACGGGCGGAATGGCGACCGAGATGCTCCGCCGAACCCGTGTCGTGCAGGGGCTTGAAACCTATAGCCTTCCTTCGGCGGCTCACTGGCGCGCTCTGATCGCGCGACGCCATAGGCTGGCGCGATGCTTCACGGACCCCGCCGGACCCGCCGCGGCCCTGCGCGCCCTCGGCATGACCGAAGCCGATCTTGCCACCATCGGCTGGGAGACCTGCCCGAACGGAATCGCACTGGTCGAGCGGATCGAGGCGCGCCTGGGGGAGGGCATCCCCGAAGCGGTCCCGGTTCCTCTCGATGAGGCCCTGGCGGGCCTTCAAGCGATGCTGGTC
Organism: Methylobacterium sp. Leaf88; assembly: GCF_001422795.1. Lineage (NCBI taxonomy): Bacteria > Pseudomonadati > Pseudomonadota > Alphaproteobacteria > Hyphomicrobiales > Methylobacteriaceae > Methylobacterium > Methylobacterium sp. Leaf88. The sequence goes on along the minus strand of NZ_LMMK01000001.1, from coordinate 35,454 downwards.
GAGTCACAACCCGCTCGTGCCGCACAGGTCGCATGAGCCGGCGTCCTGTCGGCTACTACGTCCACCACCAGGGCGCCGGTCATTGGCAGCGTGCCTGCCTGATCGCGCGGGCGCTCGATCGCCCGATGACGCTGATCGGAACGTTTTCCGATCTCGACACCGCCACCGCAACGGGATCGCTCCTCGATCTGCCCGACGATCGGGTTGGCCGCGAGTTCGACGGGAGGGACGGATCGGCCGAGCGGCCGCATGGCCTGCATTACGCGCCCGTCGGTGCCGACAACGTACGCGCACGAATGGGCCGGCTCGCAGCGTGGATCGCCTCCGCAGATCCTGCGCTGGTCGTCGTTGACGTGTCCGTGGAAATTGCGCTGTTCGCACGCCTGATGTCCGTGCCGACCTTGGTCGTCCGGCTCGCTGGCACGCGCACGGATACCCCGCATCTCGAGGCCTTCCGCAGCGCTGAGCGTCTGCTCGCGTTCTTCCCGCCGGAACTCGACTCGGCCGAGATGCCGGAATGGGTTCGCGCCAAGACGTTCTACGCCGGATTGCTCTCCGGTGAGCCTGCATCGAACCGAGTGAAGGATGCGGATGGATCGATCCTCGTCATCTATGGGCGCGGCGGGACCGGCGGTCGGCGCGCGGATCTCGCTGCGGCCGCGACGGCTATACCGGATCGGCATTGGCACGTTCTCGGCCCCGTCGACGGGGCGGGTCTGCCTGTCCCGGCGAACCTGCACCTGCACGGTTGGGTCGCCGATCCGGGCTCCTACATTGCCCGAGCGGACCTGGTGGTCGGCGGCGGCGGCGACGGGGTTGTCTCGGCGGTCTCGGCGGCGGGAAAGCGCTTCATCTGCCTTCCCGAACCGCGCGCTTTCGACGAGCAGATCGAGAAGTCCCGCGCCCTCGCCGCGATGGGCGCGGCACTGCATTGCGCGTTCTGGCCCGAGCCTGCGGCGTGGCCGGGAATCATCGCGGCCGCGGAACGGCTCGATCCGCGGGTGATCGGCGGCCTATCGCGTCCGGGCGTGATCGACCGCACCGGTGCCTTCATCGGCGACCTCGCGGATCGCCTCGACGCTGGGCGCCGTTAGGCGCCGAGCCCGTCAGAAGGGACGGTCCGCGGGAAGCTGCGTGGCGGCGATCTCGTCGGCGCCGGGTTGGCGTAGAACGACGAGGTCGTCGCGCCACTGCGTGTCGATGAGTCCGCGCTCGGCGAAGGCATCGAGCCATCCGTCCATCGGCCAGAGGCCGTGTCGCGCCCGAAAGCGCTGCGCGTTCCGAACGATGTCGGCGAAGTGCTGCAGCGGCGGATCACAGGCGACATGGTGCTGGTGAAAGGCTTGCCCGCCTGCGCTGAACAGCACCGGGATCCCGAGGGCATCGGCGCGGAAGGCGAGGTCGGTATCCTCCGCGCCGTAGCCGTCGAAGCCCTCGTCGAAGCCGCCGAGGCGGTCGAAGGTGGTGGCCCTGACGCCGAAAGCGAGCGACCAGAACAATCCGGGGTTGTCACTGCGCGCCAATCCCTGTTCGGGAAAGCGGCGGACGGGATGGGGATGTCCTGCGGCCCGAAGCCCGGCTTCGGTCCAGCCGTCCGTGACGGCTCCGGCCGGTAAGTATCGGATTTCGCAGCAGATGAGGCCTTCGGCCTCCGCCAGATCGGCGCTGAGGCGCGGTACAAGATCGGCCGAGGGAATGCAGTCCACATCGAGGAAGACCAGCCGTCCGGTCTCGGCCGCGCGACGTCCAGCATTTCGGGCGCGGGCCAGCGGCAGACCGGGGCTGTCGAGGACGATGCGGCGGATCGGGAAGCCGTAATCCGGTAGGGGGGCGGGCTCGGCACCCATTTCGACGACGACGCAGGCCTGCGGATGCGGACCCCGCGCGACGCCCTCGAGCAGGCGGGCGAGATGGGCGTCGCGACCCTTGTTCAGGGTGATGAGGGTGGTGTCGGCGATCACGGGGTGGGCGCGTCCATGGCGACGAAGATCTCGTAGGGGCCGGTGAAGCGATCGACCATGGTCGGCTCCAGGCGAAAGCCCGTCGGGTCGTCGGAGATGAGGTCGGTGGTTTGGGAGCGGTGGGCGCCGATCGCGGCGGTCTTCGCGGCGCGGTGGGCACCGATGTCGAGGCGCAGGCCGGTCGGAGCGGGGCCGACCTCGGTACCCTCGGGCAGGGTCCAACCCCAGACGGGATAAGCGAAAATTCGGATCGGGCCGAGATGGGGCTGCGCGAGGCGGACGATGGCGGCGGCGGCCTGGTGGTCGCAGTGGGGATCGTGGCCCCAGGTGACGCAGACGGCTCCGGCATCGGCCTCATGGGCGATGGCGGCGATCCGGGCGGCGGCGGCCTCGGCGGTTGGGCCGGCGCTCGGGACGCCGGCATCGGGCAGGCGGAGGAAGGTCACGGCCTCCGGCGGGACGCCCAGTATACCAACGGCGTATACCGTCTCCGTTTCGCGCAGGTCACGCAGTTTTGCCGGCGGATAGAGTGTCGAGTGCGTGTGCGAGCCACAGCCGTCACTGACGATGACGACGCGGACCTCGCGACCCCGCGCCCGGGCCTCGGCCATGAGGCCGCCGCAGCCGAGGCTCTCGTCGTCGGGGTGAGGCGCCACCACGACGACGCCCTTGCCGCCGGTCAGGGCGTCGAGGTCGGCGACCGGCAGGCGTTCGGCGGCGGCGAGGAAAGCGTCGGCATGCATGAGTGGACTCGGGGCAGGCGTCGGGGACGCGAGCGGCCTGTCTAAACGGTCCAGTCTGATCGATGTCTGAACAGTCGGCCGACGCCGACCCGCTACCGGGCGGTACCGCTCTCCGCCGCGAAGGCCGCGATGCCGCCGGCAGTGGTCAGCCAGATCTCATCGCGGCGGGCGGCGATATGGGCGAGGGCGCGGCGCAGGGGGCGGAGGCGATGCGGCTGGCCGACGATGTAGGGATGCAGCGCGATGCCCATGACCAGGGGGGCGGTGCGCGCCTGCTCCAGCATCTCGTCGAAGGCCTCCACGAGGGCGTCGGCGAATTGCTGGCCGGTTTCCTTGCGGGCGACGATGGCGGGGATGTCGTTGAGTTCCTGGGGGTAGGGCACCGCCAGGATGCGGCCGCCGTCGCGGGTGGAAAACCAGGTGGGCTGGTCGTCGTGGCACCAGTCGAGGAGGTAGCTGTAGCCCGCTTCCGCCAGGAGGTCCGGCGTCCGATGGCTCTGCGAGATCCAGGGCCCGAGCCAGCCCTTCGGCGGCTTGCCTTCCTGGGCGGTCAGGACAGCGGTGGCCTCGGCGATGAGGGCGCGCTCCTCGGCCTCCTCCCGGTCGCCCTGGCGCTCGGCGTTGGTGCGTCCGTGGCCGACGATCTCGTCGCCGCGCGCCCTGAAGGCTTCGATCAGGCCGGGACAATCGGCGTAGAGGCGGCTGTTGACGAGGACGCTCGCGGGCATCTCCAGCGCGTCGAGGGTGTCCTTGATCCGCCAGGCGCCGACGCGGTTGCCCCAGTCGCGCCAGGCGTAGTTGAGCACGTCCGGCTGCGGACCGCCGGGGGCCAGTTCCGCGCCGAGGCCCCGGCCGAAATCGAAGCCCTCGAGGTTGAGCGCGAGATAGACCGCGAGGCGCTTGCCCCCGGGCCAGTCGTAGACCGGCCGGTCGGGCAGGGCGCTGTAGGCGTAGCGGCCGTGATGCGGCGCGGGCGTGTCGGTCATCGGGGGTCTCGAAGGAGGAGCGCGAAGGAAATCAGGAGGGATTCAGCAGCGCGGGCCTGCGCCGGGTCACCCATCGGGTCGCGGCATCGTAGGCGGCACCGAGCTGGAGGCAGGCGCGCTCGCCGTTGTTGGGGCCGACGATCTGGATGCCGGAGGGGCGCCCGGCGGGGTCGAAGCCGGCCGGCACGTTGAGGGCGGGCAGGCCGCTCATGGTGACGGGGATCGTCGCCTCCATCCAGCGATGGTAGGTGTCCATGGTCCGGCCGCCGACGGACTTGGGCCAGCGCTCCTCGACGTCGAACGGGAACACCTGGGTCGAGGGCATCAGCAGGAAGTCGTAGCGCTCCTGGAACCGCCGCACGGCCTCGTACCACGCGGTGCGGCCCTCCTGCGCGGCGGTGACCTGATCGGCCGAGAGCGCCAGGCCGCGCTCGACCTCCCAGACCGCCTCCGGCTTGAGCAGCGCCCGATAGGCCGGCTCGTCGTAGAGGGGGCGCAGGTTGGAGGCGGTCATCCAGGCGCGCAGGGTGAGCCAGTCACGCCAGACCTTGGCCATGTCGAAGCGCGGACGATCCCATTCGACCTTGGCGCCGAGGGACTCGAAGGCGGCGAGCGCGCTGCGGTCGAGGTCGAGCACGCCGGGCTCGAAGGGCAGGTAGCCGCCGAAATCGTCGAACCACGCGATGCGGGCGTTTGTGAAGTCCCGCTTCAGGTCCTCGGCGAAGATCGCGGGGTCCTGCGTGTTCGCGAAGGGCACCCGCGCGTCGTAGCCGGCCTGGACCGAGAGCAGCAGGCCGATGTCGGCGGGCGAGCGCCCGATGCCGCCCGAGACGCCGAGGCCGGGGGTGAAGGCGTCCTTGGTCTCGATGGGGATGCGGCCGTAGCCCGTGCGCAGGCCGAACAGATTGTTGAAGGCGGGGGGATTGCGCAGGGAGCCGGCATGGTCGCTGCCGTCGGCGACGGGCTGCATGTGGAGCGCCACCGCCACCGCCGCGCCCCCGCTGGAGCCCCCGGAGGTCTTGGTTGGATCGTAGGCGTTGCGGGTGGCGCCGTAGACCGGGTTGAAGGTCTGCGAGCCGAGGCCGAATTCCGGCATGTTGGTCCGGCCGGTGAAGATCGCGCCGGCCCTGCGCAGGCGCTTCACCATGATCGAATCGGCCGCCGCGATCCGGTCCCGGAAGATCGGCGACCCTTGCGTGAAGGGCAGGCCCTTCACCGCGTCGATGTCCTTCACCGCGTGGGGAAACCCGTGCAGCGGCCCGAGAAATTCGCCGCGCGCGGCCTGGGCATCGCGCTCCCCGGCGGCGGCGATCAGCTCTGCCCGGTCGCGCAGGGCCACGATGGCGTTGACGGTCGGGTTCACCCGGTCGATCTGGTCGAGACAGGCGGTCATGACCTCGACGCAGGAGACGCGCCGGGCGCGGATCGCGGCCGCGAGGTCGACGGCGCCGAGGCCGAGGATGTCGTCGTCCGAAGCCGTGCCGGAGGCCGGTTCGGTGGCGGCGATGGAGGGGGCTGTGCTCATGATCTGGCTCTGGAACGCGCCCGCATGGACCACCGGCTCTCAGGCCGGCAGCCGCCGCTCCTGGAAGGCGTGGCAGGCCACACCCTCGACCAGGGCCGGGACCTCGATGCGACAGCGCTCGTTCGCGAAGGGGCAGCGCGGGTTGAAGGCGCAGCCCGAGGGGGGATCGATGGGGTTCGGGATCTCGCCGGAGACGGGGATGCGCTTGCGCCCGGTGAGCCCGATATCCGGTACCGCGTCGAGCAGCATGCGCGTGTAGGGATGTTTCGGAGCACGGAAGAGTTCCCGTCCGTCTGCGATCTCGACCACGCGCCCCAGATACATCACGCCGATCCGGTTCGCCATGTGGCGCACGACGGCGAGGTTGTGGCTGATGAACAGGTAGGTGAGTCCGAGGCGGTCCTGCAGGTCGCGCATCAGGTTGAGGATCTGGGCCTGGACCGAGACGTCGAGGGCCGAGGTCGGCTCGTCGCCCACCAGGAACTCCGCCTCGGAGGCCAGCGCCCGCGCGATGGCGATGCGCTGGCGCTGGCCGCCGGAGAATTCGTGCGGATACTTCACCCCGTCGTCGGGATGCAGGCCGACGAGGCCGAGGAGGTCCCCGACGCGGCGCCCGATCGCGACCTCGCCCTGCAGCAGGTTGAAGGCCCGGATCGGCTCGGCGACGATCTTTCGGACCCGCCAGCGCGGATTCATCGAGGCGTAGGGGTCCTGGAAGATCATCTGGATGCGGCGGCGCAGGCGCCGACGGGCGGCGGCCTCGCGCGGATCGGTCATCGAGACGCCGGTGATGCGGACGTCCCCGGCGCTCGGCGGCAGCAGGCCCACCACCATGCGGGCCACCGTCGACTTGCCCGAGCCGGATTCACCGACGAGCGCGAAGGTCTCGCCGCGCCGGATCTCGAAGCTGACGCCGTCGACGGCGCGGAGGATCTGCCTGGGCTGGCGCTCGATGACCCGGGCGAGCCAGGGACGGGACACGTCGAAGGTGCGGCGCAGGCCCTCGATGGCGACGTAGGGGGCCTCCGGGGCGCGGGCGCCCGTCCGGGGCGGAGGCATGACGGGCGCGTTCATGCGGCGGAGGCCTCCGACCGGTCGTAGAGGTGGCAGGCGACCCGATGGGCGCCGACCGGGATCGGGTCCGGCCGCTCCACGCGGCAGCGCCCGAAGACGGAGGGACAGCGGGGGTTGAAGGCGCAGCCCGGCGGAATGTCGGACAGGCGCGGCATCGATCCGGGGATCTGGGCGAGGCGGTCGGTCTCCTGGGCCAGGGTCGGAATCGCCCCCATCAGGCCCTTGGCGTAGGGGTGGAGCGGGTTCTGCACCACGTCGCGCACGGGGCCGATCTCGGCGATCCGGCCGGAATACATCACCGCCACCCGGTCGGCCGCCTCCGCGATCACGCCCATGTCGTGGGTCACCAGCATGACGGCGGTACCCCGCTCGCTGCCGAGGCGCTTCAGGAGCGCGATGATCTGGGCCTGGACCGAGACGTCGAGGGCCGTGGTCGGCTCGTCGGCGATGATGAGCTCCGGTTCGGCGGCGAGCGCCAGGGCGATCACCACGCGCTGGCGCATCCCGCCGGAGAACTCGTGCGGGTAGCCGTCGATCCGCCGCTCCGGGGCCGGGATGCCGACCTCGGCCAGGAGGTCGATGGCGCGCGTCCGCGCCGCCTTCTCGGACAGGTCGGTGTGGGTGCGGATGGTCTCCACGATCTGCCGGCCGACCCGGTAGAGCGGGTTCAGACTGGTGAGCGGGTCCTGGAAGATCATGCCGATGCGCCGGCCCCGGATGCGCCGCAGGGCCTCCGGCGGCAGGTTGTCGATGCGTTCTCCCTTGAGCAGGACCTGACCGCCGACGATGCCGCCGGGCGGGTCGATGAGACCGATGACGGCCGAGCCGGTGACAGACTTGCCGGCCCCGGACTCGCCGACGACGCCGAGGATCTCGCCCCGCGCGATGTCGAAGGAGACGTCGTCGATGGCCGTGAGGGTGCCGCGCCGGCCCGCGAAGGCGACGCGCAGGTTGCGGACCGAGAGGACGGGCTCTGTCATGGCAGCTGTGTCATGCCGGCGCGATCACTGGAGTTTCGGGTTCAGGGCGTCGCGCAGCCAGTCGCCCAGCAGGTTGATCGCCAGGACGAGCCCGGCGAGCGCCAGGCCCGGGAAGGCGACGATCCACCACTCGCCGGAGAACAGGAAGCGGTTGCCGGTGCGGATCAGGGTGCCGAGGGAGGGCATCGAATCGGGCAGGCCGGTGCCCAGGAAAGACAAAGTCGCCTCGGTGATGATGGCGAGTGCGAGGTTGATGGTGGCGATGACGAAGACCGGGCCGAGGACGTTGGGCAAGACGTGCCGCACCATGATCACCGGCGAGGACAGACCGATCAGCCGTCCGGCCTGGACGTAGTCCTTGTTCTTCTCCACCAGCACCGAGGAGCGGACGGTGCGGGCGTACTGCACCCAGAACGACAGCCCGATCGAAAGCACGATGAGCCCGATGGCGGCGTTCGTGTCCATCTGGCTGCCGACGGCGGCCTTGGCGACGCCGTCCACCACCAAGGCGATGAGGATGGCCGGGAAGGTGAGCTGCACGTCGGCGATGCGCATGATGAGGGTGTCGACGAAGCCGCCGAAATAGCCCGCCACCAGCCCGAGCACGATGCCGAGGAATCCGGAAACGACGACGCCGAGCAGCCCGACGATGAGGGAGAGGCGGAGGCCGTAGAACACCGTCGAGAGCACGTCGCGGCCCTGGTCGTCGGTGCCGAGGGTGAAGGGCGCGACGCCGTCGGCGTACCAGAGCGGGGGCAGGTTCGAGTTGATGAGCTCGAGCTGGGCCGGATCGTACGGGTTCTGCGGCGAGATCACGGGGGCGGCGAGCGCCAGGAGGACCAGGACGAGGGTAACCGCGAAAGCCCCCATCGCCAGCTTTGAGCGGCGGAAGCTGGCATAGACGTCGGACTCGCGGAAGCGGGCCAGAGCCGAGCGCTTCACCGGCGCCGGCGGGAGGAGGGGGGTGTCCTGCACGGAGGCGCTCATGAGGCCCGTCCCGTGGACAGCCGCAGGCGGGGATCGACGATGGTGTAGAGCACGTCCACCACGAGGTTGATGACGACGAAGATGGCGGCGACCAGCAGCAGGTAGGCCGCCATGATGGGGATATCGACGTTCTGCACCGCCTGGACGAAGAGCAGGCCCATGCCGGGCCACTGGAACACCGTCTCGGTGATGATCGAGAAGGCGATGACCGAGCCGAGCTGCAGCCCCGCGATGGTGATGACCGGCACCAGGGTGTTCTTCAGGGCGTGACCGAGGTGGATCGAGCGGGTGGTGAGCCCCCGCGCCCGGGCGAAGCGGATGTAGTCGGTGCGCAGCACCTCCAGCATCTCGGCCCGCACCAGCCGCATGATCAGGGTCATCTGGAACAGCCCCAGGGTGACCGAGGGCAGGATCAGGGCGCGCAGGCCCGAGGCGGTGAGGAACCCGGTCGTCCACCAGCCCAGCCGCACGGTGTCGCCGCGCCCGAACGAGGGCAGCCACCCCAGCGTGACGGAGAACAGGAAGATCAGCAGGATGCCGATGAGGAAGGTCGGCAGGCTGATGCCGATGAGCGTGATGGCCAGAAAGACCTTGGCGAGCCAAGTGTCCCGCCGCAGGGCGCAGTAGACCCCCATGAGGATGCCGACGGTGAGGGCGAACAGCGTGGCGCAGAGCGCGAGTTCGAGGGTGGCAGGCATGCGCTCGGCCAGCAGCGCCGAGACCGGCTGGCGGAACTGATACGAGGTGCCGAACTCGCCCCGGGCGACGTTGCCGGCGTAGCGCAGGAACTGCATCGCCACCGGATCGTCGAGCCCGAGATCCTTCCGGATGGCGACGCGCTCGGCATAGGGCGTGTCGACGCCGACGATCTGGTTCACCGGGTCGCCGGCGAAGCGGAACATCGAGAACGCGATCAGGCCGACGGCGAACAGCACCGCGACCGACTGGAGCAGGCGCTGGAGGATGAAGGCGATCATGGGCGGGCGATCCGATCGTGCACATCGCCAAGACCGGCACGCCGAGCGATCGCAGACCGAAGCGCGACGTCATTCCGGGGCGCCGCAGGCGAGCCCGGAATCCAGGACCGCCGACGGTGTGACGTCCTGCGCCACCTTCGTTTCTGGATTCCGGGCTCCGCTGCGCGGCCCCGGAATGACGGGGTGCTCCACGCGCCATCCCGGCGGACACGCCAGCGGATGCGATCGCCCTGTCCCCGCCGGGCGGAGACGCGGGTCGGTGCCATATCCTGAAACAGATCGGTCATGGGTGTCACGGCTGCTTCGAGACCCAGTACAGCATCAGCATGTTGTCCGGCCGCTGGACCAGGGTGACCTTCTTGGAGACGCCCCAGGCGAGGGCCTGCTGGTGCAGGGGGATGAAGCCCCAATCGGCCTGGATGGTGTCGAACCCCTCCTTGATCTCGGCGTTGCGCTTGGTCTGGTCGCTCTCGGCCTCGACGGAATCGGCGAGCGCGTCGACCTTCGGGTTGCAGTAATTGCCAAGGTTCCAGTTGCCGCGGCCGGGCTTGGAGCCGTTTCGGCAGCCGGCGATCTCGAACAGGATGTTGTGCGAATCCTGGGAGGAGGGGGTCCAGCCGACGAGGTAGAACGAGGTGTCGTAGGCCGGCGCCAGGACCTTGGCGAAGTACTTGGCCTTGGGCTGCGCGTTGAGGTTCACCTTCACGCCGACCCGGGCCAGCATCGAGACCACGGCCTGACAGATCGCCTCGTCGTTGACGTAGCGGTCGTTCGGGCAATCCATGCCCAACGAGAAGCCGTCCGGGTAGCCGGCCTCGGTGAGGAGCTGCTTGGCGCGCTTCGGGTCGTAGTCCGGCCGCTTGAACTCGGAGGCGCGGGGGAAGAGCACCGGCGCGATCAGCAGGGCGGAGGGCGCCGCCTGCCCGCGCATGACGCGCTTGGCGATCGTCTCCTCGTCGATGGCCCGGTAGAAGGCCTCGCGCACGCGCACGTCCTTGAACGGGTTCTTGCCCTTGACGTTCGAGTCCTTCAGCTCGTCGCGGGACTGGTCCATGCCGAGGAAGATCGTGCGCAGCTCCGGCCCGGCCATCACCGTGGCGGTGCCGCTCCCGTTGACGCGCTGGGCGTCCTGCAGGGGCACGGGGTCGATCCAGTCGACCTCGCCGGAGATCAGGGCGGCGACGCGGGTTGCGTCGTTCTGGATGGTGGTGAAGACCGCCTCGTCGAGGTTCGACTCCACCTTGCCCCAGTAGTTCGGGTTCTTCTTGAACACCGTGCGCACGCCGGGCTGGTGCTCGGTGATGATGAACGGCCCGGTGCCGTTCTCGTGCAGGGCGGCGTAGCTGGTGGAGGTGGCGCTCGGCAGGGTCGGCGCGACGGCGCCGTTCTTCTCGGCCCAGGACTTCGACATGATGTACCAGGTCGAGAACTGGTACAGGGCGATGGGGTTAGGACTCTTGAGCTTCATGTCGACGGTGTGGTCGTCGATCTTCACCCACTCGGCGTCGGACGGCACGTTGGTGGTGAAGTTCGAGCCCGGCGCCCGCACGCGGGTGGCCGAGAAGATCACGTCGTCGGCGGTGAAGTCCGAGCCGTCATGGAACTTCACGCCCTTGCGCAGGTGGAAGCGCCAGCGCGTCGGCTCCGGATTCTCCCAGGATTCCGCCAGCATGGGCGCGAGCTTCAGGTCCTTGTCGCGCGTGATGAGCGAGTCGAAGACCGCCCCGTGCATGCCGATGGTGAAGCTTTCCTTCAGGGAGTAGGGGTCGAGGGACTTGATGTCGCCCTGGAAGGCGAAGCGGAAGACGTTCGCCGCGGCGGCCGGGGCGGTGGCGGACAGGCCCAGCACGGCGGCGAGGGCGGTGGCCGAGACGAACGCTTTGACCGTGGACTTCAACAAGGCACCCATCCTCTTCGAGTCTGCTTCCCACGCGACTGCCGACACCTTGGCATGGATCGGGCCAAGCCCGAACCGGGTTCTCCGCGCCGTCCACGCCGAAGCCGCGGACCCGCCACCGCCCATCGACCGGGCCATTTCATGCCCAAAAATCGGTCAATAGCCACGAATCGGTCAAGTCCCAACCCAACGTGGTCGAAACGCAGCGGCGGATGCATCCGGACGACACGGCCCGGATGCTCGTGTCGGGCCCGGGGGACGCTCCCCGAGCGCGGGCGCCGCTCCATATGATTCACGATCAGGCACTCGACGGAGCCGGCCCGCCGGTGCCTGGGCTCGGCGCGGGGCGTGCACCGAGCCCGGTTCGTGCTGGGCCGATCGTCACCGAAGACCCAGGGAGTTCGACATGGCCGATCTCGACCACACGCTGCAGCGCTTCCAAGGCCTCCTGCTGGCCGAACAGCCCGTCGCGATCGGCGAGGCCGAGGACGCGATCTGGGCGTATCTCTCCCAGGCCCAGGGCCTGTCCGCCCAGATCGAGGCCCTGGAGCGGCTGCAGGAGGCGGTGAGGCCGTGGGACAGCCACTCGCCGTTCCTGCCGCAATTGCGGGCCGCCCTCGACCGGCATCGCACCCGCCTGGCCGAGCCCTCGGCCTGACGGAGGTCGCCCCGCCCTTGCGCCTCCTCAGCTACAATATCCGCCACGGCCGCGGCACCGACGGGCGCGTCGACCTGGAGCGCGTGGCCCGTGCCATCCGGTCGAGCCACGCCGACATCGTCGCGCTGCAGGAGGTCGATCTCGGCCGTGCCCGGACCGGCGGCGTTGACCAGGCCCAAGCCCTCGCCCGGCAGCTCGGCCTGCGGGCGCATTTCCACGCCGCGCTCCAGGTCGAGACGGAGCGTTACGGCGACGCGATCCTCACGCGGCATCCCTCCCGCCTCATCAGGGCCGGGGGCCTGCCGGGGCTCGCCAGTCGGCCCGGTCTCGAGCCGAGGGGCGCCCTGTGGGTGGAGGTCGCGTGCGACGGACACCGCCTTCAGGTCCTCAACACCCATCTCGGCCTCGTTGCGGCGGAGCAGAAAGGGCAGCTGGCGGCGCTGCTCGGTCCCGACTGGCTTGCGGCGGCATCGGCGGCGGGACCGGTGGTCCTGGCGGGCGACTTCAACGCGACGCCGTGGTCGCGGGCCTACCGTCAACTGACCGCGCGGCTCAGCGACGCCCGCGCAATCGCGCGCAGCCGGGCGGGGCGCGCAACCTTCCCCAGTCGCTATCCGGTGTTGCGCCTCGACCACGTCTTCGTCGGCCCCGGCCTCCGGGTGGACCATGTGGCGGTGCTGCGCGACGGTGACGCGCGTCGCGCGTCCGATCATCTCCCGCTCCTGGCCACGCTGGATTTCGCCGCGCCGCCGCGGGCGGTGCGGCGGCCTCAGGACACGCCGGCCGCCGCCCCCGAGGCCTGAGTCGCGGGGGCCTCTGCGGGGTGCTCGCCCCGCCGGACCTGATCCAGGGCGCCGGTCCGGCGCCAGGGCCGCCAGGCGTCGCGCACGCTCGCGGGGTCGCCGAGATGCCAAGACTCCACCACGCGCGCCAGGGCGCCGCGGGGTGAGGGCACCACCGGGCAGAGCCGGCGGGGCGCCACCAGGGCGGGGTCGTCGAGCACTGCGCGCAGGGAGCCGCGCCGGCGCACCGCCTCCTCGAAGATATCGCGCGGGCAGCCCGCATGGTGCGCGAGCAGGCCGTCCCGCAGCCGCAGGATGGCGGATCGCAGGAGGGGCGCGTCCTCGGCCGGCAGGACCTCGAGGGCGAGGTCGCACTCGCTGTCGTAGCCGAGGGAGCGGTTGTTGAGATTGGTCGACCCGACGCGCACCAGGCGATCGTCGAAGATGCCGACCTTGGAATGCACGAGGATCGGGCGTCCCTCCGGCGTATGCGGCGCCAGGATGCGGAGGCGGTCGTGGCGGTCGGCCGCCCGAAGCTTGTGGATCAGTCCCCGCCGGGCGCTGTCCATGGTCAGCCGGTCGAAGGCGTTCGGGCTGCGCTCGGCCACCACGATGATGATTTCCGGTCCCTCGGCCTCGCCGAGGCGCTCCATCAGCGCGTCGCCGATCAGGGGCGATGTGAGGTACTGGTTCTCCAGGTAGATGACGCGGGCGGCGCCCCGGATGGCGGCAGCGTACAACGCGGCGTTCTCTTGCAAAGCCACGCGCTTCCGGCCGGCGGGCCGGGTGCGCGACAGGGCGACCGACATGTCCCTGAGGAGCGGGGTCACGGTGGCCGGCCAGGGCGTGCCGTCCCGCGCGGGCGGGGGCGTCAGCCGCTCGCCGGTTGCATCGAGCCAGCGTTGGCGCGCAAGGTCCCCCAGGGCGGCCGCCGCCGGCCCATCGACCGCCATCATGATGTCGTGGCGCGGCGGATAGGCCTCGCCGTTCGGGAGGCGCCGGCGCGGATCGCCGTCCCGGTGGGCCGGCGTGTCCCAGCGATTGGCCTCGAAGTCGCCGCCGCCGCAAAAGGCCATCGCATCGTCGACGACGAGGATCTTCTGGTGCTGGCAGGCGCCGAAGGGCAGCGTCGCATCGACCCGGTACGTGATGCCGGGACCGAGCAGGGCGCGGACCGCCGCGGGCGTCAGGTCCCGTCCGGCCGAGAGCGGCCACGGCATGTCCCAGATCAGAAGATGGATCGCGAGGTCCGGCCGGCAGGCGCGCAGGCTCTGGAGGAGGTCAGCCAGGGTTTCCCCCTCCGGGGCATGGCTCCCATCCGGCGCGAGGCGCAGGCGCGGGTCGAAACTCCAGCCGATCAGCAGGACGGAGTGGCGCGCCGCCAGCATGGCGCTGCGGGCGGCCGCGAAATACGCGGCGCCGTCATGGAGCACGGCGACCCGATGGGCCTGCTCGATGCGCCAGCAGGTCTGGCCCGGCCGCAGCCAGCGCCCCTCGGGGCGGGGTGGCCCCGGCGCGGGGGGGCCGGGCGCCCGGGAGGCTCGCGGAGCCGGATGCAGTCCGCGCGCGGCGAGCTTCGCCTGCACCCGGCGACGCGTCACCGCGACGGCGGCGAGGGTCGCGGCCAGGCCGAGCCCCAGCGGAATCCAGTGGGCGGCCGAGTCTGCCGCCGTCCGGCCGATCACGCCGAGATAAACGCAGAGAATCGTCCCGGGGATCATGCCGAGGAGGGTCGAGACGAGGAAGTCCCGCATGCGGACGCGCGTCAGGCCGAGGATGTAGTTCTGCGCATTGAAGGGCACGAAGGGACTGACCCGCATCAGGGTCAGCAACTGCCATCCGCCGTCGCCCACCGCCTCCATCGTGGCAACCATCGCGGGACGCCGGGCGATGACGCGCTCGACGCGCTGCCTCAGGACGGATCGCGCCGCGAAAAACGCCAGGACCGAGCCGATCGTCGCCGCTGCGAGGACGATCGGCAGGGACCACCATCCAAAGGCCAGTGCGCCGGCGATCGTCAGCGGCGTGCCCGGGATCACCAGCAGCGTGGCCAGGATGAAGAGGGCCGCGAAGGCGACGGGACCGAGGGGGCCGAGTCCTGCCGTCCAGGCGCCGAAGGCCTGGAGCCAGTCCTGAACCGGCAGGAGGAACCAGACGGCAGCCGTTGCCGCCAGACCGAGCAGGATGAGAAGCCAGGAGCGCATAACGGTTGATGTCAAACGGCCGCGCTCGCGTCACGCCGAAAATCGATGAACGCTCCGCTTCTCCGGCTTCGTCTCACCGCGTCTCCCGTTCCCCCGGCTGTTCCGGCACGGTCACACAGAATGCTTCGCGCGTCGAAGCGATGCGCTGCAGCATCCACCTTTGCACCCTCGCGGCGCATCCGCTATCGCTCGCGCACCCCGCCCACCGGCTGGCCGGACGATCAGGCCATGCGCCGCGAGCCCGGCGATGGGGCGCGACAACGCAGGATTCAAAAGCCATTCCCCAGGATGCCGAGATCACCTTCCGCGGCCGTGGGCGCGGCGTCCTCTGCGACGGGGGACTTCGGCTCGTGGTCTGCCCGCTCTGCTCCCAGGCGAACACCCCGCGCGGGGCAGAGGCCGGCCGATGCGCCTGGTGCGCCTACGTCCCCTCCCTCGACGACGTGGAGCCGGTGCGCGCGAAGGATCCGTCGCACGCCGACGATTAGGCCCGGGGGCGCGGTGCATCCGCCCGCCTCGATCGGGCGCCGATCGGCCGCCTCGGCCAGCGTCACCCAGCAGCGCTGAGCGCTCCGCATCGCCGCCAGGGTCTCGTGGCTTTGGGGGAGGCCGTCGCCTGCGACGCGGTCGAGACACATGGGAAGTCAGCGAGCGAGCCCCCAGTCACCCGAGTGATCCCGCCGATCCCGTCGGCCTCTCGAATGTGCACGTGGGTCGTGCGCTTCAGGAACTCGGGCGCCGAGGCGTGATTGAACACAAGGGTGGGACGCGGAAGCTCCGCAATCGTCAGCCTCTGAAATCGATGGCGGAATCCAATCCGAAGTCCCTGTACCTGGGAACGCTGGCCACGGCATGACCATGAAACTCCAGCCCGTTCAGATCGCGACGGGCAGCAATGACCGCGAGAGCCGGTTGGTTTTCGAGGATGGGATTCTCGTCGCCGTGCTCGTCCAGCTCTCCAGCGAGCATGACTCCGAGGCGGGACATTGGTTTCTGGAGGCGGGCTTCGGGTGCGTGGAGGATCCGCATGCGCCGATCTTCGCGGATCTCGACGAAGCGCAGGCTTGGATTGCCCGGCAATTGTCGGAGGGCCGATCCTTCGGCTGAGACGGCCCGCGTTCGCGCGTCGTCTCGATCACACCGCGTTGCGGATCGCGACGGAAAGGTCTTCGTGCGTGGCGATCCTCCATGGCGTTGATGTGTGTGAATGTGTGGTCCGCAATCGTCGGACATGGTCTCCCCGTCGCGCCGTCTTCGGATCGACCGGGTCTCGCCGATGCCTTGCCCCCCGATCGTGTCGGCGAGACCATTCGAACGCTGAAGCACAGAGAACGATAAAGTGCAGAATCGTTACCTTCCAACAGGTGACGATAGTCTGTAATGCTCGCTTCCATCGCGGCTGATCCTACGGGATCGGGTGGGGTCTGGACGGCGTAGTGCTGTACGACAGCCTCCTTCATCGGCGATGATTTTCGGATCTGAAAATCCGTGGTGTAAGAACCTATAATTTACTTTCAGGGCTCTATTCTCTCCGTGCTGGCGCACCCCGGATGCGCACCGGAGCGGCGACGTGATGCAGGCAGTCCAGGTTCTGGCGAGACCGGAGACGATTCCAGGGCCGGCTGAGGCCGCCCTCGGTCTGGCGCCGTATCTCGACGTGGTGCGACAGGGGTTCATCGTGTTCGAGCGGGGCCGGCTGGTCCTCTGCACCGGGCCGGCGCGGGAGCTTGTGGGCGGGTTCGGCCTGCCCGATCGTCCCAGTCTCCGTCAGGCCCTGCACACCCTCTGCCGCCTCCTGCCCCTCCGCAGGAACGCCTTGTTCGCCCAGGTGCGGCGCGCCCTGGAGCGCTGCGAGGGTCTTGCCTTCGAGATCCTGCGCGCGGGGTTGACGCTCGAGATCGGCATCCAGCCCTTCGGCCCCTCCCGCGGGGCCTGCCAGGGTTGGACCATCACCGTCGAAGACGTCACCCTGCGCCGCGCCGCCGAGATTGCCGCCAGCGAGCGGGCGCGCCTCGACCCCCTGACCGGCCTGCCGAACCGCCTCCACCTGCGCGAACGCCTCGAGGATGCGCTCGTCCAGGTGGAGACCTCCGACGGCACCTGCGCGGTGCTTCTGGTGGACCTGGACCGGTTCAAGCCCGTCAACGACACCCTGGGTCACGCCATCGGCGATGCGCTCCTCGCCAAGGTCGCCGACCGCCTCAGTGCCACGCTCCGTCCCAGCGACACGGTCGCCCGCATCGGGGGAGACGAGTTCGTCGTGGTTCAGCACGGCGTGACGGACCTCGAGGAGACGCGCGTCCTGGCGCGCCGCATCGTAGACCTGATCGGCCGCACCTACATGATCGAGGGGCAACTGCTCACCATCGGCGCCAGCGTCGGCGTGGCCGTGGCGCCCCGCGACGGGACCGACGCGGATCGTCTCCTGAAATGCGCCGATCTCGCCCTCTACCGGGCGAAGCTCGATGGGCGCGGGGCCTTCCGCTTCTTCGAGGCCGAGATGGACGCGCGCATGCAGGCGCGGCGTCGCCTCGAACTCGACATCCGCCAAGCCCTCGGCCGGCGCGAATTCTCACTCCATTACCAGCCGCAGCTGAATCTCGAGAACGATCGCGTGACCGGGTGCGAGGCGCTGCTGCGCTGGCATCACCCGGAGCGCGGCATGGTCCCCCCGGGAGAATTCATTCCCCTCGCCGAGGAGATCGGGCTGATCGTCCCGATCGGCGAATGGGTCATCCGCCAGGCCTGCCGCGATGCCGTGACGTGGCCCGCGGCGATCACCGTCGCGGTGAACGTGTCGCCCGCGCAGTTCAAGGGCGATCGTCTCGTCGAGGTCATCGTCTCCGCGCTGGCGGGTTCCGGACTCCCCGCGAGCCGCCTGGAGATCGAGATCACCGAGGGCGTGCTGCTCCAGGAGAACGAGCGCACCCTGCGGACCCTGCACCGGCTGCGGGCCCTCGGCATCCGCGTCTCCATGGACGATTTCGGGACCGGGTACTCCTCCCTGAGCTACCTGCGCTCGTTCCCCTTCGACAAGATCAAGATCGATCGCTCCTTCGTGGCCGACATCACCCAGAAGCCGGACGGAGACGCGGTGATCCGCGCGATCGCGGGTCTCGGGCGCAGCCTCGGCATGACCACCGTCGCCGAGGGCGTCGAGACCGAGGACCAGATGCGCCGCATCCGCGCCGAGGGCTGCACCGACGTCCAGGGCTACCTGGTGAGCCGTCCGATCCCGGCCGAGGCGCTCCTGGCCCTCTTCACCGACCTCGGTCCGCACGGCCTCGCCCAGGCGTGAGGCGGCCGCCCCCGACCCTGTTCCCCCTTTCCGGAGATCGGAAATGAGCGACCTCTACCGTCTCGTCTATGCCAGCAAGAACCTGCTTCAGGTGCCCGACGCCGAAGCGAGCCACGCGGTGGCGCAGATCCTCGAGACCTCGCAGCGGAACAACGCCGAGGTCGGCGTGACCGGCGCCCTGATGTTCAACGGCGGCGCCTTCGCGCAGGTGCTGGAAGGCCCGCGCCAGGGGGTGGAGCGGACCTTCGAGCGGATCCAGCGCGATCAGCGGCACGGTGACGTCACGGTTCTCGAATGCGGGCCGACCGAGGCGCGGGGCTTCGCGAACTGGTCCATGGCCTTCGTCGGTCAGGCCGAGACCGGACAGACGCTGTGGAGCGATCTCGCCCGCGAGAGCGGGTTCGACCTGTCGCGGCTCGACGGCGACGCCGTGTTCCGGATGCTCCACGGTCTGGTGATCGAGGAGGAGGGCATTCCCGCCTCCGCGCCGGTGCCCGTCGATCCGGGCACCGCGGACGCCCCCGCGGCGGCTCCGGCGCCCGACAGGACCGGTCTCGACGTCGACCGTCTCCGCGCGGAGGTGGCCGACCTGCGTCCGGTCAACCCGCCCGGTCCAGCCGGCCATCCCGCCGCGTCCGATCACGCCGCGCTGGTGGTGCTGCGGGAGGCGTTGGCTCAGGAGCGGCGCCGGACCACGGCGTTGCGCGAGGAGATCGACGACCTGCGCATCGCGCGGGCACAGGACAGCGCCGCGGTCGAGGCCCTCCGCCAGGAGCGCGACATCTGGGTGGAGCGCGCCCGCTGCCTGGCCTCGGCCCTGTGCCGCGAGGCCGAGGCGGTCCGCAGGTCGCCCGACGCGCCCGTCGTCGCGGCGTCCGTCCGAGCCGCGTGACGGGCCCGGGACGCAGGTCGAGCGTGTCAGGCGCGTCGATGCACTTCCGCCGGCCTGCCACCCGGCCGGCCGATGAGCGCGCGCCACCAGGCGGAGAAGGTTCGCGCATCGGCGAGCCGTGTCCGAAGAGGCCGGCGACGGGGTAGGCAGGCCTGCAGCGACGGGCTCAGGCGGGGATCGGCGCGATACATCGGGCGTGCTGCGATTCGTCTGTGATGGCGGTGGCCGGAGGGGGTGTCGGGATCGGGGCGCCGATGACCGTGAGACTCAGCCCTGGAGGCCGAGGATCAGCAGGACGACGGTGGCGACCGCCGGAACGGCGCAGAGGAGCAGGTCGACGATCAGGCGCGGTTGTCGAAGATCCGACCGGCTGGGGGAACGGCGCGTGACGTCGGACATCAGTTCGCCCGCGAAAGGTCGGACGCCGCAGCCATCCGACGGGGCGCAGCGAGGTGGATGGCGGCGACCTGCGGCATGTCCGTCGCCGCCGTCACGTCCTTTGCCGCCGATAGCGTCCGCTGGCCCGCGGATCCGAGGACGAGGGTGCCCAGAGCCACGACCGCCAGGACGGCCAAGCCGCGCGCGAGGGGGGCCAGCGGCCGGGCCGCCGGACCTGCGGAGCGCATCGGCGCGCCCGCTTGCAGCGGCGGCAAGGCGTCCGTGGGATAAAGGGGCCTCAACTCGGCCATGGCGGAACTCCGACCTGAACTCACGACCTCGTTTCTATGTGGGTAAATTTCCCACGTCAATCAGAGTCAGTGGAGATCGGGTGTCGGGACGCACGCCGTGGGATTGTCTCCCACAGCCCGGCGGTTATGGTGTGCGCATGGCCGATCCGACCGAGACACCTTCCGAGGGGGCGAACCTCCACGCCCCCGTCGCGCGTCTGCTCCGGCCGCTCGTGCGCCTCTTCGTGGCACGGGGCATCACCTTTCCGGCGCTCACCACGCTCCTGCGCGAACTCTACGTGAACGTCGCCGAGTACGACTTCGCGCTGCCGGGGAAGGAGCAGACCGACAGTCGGGTCAGCCTGCTGACCGGGATTCACCGCAAGGAGGTCAGCCGCCTGCGCGGCGCCGGCGCCCCCGTCAGCGCCGTGCCGTCCTCCGTGTCGCGGACCAGCCGGATCATCGCGCGCTGGCTCGCCGATCCCGCCTTTACGGACCCGGACGGCCAACCCCGGCCTCTGACGCGGGCGAGCGACGGGAAGGGCCCGTCCTTCGAGGATCTCGTCGCGGCCGTGACCCGCGATCTGCGCCCCCGCGCCGTTCTCGACGAGTGGCTCGACCGGGGACTCGTGGTCGCCGATGCCGACGGGCACATCGTCCTCGCGGAGGCGGCCTACGTGCCGAAGGGCGGTGGGGAGTCGCAGCTCTATTACTTCGGCCGCAACCTGCACGACCACATCGCCGCGAGCGTCGCCAACATCACTGCGCCGACCCCGCGCTTCCTCGAGCGCGCGGTTCATTACGACGGCCTGTCGAAGGAGCTGGCCGATCGCCTCGAGGCCCGCGCCCGCGAGATCGCCATGGAGGCGCTGCAGCAGGCCAACCGCGAGGCCCACGCGGCCTGTGAGACCGATGCCGGCGGCGCCCATCGCTGGAATTTCGGCGTCTACGTCTATGCCGAGGATGCGCCGGCCGCGGCGGCGAAGGCGTGAGGACAGCGTCCATGCGCGCACCGAACCGCCGCGACGCCCTGCGCCTGCTCGCCGCGGCGCCCCTCGCGCTGGCGGCCCGCGCCGACCCGCTCCCACCGATCCGCGACCAGGGCATCGGCGGCACCGGCGCACGCCCGAGCCACCCGCCGGGTGACGGATCGGAGTCGGAGGGCGACCGCGGCCTGGGCGGCACGGGCGTGATCGGAACGATCCGCAAGTTCGGATCGATCATCGTCAACGACCTGCGCATCACCTATCCGCAGGACGTCCCCGTGCGGATCGACGGGCGACCGGCGGCGGTGAGCGACCTTCGGATCGGGCACGTGGTCCGCGTCGTCGCTCTCGAGACCGGCGGCATCCTCGCCACGGGCCGCATCGACGTCACGAGCGAGGTCGTCGGACCGGTCGAGGCGCTCCGGAAGGGCGGACTGACCGTCCTCGGCCAACGGGTCGCCCTGCCGACGACCCAGCGTGACGGATGGAGGGTCGGCGATCGCGTCGCGGTGAGCGGGCTGCGGCGCCCCGACGGCGTCGTCGTCGCCAGTCTGGTGGAACGGCGGTCGGAGGGAGCCGCGCGGGTGGCCGGTCCGGTCCGACGGGGGCCGGATGGCAGCCCGGCGATCGGCAATCTCCGCCTCGTCGGCGTCGATGCCGGGCAGATCGGACGGCGCGCCATCGTCACGGGCGTTCCGGCGGGGTCGAGCCTCACGGTGACGGGGTTCGAGGAATCGCGCGCCCTGTTCGTTCCGGGCCTGCGCCGCGTCTCCATCGAGGCCTATGTCGGCCGAAATGCCCGGGGTCTCCAGATCGGGTCCGGCCTCGACATCGCCGGTCGGCCCGATCCCGGATTGCCCCGCCGCGGCAGCGTCCGCGCGGTCGTCACCGCCGAGCCGGCCCGTGACGGCCGCCTCGCCGTCGAGAGCCTGCGCATCGACACGCGCGGCACCGAGCGCCCCGGCCCTCAGACGGGTCCCGATCGGGGATCGATCCCGAGATCCGAGGGCCGTGGTTTCGAGGGGCGCGGCCTCGACGGACGCATGCCCGGGAGCCAGCCCGGCGGCCCACCGCGCTTCGATATCGATACCCGCTTGCCGTCGGGCGGCGAGCATGCACGCCCCGGGGGTGGGTTCGGGGGTGGACCGGGCGGCATCGAGCGCCCCGGCGGGTTCGAGCGCCCCGGCGGCTTCGGACGTGGTCCGGGGGGAGGGCCCGGGGGCCCGGAAGGGCCGGGCGGTTTCGGCGGTGGCCCCGGACGTGGTCCGGGCGGGCCGGGCGGACGCTGAATCGTCGCCGTCGTGGCGCGCTCTGCGGGAGGCGCGGTGTCAGGCGGCCGGGACGCCGAGGGCCGTTCCGAGCCGGGTCCGGCACCGGGTGAGGCTCCGGAAGGCGCGTCCCGAGTCGCGCGCCAGGCGGATCAGCGCGGGAATCTGGCCGGGCCGGCGCGCGATGGCGGCGAGAACCGCGCGGATGTCGGGCTCGCCATCGGGCTTCAGCGCCTGCGCAGCGAAGGCCGGGATCGCGCGGTCGGCCGGATCGCAGACGATGCGCAGGGCCGCAAAGGGCAGCCCGTGCCGCGCGGCATAGGCCGCCGCGACGTGAGATTCCATGTCGACGCCGGCGCACCCGGTGGCGGTGCGCAGGGCGGCCTTCGCGGACACGTCGATCACGGCGGCATCGACGCCGGCCAGCACGGCTTCGCGGACGGTCGAGCCCGATCCCGCCAGCGCGCGCATCCAGGCCGCGGCGATGGCCGGATCGGCCGGGTAGCGCTGCGTCGGCGTGACGATGGCGGTGGCGATCAGCACGTCGCCGGGCACCAGGGCCGGATCGAGACCGCCGGCGATGCCGAGACTGACCACGGCGCGGCATCCCGGCTCGTGCCGCGCGGCCAGGAGGGCGCGCAGGCGTTCCGGGTCGCCCCCCGCCCCGATTGCGCGAACGCCGGCGCCGGAGGCGAGGCGCGCCTCCTTGGCGAGGCCGGTCACGGCCAGGACGGGGAGGGCACCGGACGTGGCGATCGCGCTCATACCGTTGCGCGATCGACCACGAACCGGAGTCTTCGACACAGACGTCTTCGCATCACGGGCCTTCGCATCACATGCCGAAGGCGACCGTCCGGGTGTTGCTGCGCTGGAGGTTGCGGTAGCGCGCCATGGCCCAGAGGGGGAAGAACTTCGGGTAGCCGTGGTACCGCAGGTAGAACACCCGCGGGAAGCCGGTCGCGGTGTAGCGCTCCTCGGACCAGAACCCGTCGGCGCCCTGGGTGCGGGTCAGATAGTTGATCCCGCGGGTCACCGCCGGATCGTCGGCCTCGCCGGCCGCCATCAGGGCCAGCAGCGACCAGGCCGTCTGCGAGGCGGTGGAGTAGCCGGGCTCGAAGGCCGGATCGATCTTGTAGGACGAGGCGTCCTCGCCCCAGCCGCCATCGGGGTTCTGGATGCGGATCAGCCAGGCGACGGCCCTGCGGATCTCCGGAGAGGCCGGATCGACGCCGGCCGCGTTCAGGGCGCACAGCACCGACCAGGTGCCGTAGATGAAGTTCATGCCCCAGCGGCCGTACCAGGAGCCGTCCTCCTCCTGGTCGTTCAGGAGGTAGGTGACGCCGCGGTCGAGGGCCTTGGAACTCTCCCGGGTCTCGCCGAGCTGCGCCAGCATCGAGACGACCCGGGCCGTGACGTCGGCCGTGGGCGGATCCAGCAGGGCGCCGTGGTCGGAGAACGGAATGTGATTCAGGTAATGGTGGTTGTTGTCGGCGTCGAAGGCGGCCCAGCCGCCGTCGCTCGACTGCAGGCCCTCGACCCACTCGCGGGCCCGGGCGATGGCGTTGCCGTAATCCGGCACGTCGGCGACGAGGCCGTGCTGGTGCATGGCGCGATCCATCGCCATCACCACCACGGCGGTGTCGTCGAGGTCCGGGAAGTGCGGGTTGGCGTACTGGAAGGCCCAGCCGCCGGGGCGGACGTTCGGCCGGCCCGCGGCCCAGTCGCCCTTGATGTCGAGGACTTGGAGCGGCTTCAGCCAGTCGAGGCCGCGCCGGGCCTGATGCTCCGCGTCGGGGCCCCCGGCCTCGAGGAGGGCATGGCCGGCCAGCGCCGTGTCCCAGACCGGGGACAGGCAGGGCTGCACGTAGGCCTCGTGCTCCTTGACGACCACGAGCTTCTCGATCGCCTCGCAGGCGATCCGCACCTGGGGATGGTCGGCCGGGTAGCCGAGCACATCGTACATCAGCACGGTGTTGACCATGGCGGGGAAGATCGCCCCGAGGCCGTCGTCGCCGTTGAGGCGCTCGCTGACCCAGGCCACGGCCTTGTCCGTGGCGCGCGCCCGCGGCGTCTTCGGAAAGTAATCCTGCGAGACCTGCAACATCCGGTCGATGGCACCGAAGATCGGCGTCCAGGGCCAGGTCGCGTGGGGGCTGCCGGGCCAGGTGCGCACGGTCTGCGGCGGGGCGACGAACAGCTCCGGGATGCCGATCCCGCGGGGATTGCGGGCGAGCGGCTTCCTCGCCTGGATCACCAGCATCGGCACGATCACGCAGCGCGCCCAGTACGAGACCTTGTCGAGGTGGAAGGGGAACCACTTCGGCAGATGCATGATCTCGACCGGCATCACCGGCACCGCGCGCCACGGGACCTCGCCGAAGAGGGCCAGGAGGAAGCGGGTGAAGACGTTCGAATTGGCGGCGCCACCGCGGGACAGGATCGCCTCGCGCGCCCGGCGCATGTGCGGGGCTTCGATCGAATCGCCGCTCATCTTGAGGGCGAAATAGGCCTTCACGCTGGCGCTCATGTCGAACGGGCCGTCATGGACCAGGGCCCAGCCGCCGTGCTTGCCCTGCGTGCGGCGCAGGTAGTTGCCGATCTTGGTCTCCAGCTCCGGCGCGATCTCGGTGGCGCGGAACTGGTGGAACATGATGTATTCGGACGGGATCGTCGCGTCGGCCTCGAGCTCGAAGCACAGGTGGCCGTCGGCATGCGACAGCGCCGTCAGCGCCTGGGTCGCGCGCACGACTCCCCGCTCGACATCCTCGAGGGAGATCTCCTGAGTCTTCGGGCGCTGCAGCGCCTCGACCTTCCTGAATGCGTCCCGCATCGTCCTCGCCTCACCGGCCGCGCAGGCGGCCGCCTTATCTCACGCCGCGCCGCGCGCTCGTGCCTGTCCGCACGTGCCGGTCCTCCGGGCGAGGGCCGATGCGGCGGTTGTTCCTGAACGGATGGCTCCCTCGATCGTCGATGGCAGACCGGTCGCGGTCCAATCGCCTGCCAGGACGAGATTCTCGTGGGCCGTCACGGCGCCGGAGCGCCGCGCGGCTTCGGCCGGCGTTGCCGCGAAGGTCGCCCGCTTCTCCTTGACGATCTGCCAGCTGGGCAGTTCGGGTGCAAGACCGGTCAAAGTCACGATTTCGGACCAGATCTGACGTCCCAAATCTTCGCGCGGCACATCCAAGAGGCGATCGGCGCCGCTGATGGTCACGGATAGACGATCCGGATAGGCAAAGAGCCACTCCGTCATTCCGTTCACCACGCCGAGCAGTAACGGCGATCCCGGCGGCGGAATCACAGCAAAATGCGCGTTGACGATGGAGCGGTGGCTCTGCGGCGCCGGCAGGCCCGGCAGCAGGTCGCAGGCGACCCAGGGCGGCAGGGCGAGGACCACCGAATCCTCGGTGGCGAGCGCGATGGTCTCGTCGCTGAAGACGAGGCCGGCGATCCGGCCGTCCCCGAGGGCGAGGCTGCGCAGGCGGTGGCCGAAGCGCAGCTGCGCGCCGCGCCGGGTCAGATAGTCCACCGCCGGATCGACGAAGGCCGCCGAGAGGCCGCCGACGGCGACCAGCGGCCGGCAGGCCTTTCCGCCGGCCCCCAGGGTCTCGCGCAGGATCGTCGCGGCGAGTCCGGCGTCGCTCTCCTTGGGATCGGTGTTGAGGGCGGCCAGCAGCACCGGGTGCCACAGGCGGTCGTAGAGCATGCCCTCGCAGGCCATGCTCTCGCCGATGGTGCCACCCTGGCCCGGCGCCTTGCCGGCCGCGGCCTTCAGGATGCCCAGGGGCGCGAGGTAGTCGCGCGCCGCCGTACCGGGCACCCGGCGCGAGGCCTGCAGGACCCACCACGGCACGCGCCCGGCGTTGGGGCGCAGGGTCCAGCGCTCACCGGTCTTCAGGTCGGCGAAGGGGAAGGCCGCCTCGTCCGGGCCGGACAGGGCGCTCTCCGGTGCACCGATCGTGCGCATGAAGGCGAGCGCCGAGGTGTTGCCCGACAGGAGCAGGTGGTTGCCGTTGTCGATG
The DNA here is from genome assembly GCF_001422795.1 of Methylobacterium sp. Leaf88. Classification (NCBI taxonomy): domain Bacteria; kingdom Pseudomonadati; phylum Pseudomonadota; class Alphaproteobacteria; order Hyphomicrobiales; family Methylobacteriaceae; genus Methylobacterium; species Methylobacterium sp. Leaf88. The sequence goes on along the minus strand of NZ_LMMK01000001.1, from coordinate 9,549 downwards.
GTCAGCCCGAGGGTCGGATCGTAGTACGAACGGCAGCGGCCGCCGGCCTGCTTGGCCGCCTCGTGCACGACGACGCGCGCACCGCGCTCCACCAGTGACACGGCGGCGGACAGCCCGGCGAGACCCGCTCCGACGATGTGGACCGTGCCCACCATCAGACGATCCCGTGTCGGAGGACGACGCCGAGGAGCGCGCGCTTGCTCGGCTTGACGCGGGCGCGGGGCTTCTCCCAGCCGCGGGCCAGGACGGCGTCGAGGTACAACCGATAGGCCGCCGCCATGAGGCGCGGCGCCTTGGTTACCTTGCGCGGGCACTTGGCGATGATGTCCCAGGTCGCCCGGTAATGCGCCTCGGCCTCGCGGGCGACGGCGATGCAGACCTCGCCGATGCGCGGATGGTCGATGGCGGCCTGCGGCGTCGGCGCGGTCAGGCCGATGGCGGCCAGCTTCTCGCGCGGCAGGTAGAGGCGGTTGCGTTCCGCATCCTCGTCGATGTCGCGCAGGATGTTGGTGAGCTGCAGGGCACGGCCTTCATGGTGGGCAAGGGCGATGCCCTCCTTCTCGGCGATTCCGAAGATCCGCACCGACAGGCGGCCGACCGCGCTGGCGACCCGGTCGCAATAGAGGTCGAGGGTGGCCTCGTCGGGCGCGACGATGTCCTCGAAGGCATCCATCGCCATGCCGTCGATCACCGCCTGGAAGTCCTCGCGCAGAAGACCGTAGCGGCGGATCGGCACGATGAGGTCCTGCACCCGCGACGCCGGCCGTCCGGCATAGAGGTCGTCGATGTCGGCGCGCCAGCGGTCGAGCTCCGCGGCGCGCACGGGGGCGGGGCCGCCGTCGTCGGCGACGTCGTCGACGGCCCGGCAGAAGGCGTAGACGGCGTACATCGCTGCGCGGCGATCCGGCGGTAGCAGGCGCATCGCCGTGTAGAACGAAGAGGATTTCGCCGGAAGGGCGTCGACCGGGGGGGACGCGGTTTCGGCGGCGGGAGACAGGGTTGCGCTCATGCCCGGTTCCCTCGCGCGACCTTCGCGGCCTGAACCTTCAGGGTCCGGCCTCGCAGGGGTCGGCGCGCCAGGGTCGCGGCGATGCCGCCGAACGCGGTCAGGGCGAAGGCGGCCTTGCCGTGATGCACCTTCTCGCTCAGGGGATCGCGCGTCATCAGCCCTTTGCACAGCACGACGGCGAGGCGATGGATGGCGGCGATCTCCAGGCTGAGGCGCAGGTCGGCGATGAGGTCGGGCAGCACCGCGCCCTCGTCGAGCAGCCCCATGGTACGCTGCGCCAGCTCGCGGATGACGCCGCGGAGCGCCGGGGAGGCCTTCTCGGCGGCCAGCTCCGAGATCGCGGCACCATGCGAGTCGAGGGTCTCCTGCGGCAGGTAGACCCGATCGATCTTGCGAAAATCCTTCCCGCAATCCTGAAGGTGGTTGATGATCTGCAGGGCTGCGCAGATCGCGTCCGACGGCCCCCAGACGACGCTGCGATCCTCGCCGTGCACGTCGAGCACGTAGCGGCCGACCGGCATGGCCGACAGGCGGCAATAGGCGATCAGCTCGTCCCAGTCGGCGTAGCGGCTCTTGCGCGCGTCGAGGCGAAAGGCGTCGAGGAGTTCGAGGGCGTGCGTCGGCGCGAGCCCGCGGGCGGCGAGTTCCCGGCGCAGGGGTTCGGCGGCCGAATCGGTTGGGCGGGTGCCCGTCAGGTCGTCGGCCAGGGCGTCGAGAAGCTCGATCTTCCGCTCCGACGTCAGGCCCGTATGGTCGGCGACGTCGTCGCCGGCGCGCACGAAATCGTAGAACGCCAGGATCGCGCCGCGATGCTTCGGATGGATCAGGTGCGACGCGACGGGGAAGTTCTCGTCGCGGTAGCCCTTGCCGGTGCGCGCCTCGGTGGCTGTCTGGATCGTCGTGCTCATCACAGGCGTCCTTCCTGGCGGAACCAGGCGATCGCGTCGGACAGGCCCTCGCGGTAGGGCCGGGCGGTATAGCCGAGCTCGGCCCGCGCCTTCGCGTCGGAGAAGAACATCCGGTAGCGGGACATCCGGATGCCGTCGATCGTGGCGAAGGGCGCCTTGCCGGTGAAGCGGGCGATCTGCTCGGAGACGAAGGCGATCGGGTAGACCACCGCCCGCGGCAGGTTCACCGTCGGGGGCCTGCGGCCGACCATGCCGGCAATGTCCGCCAGCATCTGCGACAGGAGCACGTTCTCACCACCGAGGATGTAGCGCTCGCCGATCCGGCCGTGCCGGAGGGCCAGCAGGTGGCCGGCGGCGACGTCGTCCACGTGGGCGAGGTTCAGTCCGGTATCGACGAAGGCCGGCATCCGGCCCAAGGCGGCTTCCAGGATGATGCGGCCGGTCGGGGTCGGCTTGACGTCGCGTGGGCCGATCGGCGTCGAGGGATTGACGATGACCACGGGCAGGCCGTTGCGGGCGGCCATCTCCTCGACCACGCGCTCGGAGACAACCTTGCTGCGCTTGTAGGCGCCGATGGCCGTGGCGGGGGTGAGGGGACGGGTCTCGTCGGCCGACGCGCCGTCGTCGTGCGGCTTGATGGTGGCGACGCTCGACGTATAGACGACGCGCTCGATGCCGGCCCGCAGGGCCTCCTCCATCAGGATCACGGCGCCGTCGCGGTTGGTGGCGACGATCTCCTCCGGATCCGGAGCCCAGAGGCGATAGTCGGCGGCCGCGTGGACGAGATAGCGCTGGCCCTGGAGAGCACGTGCCACCGCCGCGCGGTCGCGCATGTCGCCTTCGACGATCTCGACGTCGGTCCAGGTCAGGTTGGTGCGCGGCGAGGTGGCCCGGACCATGATCCGGACGGGGAAGCCGGCCTTGCGGAAGACGTCGACCAGGGCCGCTCCCAGGAAACCGCTCGCGCCCGTGATGAGAACCGGGCCGGCATCGAACGGGCCGGAAGGGGTCGCCTGTGGCATTTCTCTCGTAAGGGTCTGAGGATCTTGTGCGTGCGCGGAGCCCGAAGCGGACTTCGGACCCGAGGATGGCGCGCTTTTGTCATCGAAACCGGTGTCGGACAAGCGCAACGGGGACACACCCGGGCCGCAAAGCCCGGATGCTCCGTGCGTCCGCCCGGCGGCTCAGGCGAGCCGCAGGCGTCCCGACTGTCCGGCCTTCCGCTCGGGGAGGGCGTTCTTGACGGTCTGGAGGATGCCGGCGGCGTCGAGGCCGGCCTCGGCGTACATGGCGTCCGGCNGGTGGGGTGGGACGCGATGCGCCCCCGTCGTCAGAACACGTGCCGCAGGATGACGAACAGCCCGCCCGCCAGGGTGATGGCCGCCGGCAGGGTCAGCACCCAGGCAAGCGCCATGTTGCGCACGGTGGCGACCTGCAGGCCCGAGCCGTTGGCCGCCATGGTGCCGGCGACGCCGCTCGACAGGATGTGGGTGGTGGAGACGGGCAATCCGTAGAGCTCGGCCAGCCCGATGGTACCGGCGGCTACCATCTCGGCCGAGGCGCCCTGGGCGTAGGTGAGGTGGGTCTTGCCGATGCGCTCGCCCACCGTGACGACGATGCGCTTCCAGCCGACCAGGGTGCCGAGGCCGAGCGCCAGGGCGACGCAGACCTTCACCCAGGTGGGGATGTAGCGGGTGCCGTCGTTGAGCAGGCCCTCGTAGGCCTTGAGTACCTTGTCCTCGGCCTCCGGGAAGCCGGCGCCGGCGGCCGGCAGCAGCCGCACCGCGTCGGCGGCGAGGTACATGTCGTTGCGCAGGTTCGGGGTGGCGGCGGCCGGCACCTGGCGGATCGCGCCATGGCGCTGCACCGAGGCGGCGATGTCGTCCGAGAGGGCGGCCAGCGCCGCATAGACGGCGGGGGTGTTCAGCGCCTTCGTCCGCAGGGCCTCGCTGACCTGCGCCCGGGCGGCCGCCGCATCGGGACGGGCCGCACCCGCGGCCCGGGCGGCGAACACCGTGCGGGCGTCCCGCGACTGCTGCACGAAGACCGGCGTCATGTCGTCCGACATGGTGCGGTTGAGGGCGTAGGCGGTGGGGGCCGCGCCGATCAGGATCAGCATGATCAGGCCCATGCCCTTCTGGCCGTCGTTGCCGCCGTGGAAGAACGACACCAGGGTGCAGGTGAGGATGAGGAGGCCGCGGATCCAGAGCGGGGGCGGGGCCTCGCCCGCGGGGGCCTCGTAGAGGTCCCGGCGCCGGACCACCGCCTTCATGGCCACGAGCAGCAGGGCCGCCAGGACGAAGCCGAGGACGGGTGAGAACAGCAGCCCCTCCAGCACCGTCACGGCCTGTCCCCACTCGACCCCGGAGGTGCCCTGGCCCTCGGGCGCCATCAACTGGTTGGCGAGGCCGACGCCGATCACCGAGCCGATCAGGGCGTGGGAGGAGGAGTTCGGCAGGCCGAGCGCCCAGGTGCCGAGGTTCCACAGAATCGCGGCGATCAGCAACGCGAAGATCATCGCGTAGCCGGCGGACGAGCCGACCTGCAGGATGAGTTCCACCGGCAGCAGGGTGACGATGGCGTAGGCCACCGCGCCGGAGGACAGCATGACGCCGAGGAAGTTGAAGGCGCCAGACCAGATCACCGCCACCACCGGCGGCAGTGCGTGGGTGTAGATCACCGTCGCCACCGCGTTGGCGGTGTCGTGGAAGCCGTTCACGAACTCGAAGGCCAGGGCGATCAGGAGGGCCAGGGCGAGGAGGGCGAAGGCCCCCAGCGCGAGCGGCGTCTCGCCGACCGCGTTCATGTCGTGGATCAGGCTGTAGCCGGCATAGGCGAGGCCGCCGAGGAGGACGAGGGCGAAGGCCAGGAGGCCCGAGACGGGGATGCGGCCGTCGAGGTTCGGGCCCGGGCGGCGGCCCGGTTCCGCCTGTGGCACCGGGCGGAGTCCGGGAGCGATCGCATCGGCCATGATTCGGGTCTCCCGGCTGGGCGATCGCCGCTGCGGGTCGATCCCGGCAGGATCCCCGCACGTCCCGGGATCTATGACGGTCCCGTCTCAGGACGATGACAGCCGGCGGCCTCCTGGCAGCGGCCGGGATGAAACCCATTCGTGGTTCGTAACGGCTGCCGGCCCGGCCCGCAGCGGCTCAAGAAAGCGGCCCGAAACCTGTGCGCTGCAACACACACATGCGTCAGCACTTGTTTGCCGAGGGGCAAACCCCAGATATAACAGCATCATGACGCTGTCGCGTCCGGTCTGGCCGCGCTTCCGACCTGCGCAAGGTCCGCGATTCTTCCCATTCATGTCCGCGGGTCGCCCGCTGTGTCCATGCAGGGGAGAGGCCCTCCCGAAGGCGACACGCTCCCGATCCGTCACACGCCGCAGGGCCCCGCCCGCGAAAGCCAGTCCGCGAGTCATTCGATCCATGAACCAGCTTGTCCGCATGTCACAGGTCGGCGAGGCCGATGCCATCGCCGAACCCTCCGCCGAGTTGCGGGTGCCGTTCGCTCAGTCCGGTGCCTTCGTGTGCAAATTCATCATCGGCGAGCCCAACGACCGCGCCGTCTGCTGCGGCGCCCCGGCGCCGGACGGCAAGAGCTGGTGCGCGTTCCACCGCCGCATCGTGTTCGAGCCGGCCCGGCCCGGCCGCCTGCGCTGATCCGCAGACGTCCCATCGCGCGCTCACCCAAACCCCGTCGGTCCCCCCGGCGGGGTTTTCCTATGCAGAACCGGTCGCATCCTAGTCGTCGCCCTCCTCCTCGTAGGGGCGATAGGTGCGCAGGCGCCGGCCGTCGGGGAACTCGACGCTGCGGGACCGCACCACGAGGTACCCGGCCTCCTGGGCCTGACGGATCCGGCGGGCCCGGTCGTCCTCGTACCCGAACGGGCCAGTCGATTCCGGGACGACGCCGTAGCTGTAGCGCATCACCGGCGGGCGCGTCGTGACGCGCCGGACGGCGGGGTCCTGGCGGTCTTGGGCGCGCGCCACCGTCCGGACGGCAGGACGACGCGACGGGGATGCCGCCGGGCGCGCGACCCGCACGCGTGCTTGGGTATTCCCACGCGCGCTTTTCGGCGTCCGAACCGCCGCGTGCGTCGGGCGCCGCGCCCCGGCAGGCGCCTCGGCAGGCGCCGCGGCCGCCTGCTCGAGCGCCTCGGGCTTGGTGACCGGAGCCTTGGTCTGCGAGGATTTGGCCAGCGGAGCCTTGGCCAGCGGAGCCTTGGCCTCGTCGGTCCCCCGGGGCGGCGGGTCGGTCCACGTCCGCCCGGAAGCGGAGGACGGTGGCGTCTGCGCATGCGCCAGGACGGGTAGAAATCCCAGCATCAGAGCGAGGAACCCGAGGCGGCGGGGGGCTGCGAACGTCATGGGAATCTCCCAAGGAGTCTTACGCTGCAATCGATGTTCATGCCGCGCCAAGATCTGCGGACCGTCCACCGGCGGAGACTTGGCGGATCGGACGCCGACATTGGCCCCGTCACGGGAAACTTAGCGAAACCTTAAGAGTTCGTCCACGTACGGCAACCACCTGGGTGCCGCAGGACACAGCTGTCCGCGAGGGCCCGGCATCTGGCCTCGCCGCTCCAGGCATGGGAAAGGTCGGGCATCCCGGCATTGCCGTGGAGCCCCCCGCGACCATCTTCGTTGACGCTCCACCGGCGTACCCGGCATGGAGAGGAGAGCCATTTCATGAGACGACTTCCGTCGGTCCTTGCCCTCGCGGCCAGCACGGCCTTCGCCGCCCAGGCGGCCCTCGCGCAGCCCGCCGCCCCGGCGGCGCCCGCGGAGGCAGCGCCCCCTGCGGCCCCGCAGACCTTCGAGAGCCCGATCCAGAACGGGAAGGGCGAGCCCATCGGCAAGATCATGATCCGCGACGGCGCCAGCTCCCTGGTCATGCGCGTGACGATCCAGCCCGGCGGCCTGCCCCCCGGCTGGCACGGCATCCATTTCCATGCCGTGGGCGATTGCTCGGACACCGCGAAGTTCGAGAAGTCGAAGGCCCACGTGAACCACGACCAGAGCAAGCACGGCCTGCTTAATCCCGAGGGTCCGGACGAGGGCGACCTGCCGAACGTCTTCGCCAATGCCGACGGATCGGTGAACGCGGAGGTGTCGAGCGAGACGCCGCTGACCGGCGAGGGTGCCCTCAAGGACGGCGACGGCTCGGCCCTGATCATCCACGCCAACGAGGATGATCACACCACCCAGCCCATCGGCGGGGCCGGCGCCCGCATCGCCTGCGCGGTGATCAAGTAGGCCTTCGTTCGACCCCGCGGAGCCGAGGGCTCCGCGGGATGCGGGACGACGCTACTTCTGAACGACGCTGACGAGCTTGGCGCCGCGCGCCTTCCGCTCGGGCAGGGCGCTCTTGACGGTCTGGAGGATGCCGGCGGCGTCGAGGCCGGCCTCGGCGTACATGGCGTCCGGT
>NZ_LMMK01000001.1:1993-2103 GCF_001422795.1 Methylobacterium sp. Leaf88 | reverse complement strand
GCGTTGTGGTCCTGGTAGGTGTCCGGCAGCGTCAGCGTGCGCACCCGGACCCGGCCCGCATCCAGCGCCCCCCGCTCGGCCAGCAGGTGCAGCACCATGGCGCCGAAGCC
>NZ_LMMK01000001.1:1724-1883 GCF_001422795.1 Methylobacterium sp. Leaf88 | reverse complement strand
CCCCACCGACCCCTCTTCCAGCGTCACCAGGACCTCGTGGCGCGCGGCCAGGTCCAGGATCAGCGCCTCGTCCAGCGGCTTGGCGAAGCGCGCATCGGCCACGCTCACCGCGATGCCCTCCGCCTCCAGCGCGTCGGCCGCTTTCAGCGCCTCCGACAG
>NZ_LMMK01000001.1:0-1665 GCF_001422795.1 Methylobacterium sp. Leaf88 | reverse complement strand
CCGCGTGCCCAGGCTCAGCAGCGCCACCCGCGCCCCCTCGGGCGCGCGCACCATCCGGCCCCGGCCGATCGGCAGCACCGATCCGCGCTCGGGCAGGTCCACGCCCACGCCCTCGCCGCGCGGATAGCGCAGCGCGATCGGGCCCGTGTCGTGGGCATGCGCGGTGGCCACCATGTGCACCAGCTCGGCCTCGTCGGAGGCCGCCATCACCGTCATGTTCGGCAGGCAGCAGAGATAGGCCAGGTCGAAGGCGCCCGCATGGGTCGCCCCGTCCGCCCCCACCAGCCCGGCCCGGTCCAGGCAGAAGCGCACGGCTAAGTTCTGCAGGGCCACGTCGTGCACGACCTGGTCGTAGGCCCGCTGCAGGAAGGTCGAGTAGATCGCCACGAACGGCCGGTAGCCTTCCGTCGCCAGGCCGCCCGCGAAGGTCACCGCGTGCTGCTCGGCGATGCCCACATCGAAGGTGCGCTCCGGATGCGCCTTGCCGAACAGGTCGATGCCCGTGCCCCCCGGCATCGCGGCGGTGATCGCCACCACCTTGTCGTCGGCATCCGCCGCCTTGATCAGGCTCTCGCCGAACACCCGGGTGTAGGCCGGCGCGTTCGGCTTGGCCTTGGCCTGCACCCCCGAGAGCACGTCGAACTTGACCACCCCGTGGTAGCGGTCGGCGGAGGCTTCCGCCGGGGCGTAGCCCTTGCCCTTCTGGGTCACGACGTGGAGCAGGATCGGACCCTGCTCGGAGTCGCGCACGTTCTTGAGCACCGGCAGCAGGTGGTCGAGGTTGTGCCCGTCGACGGGCCCGACATAGTGGAAGCCCATCTCCTCGAACATCGTGCCCGAGCCCACCACCAGGGAGCGGGCGTATTCCTCGGCCGCGGCCGCGCGCTGGTAGAGGCCCTTGGGCAGGAGCTTGCCCAGCTGCTTGGCGGTCTCGCGCAGGGACTGGTAGGTGCCCCCCGAGGCCAGGCGCGCGAAGTAGGCCGACATGGCGCCCACGGGCGGCGCGATCGACATGTCGTTGTCGTTGAGGATGACGATCAGGCGCGAGTGCAGGGCGCCGGCATTGTTCATGGCCTCGTAGGCCATGCCCGCCGACATCGAGCCGTCGCCGATCACCGCCACCATGTTGCGCCGCTTGGGCGCCGGCGCGCCCTGGGCCTTGGCCGCCGCCTCGTCGAGGTCGCGCGCCACGGCCATGCCCAGGGCCGCCGAGATCGAGGTGGAGGAATGGGCCGCCCCGAAGGGATCGTAGACGCTCTCCGAGCGCTTGGTGAAGCCCGACAGGCCGCCGGGCTGGCGCAGCGTCCGGATGCGGTCGCGCCGGCCGGTGAGGATCTTATGCGGGTAGGCCTGGTGGCCGACGTCCCAGACGATGCGGTCGTCGGGGGTGTCGAACACGTGGTGCAGCGCCACCGTCAGCTCGACCACGCCGAGCCCGGAGCCCAGATGCCCGCCCGTGACCGAGACCGCGTCGATCATCTCGGTGCGCACCGCGTCCGCCACCGCCTGAAGCTGGCTCTCCGGCAACAGACGCAGCGCCGAAGGCTCCGACAGACCGTCCAGGATCGCCGTCGCCTCCGACGCGGTCACCGCGGTCGCTTGCGCCCGCTCCGGCGCGATCTTGTCTTGCGAGGTCTTCTCTTGCGAGGTCTTCTCTTGCGAGGT